>CAMVAI010000051.1 GCA_947165435.1 uncultured Prevotella sp.
CTCGACAGCACAGGACATCAGCGGCAGGGTGATTGACGAGCAGGCCCAGCCGATGCCGTTTGTCAACGTTGTGCTCGTCAACCGTGCCGACTCTGCTTTCATCGCAGGAGCCGTGACCAAGGATGACGGGACTTTCAGCATCAGCATCGACAAGCAAGAAGGTCTGTTGAAAGTGACGAGCGTGGGATATACGACAAAGTTTCTCGACGCACGGCAGGGCAATGTGGGTGACATTCAGATGCAGCCCGACACGCAAACGCTCGGTGAAGTCGTGGTGAAGGGCGAACGTCCACAATACAAAATGACCACGGGAGGCATGACCGTTGATATTCAGAACTCACTGCTGAAAGATGTCGGCACTGCTGACGATGTGCTGTCGATGCTACCACAAGTACAAGGCAGCGACGGTAACTTCACCGTCTTTGCAAAGGGTACGCCTGAAATCTACATCAACAACAAGAAGGTGCAGAACGCTCGCGAACTGAAGCAACTAAAATCTACCGACATCAAGAGCGTGGACATTATCACCTCGCCTGGTGCCAAGTACAATGCCGAAGTCGGTGCCGTTATCCGCATCAAGACCAAGAAGCATCAAGGCGACGGCATCAGCGTGGAGGCATACAGCCAAGTGAAATATAACGAGAAATGGACGACCTACGACGATGCCACTGTAAAATATCGTACGGGTGGTTTGGAAGTATTCGGAAGCATGATGGTCAATAACGGCAACCATTCCGAGGACAATGCAATATCTACAGATACCCGGGCAAACGGTAATCACGTCAGCATCATACAGGTATGTCCCAACAACTTCTGGTACACCATGCTTGGCGGGCAGATAGGAGCCAGTTATGATTTCAACGATGACAACTCCATCGGTTTCTCCTACAATCTTAGCGGCTCGCTCTATGAGGGTGGAACGGTTCAGGCACAGCAGACCATCACACGAAACAACACCCTCGAAGGAATGGTTGACCAAATTATAGAAATGAATATAAGCGACCGCCCACAGCACGAGGCCAACATCTACTATGTGGGCAAGGCCGGGAAACTCGGCATCGACTTCAACGGCTCGTGGATATGGAAGAAAAACGTGCGCGACCAAGCATCCTTTGAGCATAGCCTGCAACTGGCTGACCGCACCGTGACCACCCACAATGAGAACCGTAACCACATGCTGGCTGGAAAGTTGGTGCTGACCTATCCGATATGGAAAGGCGAATTGAGTGCAGGCTCAGAAGTGTCACGTTCAAACAGCCATGGCATTTATAGTAATGTGGAGCAAGTGGTGGCACCGTCCAATGATGAAATCAAGGAAAGCAATGTAGCGGGATTTGCCGAATACAAGTTGAAGTTGGGTGATTGGAGTCTCAACGGTGGACTGCGCTACGAGGCCGTCACGTCCGAGTACTATTCCTTCGGTCAGTACCAGACAGAGCCGAGCCGCAAATACCACGACCTGTTTCCGAATCTCTCCGTCGGTTGGCAAAAGAACAAATGGGGCATTGAACTGAGCTATAACAAGCGCATCAGCAGACCGAGTTATTATCAACTTAATTCCAACATCCAGTATGACAACCGTTATGAGTATGAAGGTGGAAATCCCTTGTTGCGCCCTACCATCAAGCAGAACCTCGACCTTAACGTCACCTACTCATGGCTGAACTTCACGGCAGGCTACAGCCACAATAAGGACATGCGTTTGAACTTTGGCAGTCTGTATCAGGAAGGAACGGAGATCACCATCTGGACCAACCGCAACTTTGACAAGTTTGAGAGTTACAACGCCTCTCTGACAGCCTCGCCCAAATTCGGTTTCTACAGTCCCACGCTGACATTGAGTTATTGGCAGCAGAACTTCGACACCCAGGCATACGGCCTCGCCACAAAACGCAACAAACCTGAATGGCAGATAAACTTCCGCAACTGGTTCACCATCGGCAAGACCACGAAGGCGATGCTCTATCTGCATTATTCCACCAGCCACGACTACGGATTCAACCACTATGCCCATGAGTTTAACATCAACGCCCGAGTACAGAAGACCTTCCTTGACGGCAACCTCACCGTAGCCCTCTTTGCCAATGACATCTTCCGCAATCTCCGTGAACGATGGACGGGTTATTATCCCGTTTCCACAATGGCAAAGGATGCTTATGTTTATACGCAGTACATTGGTGCATCACTCACATATAACTTCAATGCCACAAACTCAAAGTACAAAGGTACGGGCGCAGGTAATGCGGAAAAGAACAGATTATAATATTATAAGTTATAAACGATAATCAGAATAAAAATGAAACATCAGAAACACTACAAACGGTTCTTGTTCCTGCTGGCAATGCTTTTGACAGTGACATTTGCAGTAGCACAGACCGATGAACGAACAAAAAAGCAAAAGGATTATCTTTCGTTCATTCAAGGCCAGACCATTTCACCCTTCGACTACTTATCACAGAAGATAAAGCAATATAATGTTGTATCGTTGGGCGAAGACCACTGGATAAAAGACCACATGCTATTCCTGGCTGACTACCTCGACTACGTTGCCAACGACACGACTTTTCACATTGATGCGCTTGCTTGGGAAAGCGGCAATAGCATAGACCAGAAGAAGGCCGACACGTTGATGATGTCGAAAACCTTCCGCGAGGATTTGGCGCTACAGATTCTTCGTGATGCCCCTGATACTTACGGCTGGCCATACAAGGAGGCTCTGGAAGACATCAAGGCTTTGTGGCGTTACAACAGAGCACAAGGCAAGTTCACTCGTCTGCTCCTTCTTGATCCTCCCTACATGTTGCAACTATTCGACGGTGACAAATATGAGTACACGTTAAGCCGTGACCAATCAACAGCCAACAAGATTGCAGGCTATGTTGGCTCCAATCGCAAGGTACTCTACTACGCTGGTTCAAGCCATACGATGCGGCAATTTCATTCTTCTTATAACTCAAAGTCTGGAATGTACAACGTTCAGGCTACGGCGGGGAAGATTCTTTCTGTTCTCTATCCTAACAGGGTGTTCTCTATTAAACTTTGGGGTGGACTGATGGGCAGTAACGGCTACATCCCGAGTGCTGATGATTTCCGATGGGAACGTTCCAGCGACGGACTAGCAGACGAAGCCTTCCGCTGTAATGGCAACCGCCCTGTGGGTTTCGACATTGCAGGAAGCCCCTTTGCCAACATTCTCATTTCCGACTTTTTCCATTTTCAATATAGCGAACGGATGTTGAGTAAAAGTAACGGCAGTCCATTCCGTGCCAACGAAAGCCTTGGCGACCGTGTTGACGGCATTATCTTCTTTCGTCCTGTCAACGAGTTCTCTATCCCTCATATTGAACCGAAGATGTTCGATGACGTATTTTTGAAGCGCATTGAAAAGAGAACAAAGGGCGAAGTGAAGACGCTTAACGACCTGTATCTCTATATCAAGAAGAATCACCCGATACTGAGTGAGGACTTGGATAGTTTGTCCACCTACTGAAAAATAGCCAGACAAAAGAGCACGACAAGCAAATATTTAGGCAAACCGGATAATATCTCAAGAAACTATGCAGAACAATTTCCATTACATAAATCTCTCTTGGGCAGTGGTGGGCATTTGTGAAAATGATCGCCAGCCCCTTTTTGTTCATATCCCAGGCATCGACAAGGACGAGGCCGTAGCCGTAGAGCATTACGTCATCGGCTACATGGCCTTCTGGCACATCGCCTTTGTGGATGAAGACCGCCTCGTACCATGCCGCGACGACACCCTGCGCAACGAGGCCCGACAGAAGATAGACCGCTACATTGCCGACCATCCACCCGTAGAGACTTTCCCTCGTTTCTACCTCGTTCTGCTCCGCCAGCCCATCGCCCCGATGGAAGCCGACGGCATGAGCCGCGTGTATCAGATGTGAAATAGGCAAATGTCAGACAAATGTCAGGAAGAAAATTCGTTTGTCAGACATAAATGACAGTACCTTTGCACTCGCGAATGTTAAAAGTTGAACGGTTTGCTTCGTCGTGTGTATACAATGATGATAACCCAAACAAAAAGAACGATGAAAAGACTGATTCTATTTTCAATGGTTTGCCTGATGGCCGCAGCAACACAGGCTCAGAACGACAGCATTAAAAACGAGACGCTGCCGGAGGTGGTGGTGAATGCTGACGGACAGATAGAGATGGCCGACAAAACTGTACTGCTGCCGACGACGCTGGAGAAGAAACATTCGGCCAACGGCTTCGACCTGCTGAGTGTGATGCAGACGGTGGAACTGGATGTGTCGCCACATACAAGGAGCATCACGACGCACAGCGGCGGCGAGGTGGTGATTTGTATCAACGGCATGGAGGCACAAGCCGAAGACGTGGCGACGCTACGGGCCAAGAACATCCGCAGCATAGAGTACATCCGCACACCGAGCGGCAAGTATGCGGGTAAGGCGGGACTGGTGAACTTCATCACCTATAAACTGGAGTACGGCGGCAACTTCTATCTGTCAGCCAGCGAGGGGCTGGCCTACAAGTCGGGTGACTATCTGGCCTTTACCGACTTCACCAGGAAGGGACTTACGCTGTCGCTGACGGCATCGTCTGATTGGGCTCACGACCATAGTTATTCGGAAGGGCACGAGGACTTTACCTTTTCCGACCGTTCGAGGCTGACACGGGACTTTACAAGCGAGACATCCCTCCGCAAGACGAACAACCAGGCCGTACGCCTGAAACTGACATCGACGGGCAACAGCCACCGACTGAACGCCTACGTCAGTCTGACCCGTCAGGCCATGCCCAGCGCGGAGGCGGCGATGAAGGCTCTCTACACGGGACGCTATGACGGCACGACCCAACGGCTCACCTCGTCGGACAGTCGCGGACTCGTCCCTGCCGTCTATGCCAATTATACGCTCTGGCTGCCCAAAGATCAGACGCTCGACTTCACAGCGTCGGCCTCGTTCGGCCACAACCGATACAACAGCCGCTACACGGAGACCGCTCAGAGCGCGATGACCTCCGATGTAACCGAGGACAACAATGCCATCCGAGGCAACGCACGCTACTACAAGTCATGGAAGAATGGCCTCACACTCTCCGGCTCACTGACACACGACCACAACCACTACAAGGACACCTACACAGGAACCTCGGCGGGCAACCAGCGGCTGACTACGGACGTGACGATGGGCCTGGTGCAACTCAGTGGCTCAGCGCAGAAGTATTACTACTACGTGTCGGCTGGCGTGTCGAACTCTGCCGTCAAACTCAACGACAGTCACTACAATTATTGCAGTCCTGTGGCCTTCTACGGCGGCAACTACGCCCTGAACCAGAAACACTCCCTCGCACTCAACGGCCTTTTCACCCACACGCTTTTCAACCCGTCGAACAAGAACGACATGACCGTACCCACCTCGTTCTTCGAGGCTGTCAAGGGCAATCCCGACCTCGCCCCGCTAAAAGTGCTGGGCAATACGCTGTCGTACAACGGACAGATTGGCAAGTCGAAGATTTCCATGTCCTACGACAACAGCATCTACTTCGACAACATCCTGCACCGCTACGATGCAGACTTGCAGACCATCTACGACAGCCACACGAACGACGGCACCTACTACGGCAATATGCTCACTGCCACTTATGCCTACAGCGTCTTTGCTGATAAACTGCGCCTCAGTGTGACCGCCATCGAGGAATACAACATGCTGCGTGGCGACACCTACGACCTGTCACGCAATATCTTCCGCATGAAAGCCTCCGTCACCTACCTCACGGGCGACTGGATGCTGCGCTTCAACTACCGCACGGCCTACACGGCTCTCGACATCCGCGAGCCTTACCTCATCAGCCGCCGTCCCGTCTATGAGTGGCTCGTCAGTTGGAATCACAAGAACTGGGCTGTCAAAGCACTGGTGCGCAATCCTTTCAGCCGCTATACGAAGCAGCACATAACGATGGACTACGGCTGCTACCGCCGCGACATCTGGAACTACGGCGAGGCCGACGGCAGGAACATCAACCTGACTGTGACCTACAGCCTCGGATACGGCAAGAAGTCTGAGCGTGGCGATACCGACATCGACAAGCACATCAACAGTGCCATTATGAAAACATACTAAGCAATGAGAAAGGCTATCTTCATATTCATTGCAATCATCCTCGTGGCTGCGAGCATCGACTGGATTCATTCTTGTGCCGAGTTGAAGTCACACAAGGAGGTATTCGGGCGGGAAATCACTTATGCAGATATGTTCGAGTACAAGGATACCGATTATGATTACGTTGTCCGCGTGCCGTCGTTCTTCACCGCCCAAGCAGATTCCCTTCAAGAGGAAAAAGGCCGCATGCGCTTCGAGTATGGCGACCAGTGGATCATCGTAGTCATCGAGAGCCATGTGATGCCGGGCAACGGCCAGTCGCTAAAGGACGGTATGGACTCATTGGCACAGGTGCTTCAAGCGACAGACCGCAGACCCGGCAGCGATTACTTCATCCTCTCCGGTCCACAATGTGAAAATGGCAGTCGCATCGACGGCTATAGTTATTACACCAAGATTATGGTCAATCATAAACTATGGTTCGTCTATACGATGATCTATCCCGACGATTATAAAGACGTCCTTACCCGTCTCTTCAAAGAGATAGACGACTGGCAAATCTGGGAACGCCCGCATCTACAACTAAAGCAAGGCGAGTCACAAACGCCCAAAGCAGTATCGGAATAACAGCATAATTATGAAAATATTTTTTGTCTCGCTATGAACGCTTTCGTGGGAAATTTAGTAACTTTGCAGCCAAACAACCACTGACGATGGAACAGAAATTCGGGAAAACAGTATTGACATTGAGGCGCTGTCGATTTCCTTTTTGGGTGCATACACATAATTGCCAATCTGACGGGTTGGGATGGAATATTTCCTAATATGCGCCCAAACAGTGCTGTCATCAACTCGGTACTTCTTTGATATGGAATCAAGCGTCTTGGCAACGAAGATACTTCCAAAGACTTCGCACTTCCTTTTAATCTCGAATTTTAATGCTGGCATATCTTTTCTACTATTTAAACCATCTAAATAGCGACAAGTATTTATAAGTTTAACCTTTTCTACTAATAAGTCGTGTCGCAAATATGACGCAAAATTACGGTAAAAATCCGAAAATAGCAAGAAATGAAACAAAGTTTAACAATAACAAAAAGTGGTGTAACCACTTGGATTACACCACTTTCTTATGATATTCTTATCGTTGTTTATCTAATCTTACTTCACCGTTTATAAAACAGCGTCTTGCGGTGTTACTTTGCGTAGGCCACGCTGCGCGTCTCTCTGATGACGGTAATCTTCACCTGACCCGGATAGGTCATCTCGTTCTGTATCTTCGAGGCAATCTGTCCGCTGAGTGCCTCGGTCTCGGCATCGTCCATCTTGTCGGCACCAACGATGACGCGCAGCTCGCGACCGGCCTGGATGGCGTAGGTCTTGGTGACGCCGGGATAGCTCATGGCAATGGCCTCCAGGTCGTTCAGGCGCTTGATGTATGCCTCGACAATCTCGCGACGGGCACCGGGGCGGGCACCGCTGATGGCGTCGCAAATCTGTACGATGGGAGCCAGCAGTGTCTGCATCTCCATCTCGTCGTGGTGGGCACCGATGGCATTGCAGATGTCGGGCTTTTCCTTATATTTCTCGGCAATCTTGGCACCATACAGGGCGTGAGGCATCTCGCTCTCCTCGTCGGGCACCTTGCCGATGTCGTGCAGCAGTCCGGCGCGCTTGGCCTTCTTGGGGTTCAGCCCCAGCTCGGCAGCCATGACGGCACAGAGGTTGGCCGTCTCGCGGGCATGCTGCAGCAGGTTCTGTCCGTAGCTGGAGCGATACTTCATCTTACCGATGATGCGAATCAGCTCGGGGTGCAGCCCGTGTATGCCCAGGTCGATGGCGGTGCGCTTGCCGGTCTCGATCACCTCGTTCTCCAACTGCTTCTTCACCTTGGCCACCACCTCCTCGATGCGTGCGGGGTGGATGCGCCCGTCGGCTACCAACTGGTGCAGGGCCAGACGGCACGTCTCGCGACGGATGGGGTCGAAGGCCGAGATCACGATGGCCTCGGGGGTGTCATCGACGACGATTTCCACGCCGCAGGCAGCCTCCAAGGCCCGGATGTTGCGCCCCTCGCGGCCGATGACGCGTCCCTTCACGTCGTCGTTGTCGATATGGAACACGGAGACGCTGTTCTCGACGGCCGTCTCAGTGGCCACGCGCTGGATGGTCTGTATCACTATCTTCTTGGCCTGCGCATTGGCGTTCAGCTTTGCCTCGTCCATGATTTCGTTGATGTAGGCCTGCGCATCGGTCTTCGCCTCGTCTTTCAGCGACTCCACCAGACGGGCCTTTGCCTCGTCGGCCGAGAGGCCGGACAGCTCTTCCAGCTTGGCGCGCTCCTGCATCTGCATCTTCTCCAGCTCTTCCTGCTTCAGGTTGAGCAGCTTCTTCTCGTTGTCGATGCGTGTCTGCTGGTTGTCCAGGTCGTTCTTGCGGCGGCCCAGCTCCTCCTGGCGCTGGTTCAGCGACAGTTCGCGCTGCTTCAGCTTGTTCTCGTTCTGCTGGATGTCGTGGTTGCGCTTCTGCACTTCCTTTTCCAACTCGCTCTTCTTGTTCAGGAATTTCTCCTTCACTTCAAGCAGCTTCTTCTCTTTGACAACCTCAGCCTCCTTGGTGGCTGCGTCAATCATCTCGTTATATTTCCCCTTGATGACATAGCGGAAAATCATAAAGCCACCCAGCCCGCCGATGATGAGGGCGGCCGCAATGGCAATGATAGCAACAATGATGTTCATAAATGTCTTTTTAATATATTGGTGTTAATGTTCTCTCTGTCTGTCTCTCTCTGCCGGAAGCTATTTGTCGTCGCCGAGTGCTGCTTCAATCTCCGAGGTGAGCCGTGCAAGAACATTATCGTAGGGCAGGGTGTCGTTGTGTACACGTTCCTTCTCATACATCAGCGCCACGTCGATGAGTGTCATCAGCGCGATGACGTGGTCGCTCTTGCGCCCCTTGAACACGCCGGCATAGGCGTTGTAGCGCTGGGTGATGAGCTTGGCGGCATTGCGATAGTATTCCTCGTCGTCACGGTTGATGACAACTTCTATCTCCTCGTCATAGACGTGCAGCCGGATATGTAGTCTGTCCTCTTTCTGTTCTGCCATGGCTTGTCGCTCCCTCGTTTACTGATTTTCATCACTAAGGATGGCAATGCACTTGTTGACTTCACGTATCAGCCGCGACAACCGCTCCTTGGCACCCGAAAGGTCGCCGTCGGTAATCTCGATCATCTTGGCCATCTTCAGCGACTGGTAGTCGTTCTGCCCTTGTAGCAGCTTGGCACGGAGGTCGGCGAGGTCCGCTTCGTTCTTCTTCAACTGCTCATAGAGCGATGCGTTCTCCTGCTTCAAGTCCTGAAAACGGAGAATCATCTGCCTGATGCGCGTCTCAAAGGTTGCCAATGTCTTCTCGTTAGCAGTCATACCAACTCGCTTAATCTCGACAAAATTACGATAAAAATATCAAAACAACCGCAAAACGGCCGACCTTTTAATATTTTTTATTATTCCCTGGGCTGTTTCTCTTTCTTGGCCAGCATGACGACGCGGTAAACGAAGTTCGTCACCCACTGTTGCGAGAAGCCCAGCTTCTGGTCGTACTGTCGTATGGCTACCACGGTTTTCATGACGGCGGGGTCGCTGAAGTCGTTCTTGTTGAAGATGTCGCCGACGGTCTTCTCGGTCATGGTGTAGATGGCCTTCTTGAAGAATCCCGGCACGCGCAGCTTGAATTTCATCAGGTTGCCGGTAAGCATCATCAGGTCTTGCGAGAATCCCGAGAACTGGTACATGTAGGTCTGTATGTCCTGCGGCTTCTTGCAGCGCTTGCGTATGCTCTGCTCTATTTCGCGCGTGAAGTCGTCGTCCATGTCGTACAGCTCCTTGAACATCTTCTTGCAGCGCGACTTCTCGGCCAGTCCCAGCTTGTTGTTCTGCGTAGGCACCTTCAGCGTGGCCTTGAACGTGCGCAGGTCGGGCAGCGCGGCAAGGTTGGTGATGCCCAGGTCGGCAGCCATGACGGCCTGGAAATAGACGCGTATGAGGGTCATGAAGTCCTCCATGCCCCCTATCTTCTGTTCTTCCTCCTTCTTTCCGAATAGTTTACTGAAAAAGCTCATAACTGTTTACTTTAGCATAATTTGGCTGCAAAGTTACTAAATTATTCCAATATTCCGTATTTTTGTTCTTGGAATCTAATTATTTTATGGCTTTTTAGTAGAATAATGAAGAGGGAAACGAAAAAGCGAAGCAGGTTTTCCGCCTACTTCGCTCTTCTCCCGATTCTGGTGCTTTTACCTGAAGATGATGTCACTGATAGCGATACCAGTTTCTGGTTCACCGACGAAGATGAGTTCGTCGCCTGCTGTGAGACCGTTGGACTGTACACTGCCGATGAGCAGGTCTTGCTGATGCTGCAGCGTCACGATGCGCTGATCGGGGGTTATATATGCTTTCTTTTTCATAATTCTTTATTACTTAATCACGATCTTTTTACCATTAGTGATATACACGCCCTTCTGTGCAGGCTTGCCGCTGAGCTTGCGCCCATCCAGCGAATACCAAGCCTCACCCCCGGTCCCTCTCCGATCGGAGAGGGGAGTAGTTACTCCCAGCGTTGAATTATCGCCGTCGAAGCTGATGTTGAATCCGTCTATGCGCGGAGCCTGTGTGCCGCCCCCTATCTTGAAGTAGGCGCGGCAGGCACCGATGCTGGTGCCAGCGGCAGCATAGTAGAGCTTGTTCTCGCCGCCCATGAGCAGGATGTTATTGTCATCAGCGTCAAACTTCTGGCTGGAGTAGGTTCCGATGAAGCTCACTTGGGTATCGCCCGTGCCGAAGACACAGTTCTTCGTCTCGTTTTTGACCGTCACCTCTTCGAACACTTGGTTGACGAGGTGTTGATTGCCGTTAGCCTCATAGGTGTTTGCATCAAACTTGATGATGTAGGGCACACCGGTTTTGAGTTCTGTGACGGCATCGCCGAAGGTCAGGTTGAGCGTGGTGCCCTCGATGCTGGCAGCAGTGAGCGTGCGGGCCTCAACATTTCTTAATTCGCTGATGTCGTAGTCGAAGGGCAGGCACAGTGTGTTCCACTTGCCGTCGAGGTAGATGGTGCGGTTCTTCAGGGCTACTGCCAACTGCTTGCCGTCGTAGGTCTCCAGTTCGGTGGTGTTAGTGCCTCCCTGGTCGTCGAGCACCATAGCGGGGACGATCTTCTTGCCACCGATATTCTCAGTGGTGGCAATGGTTTGTTCGCCCTCGATGACAAATCCTCCGCTCAGCGTGAAGCTATTGCTTCGTACTGCATAGCTGCTGCATTTCACATAATCGCTAAGGTTACTCGAACTGATTGTCAGTGAGCCACTGGCAGGCTTTCCGGCATCAGAGCCGATGCCGCCAGCACCTTTCGCACCCTGGATGTCCAACTGTCCACCCCTGACGAAGAGCGTACCCATGCTGTTTCCGCCGATGCCCGACTTGCCTTCGTCGCAGCCGTCGATGAACAGTGCGCCAGAACCCTTGATGATCAGCATGTTTTCCCCAGCCAATTCGATACCCTTAGGAGCATGGAATGTAGCACCTTCTGCAAGGTCCAATGTGACAATTCCGTTGATGGTGATGCGGTTATCGCATGTCAAGTCATGATACACCTTATAGGTACCATCTGACAGTTCTGTTGTTTCGCTGGTGACAGGGTCGTTTTTGCCCACGGCGAAGACAAAGTTCTTCGAGCCGGTGTAGCCGGAGCTGTTCACGCCGCTGACGGTCAGCGTGTAGTAGCCCTCATTGCGCACGGTGCCGGGACTGGTGGTACAAGTGAACTGGGTCCCCTTCGTAAGCGATGTGCCGTCGGCATTCTTGACGGTGGGGTCCGTAATGGTGATGTCGTAGCCTGTGTGCTTATAGTAATCCTTCACGCCACTGATGGTGCAGGGAATATAGTATGTATTGCCGTCGGCTGCCCGTACATTCTTGTTGATTTCATCAGCAGCGGCTTCTGCATAAACCCGTATGCCTTGACTACCCGCATCGGTGTTCTTGTAGCAGGACGAGCCTATTGTTACGCTGCCGCTATTCAGACGAGCGAGGTCAAGACCTGCGGTGTTCTGCCCCTCAGGCATCAGGTAGAGACAGTCATCGACATCTCTGCTACCGCCATCATTACCCCAGCCGATGAAGACACCCTTGGCAGTAGTACCGCCCAGCATGGTGCCGCTGAACACGCTGGCCCTGATATGCACCTTGCTGTCGAGAGCGTGACCCAGCAGACCGCCGATGTGTGTGCCGCCATCAACAGTGGCCGACACCTTACATTTATCGATGGCATTGCCCGTCTCTTCGGTAGCCGCACCGCCTGCGAAGGCCACAAGGGCAGCCGTGTGTATGCCGCCAGAGACGGAGCCATTGACGGTCAGCTGCGTGATGGTAGCATTCTTGATGTAACGGAAGAGAGCAGTACCCGAATTCTCGGTATCAGTGATGCTGACGGTGATGGTGTGGTTGTCACCGTCGAAGGTTCCACTGAAGGGACGGCGCGCCGACTCCGTCTCCGAATATACGCCTACCGGTGTCGTGACGTTGCTAATGTCGGCAGCCAGTTTCACAAACTTACCGTTATAGTCTTTGCCTGTAGCAACAGAACTGGCGAAGTCGTTCCAATCGTCCGTGCTGTTGATGAGGAGGGGGTTCCACTCATCACCAGTTTTTCCATAGGGCACCATCTTATTGACGGTGTTGATGTTCTCGGCAGTGGCTTTCTCCGTCTTGCCATACAGCATGAAATCCTTACCAAAGGTGATGCTGCCAACCTGATAGCTGTTGCACTGGATGAAGTCTTCGATGCTTGTCCAGCCCAGTGTCACCGAGCCGCTGGCATCCTTTCCTGCATCTGCTCCGATGCCGACAGCACCCTCGCCGCCGTTGATGGTCACTTGGCCGCCATTGATGGTCAGCGTACCCATCGTCGCGCCACCGATACCCGACTTGCCTGTATCGCAGCCGTCGATGACCAACTTGCCCAGTCCGTTGATGGTCAGGCTGTTGCCCGTAGGCAACTCAAAGCCTTTCTTGGCAGTCAACGTCACACCAGAGGGAATGTTGATTACCACATCGCCGCTCACCTGGATGCGCCAGTCTATTTCCAGTTTGTCGTGAATCGTATATTCGCCAGCTGTCAGCGACTCGCTTTCTGTATCGCCAGTCACGAAGATGGGAATGATCTTTGTGCCAGAATAGCTGCCTTTGCCGGTAACAGTCAGGTTAAGAGTACCTTGGTCGTTGACAGTAGTAGGCGTGTATGTGAAGTGAGTATCTGCTGTAAGCACCGTACCGTTAGCATCCGTGACTTTGGGTTCTTTAACGGTGATGCCGCCGTCTTTGTATTGATACAGCTGGTCTGCTTCTACCGTACAGGGAACATAGCAGCTGACACCCTCAACCGTCTGCTGCCTGTAGATTTCATTATTGGGTTCGTCTTTGTAAGCCCGGATGCCCTGGTTGCCCGGCAGATTTTCGGTTTCGATATAGAAACTGTTCTGGATGTTGTACTTCGTCCAATTTGAATACTCCCCAAGGAAGGTGCCCGCAATCATGCCTTTTGCTACGCTCTTGGGCTTCATGATAGAATTTTTGATTCTGTAATTATCGAGCTCTTGTAAGCCAATGCCCTCTACGAAACCGACAAATCCGCCACAGGTGGTGGTGCCGCTTGTGGTGCTGAAACTACCGTCGAACACACAGCCATCAATGTTGATAGAGCCACCATCGTAGAAGCAGTGGCCTAACAGACCGCCGTGCCGCCCCGCACCGCTGACGCTGCTGTTGATGGTAACTGAGCTGCGGCAGTTGTTGAGGTCCAGGTTAGCATGCCCCAAGCCTACGATGCCACCGGCATATTCGCCGGAGGTGTTGATGGTGCCTGCCACGTTCAGCTTCTTGATGGTGGCATTTTTGGTGTGGCTGAAGGGTGCCAGATAGTCTCCACCCGTAAGGTTTAAGGTGATTGTTTTATCTTTGCCGTCGAAGGTGCCGCAGAACGCATTCCTAAAGTCCACGCCCACCGTCATCGTTACCTCGATGTCCTGCGTCAGCTGGAAATACTTGCCGTCGTAGGTGTTGCCTAATGCGATGCTATTGGCAAGGTCCTCCCAGTCTTCCACACTTTCGATGAGGTAGGGGCTGCCTGCAGTTCCCTCACCCTTAAAAAGCGGACTGGCTGGAATTGAATAGTACTTGCTATCGTACACGAGACCATTGCTGTATGCCACCACCCTTCCGAAGTCACCCCCAGATACAGGGTCTCCCAAATTGTCCGGAAGCGTGTTATAGACGTACACCAGAACACCTTGTGAGCCAACATTTGCGGTTTTGAAAATACCAGTTGCTGTTAAGGTGGCATCGCCGCGCACCAGGTAGAAGTCCTGCAGCTTGTCGTAGTAGTTCTTGATGAAGAGGCAGGAGTTGATGTCCTGCACACCACCGGTAGCGCCTCCTCCTATAAAGCCTGATTTAGGTTCACTCATCCCTGAATCCAGCTGACCATTAAACACACAACCACTCAAGGTTATCCTGCTGGCAAAGGAATTACCTACGAAGCCGCAGATACGCTTACCCCGAATGTACGCCTTCACCACGCAGTCCCTGATGTCGTTGCCCAAAGTGTTGCCCAAAGTGTTATCCTTACCGTCATAGGAATAGCCCACCAGACCGGAAGTATAGTCTGCATTTGGAGCCACGATGTCGCCCGCCACCGTCAGGTTCTTGATGGTAGCACCCTTGATATATCTGAAGGGGGCTACCACCGCTCTGCGTATGTCGTCGTACTCTTCGCCATCCATATCGAGCGTTATCGTATTCCCGTTGCCATTGAAAATACCCTGGAACGACGATCTTTCGGTAATACCCGCCATTGTCTTCGCGGTGACATCACTATTCAGGTTCACGGTCACGTCCTTGAAGGTGCATCCGTTACTGACGTAGCTGGCAAAGGCGGTCCAGTCGGCATCAGATGCGATAGTGAACGTCTTCGCTTTCTCTACTGCCGGATAGCCGATGGCAGCGCGATACATCTCTTTGCCGTTGGCGGTATCGTATTCATCATCATTGTAACCCTGATAACAGTTGCTATACGCTGTACCCTGCTTGCCTACGAATATATTGTCCTGCGAGCGGTCGGTCTTTACTTCACCAAAGAAAGTGCAGTGCTCCAGCGTACTGTAGTTTCTGCCTACAAGTCCGCCGACACCGGTATTCTTGGCGGTATTCGATACCGTTCCGTTGAAGCAGCAGTACTCAATCTTGCCACCGCTATCATTCATACCGGCAATACCACCCAGGTCGGCATGATAGATAGAGTAATGGTTGGTTTTAATGGTTCCCGTCACCCAGCAGTTGCTTATCGTACCATAGTTGTGGCCGGTGATGCCGCCCACCTTCCGGCAATTACCCAACTGGAAATCCACTTCAACGCGCAGGTCCTTCACCACAGCCCCCTCGTTCAGCTGGGAGAAGATTCCCTGATAGTTGGAGCTTCCGGTGGTGTTCTTGATGCGGATGGTGTGACCGTTGCCGTAAAACGTGGCTTCAAAGGCATGACCACCTAAGGTAGTCCACGTGCCGGCGGTCATGTCGATGTCGGCCTCCAGGATGATGTCATACTGATAAGGCCACCTGTTCGTATCAAAAACGTCACGATTATTCCATCGTTCGGCAATCCAGGCCAGCTGGCTTCCCGACGCAATATGAATGTTCGGTCGCCGATTTCCCGTTTGAGGTTCAGACCAGGGCACCGATTGCGACGAACCGTCCCATACGTCCCAATTGCTTTGGGACCATGCCCCCTGCACGACTGCGCACAGCAGGGCTGTTAATAATAATAATTTCTTTTTCATACCTATTTAAATATTATTTGTTTTTTATCAAACCACTGTTTTGATGGTGCAAAGTTAAGCAAATCCTCACAGATAACCAAGGAAAAAGGCGCGATACTACAGATATTTCGTCCGATTCCATCGCTTTGTGAAAAATTCTTCGTAACTTTGCCGAAAAATAGCAGTACCGGGCAGACCGTATGGCCCAGCGTGCTGCAGCTTATATGACGACGCGATGAACAGCATACACCCCTTATCTACCGACATCGAGAGGCCGGCGCGCTTCACCTACCCCTTTTGCTACGAGCCACATCCGCTGTGCCGAATGGCCGCCCGTGAGGTGCAGGCATACATCGGCAGCCACCCCGACATCAAGGAAGATGCCGACCGAGGCAAGATGTTCGGCGTGCTGGTGGTGGAGTCGCCGACGGCAGCGGGCGGCTACTCGTTTCTGGCAGCCTACAGCGGACTGCTGGCCGGGCGCAACGACTGGCCGTACTTCGTGCCGCCCGTCTATGATGCCCAGCAGCCCGACGGACACTTCAAGACCCGGGAGCGCGAAATCTCGGCAATGCTGGCCTCGGGCGACGGCGGGCGGCTGCTGGCTGCCCACATGTCGCAGGAGCTGCAACTGTGGCTGTTCCACCAGTACCGGCTGCTGAACGCACGCGGCGAGGAAAAAGACCTGGTGGACATCTGGCAGTCGTACTATAGCACGCCGAAGCTGCAGCGCAAATTCCCGCTGCCACCGGGCGGCACCGGCGACTGCTGCGCGCCGAAGCTGTTGCAGCATGCCTACCGGCAGGGCTACCGCCCCGTCTGCATGGCAGAGTTCTGGTGGGGGGCGGCCACCCGCACCGAGCTGCGCCGCCACCTGAACTACTATCCCGCCTGCCGGGGCAAGTGCAAGCCCATACTGACGTGGATGCTGCAAGGGCTACAGGTGGATCCCGACCCCGAGACGCTGGGCTTTCGGCGCATGGACATCCCCGTGGTCTATGAAGACGCGCACATCCTCGTCATCAACAAGCCCAGCGGCATGCTGTCCGTGCCCGGGCGTGTCGAGGAATACTCCGTGGCGACGGTCATGAAGCAGCGATACCCGGAGTCCGTCGTGGCCCACCGCCTGGACATGGGCACCAGCGGACTGCTCATCGTCTGCAAGTCGATGGAGGCCTTCCACCCGCTGCAGGAACAGTTCGTCAGGCACGAGGTGAAGAAGAAGTACATCGCACTGCTGGAGCCCAGCCAGCCTCCCCCCCCGACCCCCTCCTGTAGAGGGGGAGAATCGACCGCGCAAAAAGCCTCCCCTACAGGGGGAGGTTTGGAGGGGGCTGGGCTGGGCACCATCTCGCTGCCCATGCGCCCCGACCCCATGAACCGTCCGCGGCAGGTGGTGGACATGGAGCACGGCAAGCGCGCCGTGACGGACTATGAGTTCCTGACCGACCGCCTGGTGGCACTCTATCCGCAGACCGGCCGCACGCACCAGTTGCGCATACACTGTGCCCACCCCGACGGACTGAACCGCCCCATCGTGGGCGACGAGCTGTACGGCACGAGGGGCGAGCGACTGATGCTGCATGCCGCCGAGATATGGTTCCGTCATCCCGTCACCGGCCAGGACATGCACCTGCAGGCAGCCGTCAACTTTGACGTTTGAAATTTCAAACATCAAACTTCAATTTTCAAATCATCATTTTCAAACATCAAACATCAAACTTCACATGGTAAAGCACATTATTCTCTGGACACTGAATCCGGAACTCTCTGAAGCAGAGAAGCAAGCCGTCAAGGCAGGTATCAAAGAAGGACTCGAAGGACTGGTGGGCAAGGTGCCCGGTCTCATCGACGTGACGGTACACATCAGCGGACGGCTGGCATCGTCGAATGCCGACGTGATGCTCGACAGCACCCTGGAGAGCGAGGAGGCCCTGAAAGGCTATGCCTGCCACCCCGACCACGTGGCGGTGGCCAACACGAAGGTGCGCCCCTACACGGTGCAGCGCAGCTGTCTCGACTTCGAGGTGTAAACACATAAAGCCTCCCCTACAGGGGGAGGTTTGGAGGGGGCTGGCCTCCCCTACAGGGGGAGGTTTGGAGGGGGCTGGTTCAGGCTTTCAGTGCCCTCATGGCGTTGAGCACCGCCAGCACCGTGACGCCCACGTCGGCAAACACGGCCATCCACATGGTAGCCACACCTACGGCAGCCAGCAGCAGCACGGCCACCTTGACGCCGATGGCAAACCAGATGTTCTGCCGGGCTATCGACAGCGTGCGGCGGGCTATGCGTATGGCGGTGGCTATCTTCGAGGGGTGGTCGTCCATCAGCACCACGTCGGCGGCCTCGATGGCGGCGTCGCTGCCCAGTCCGCCCATGGCTATGCCCACGTCGGCCCGCGCCAGCACGGGGGCATCGTTGATGCCGTCGCCCACGAAGGCCAGTCGGCCGGCCGACGGTGCGGCATGGCTGTCGGCCGACGGAGTGCTCTTGGCCGACAGCAGCCGTTCCACGATGCTCACCTTGTCCGTGGGCAGCAGTTCGGCATGGTATTCGTCGATGCCCAGCTGGCGTGCCACGCTCTCGGCCACGTTGCTGCGGTCGCCGGTCAGCATGACGGTGCGTGCCACCCCTAAGCGCTTCAGCGCGTCGATGGCCTCGCGGCTGTCCTCCTTCACCACGTCGCTGATGACGATGTGGCCGGCGTAGGTGCCGTCGATGGCCACATGGATGATGGTGCCCACGTCGTCGCGGCAGTCGTGCCAGCGTGTACCCACGGCGTCCATCATCTTCGTGTTGCCCACACACACCACGCGGCCTTCCACCCTGGCGCGGATGCCCTTGCCCGCCACCTCTTCCACGTCGGCTATGCTACAGCCGTCGGTGGCCTCGTCGGGGAAGGCGTCGCGCAGGGCAGCACCTATCGGGTGGTTGGAGTAGTGCTCCACATGGGCTGCCAGATGCAGCAGCTGCTGCTCATCGCACAGGTCGGGGTGTACCGCCACGACGGCGAAACGGCCGTGGGTCAGCGTGCCGGTCTTGTCGAACACCACGGTATCTACCTTGCTGAGCAGGTCGATATAGTTGGCACCCTTTACCAGGATGCCTTTGCGCGACGCGCCGCCGATGCCACCGAAGAACGTGAGCGGCACGCTGACCACCAGCGCACACGGACAGCTGACCACCAGGAACATCAGTGCGCGATAGAGCCACGTGGCGAACGCCCCGCCCAGCAGCGTGGGTACCACGACCAGGGCCAGGGCGGCAAAGACCACGATGGGGGTATAGACACGGGCAAAGCGCGTGATGAACACCTCGCTCTTCGACTTGTGCCCGGCGGCATCCTCCACCAGGCGGATAATCTTCGAAACGGTACTCTCGCCGAAAGTCTTCGTGGTACGGATGCGCAGCACACCCGTCAGATTGACACAGCCCGACACCACCTCGTCGGCCTCGCCCACTTCGCGCGGCAGGCTCTCGCCGGTCAGTGCCATCGTGTTCAGCGACGACGTGCCGCTGACGACCACTCCGTCCAAGGGTACCTTCTCGCCGGGGCGCACCACGATGACCGAGCCGACGGCCACCTCTTCAGGCGATACCGTCATCTCGCCCGCCCCGGTCTGCGGGCCGCCTGCTCCGACCTGACTGCTGTTCTCGCCGGCCTGACCGTCGCCCGCCTCTACGTGCGCCACGTCCGGTCGGATGTCCATCAGGTGGGCGATGCTGGCGCGGCTTTTCCCCTCGGCATAGCCCTCGAACAGCTCGCCAATCTGGAAGAACAGCATCACGAAGACGGCCTCTGGAAACTCATGCTCGGCACCCGGCAGGAAACCGATGCACAGCGCACCGACGGTGGCCACCGACATCAGGAAATGCTCGTTGAACGGGTCGCCGTGCAGCACGCCCTCGGCGGCTTCCTTCAGCGTGCTGCCGCCTATTATTAAATAAGGTACGAGATAGACCAGCAGCAGCTGCCACATGGGCGGCTGTAGCGTCTTCTCTATGACGACGGCGCCGACGAGCAGCACCACCGTAAGGACTATCTGCCACAGTTGGCGGTGCAGTCCGTGCTCATGCTCATGATGATGCTCGTGATGGTGTTCGTGGTGATGTTCGTGATGATGTTCGTGGTGATGCTCTTCGCAGTGTCCATGACAATGCTCGTGATGATGTTCGTGTGTCATACGTTTGTTATATTGTTGATACTGGTCGCAAAGGTATGACTATTCTGTTGCAACTCGGTTGCAAAGAAACAATTGCGAGTGAAATATTTGGCATTTATTTGGCATTTCGCTCACTTATTCGTACCTTTGACCTGCGGTCGAAGGTACTCACGTTCGGAAATGCCCAAATAAATTTGGCATTTCGCTCACTTATTCGTACCTTTGTCCCCATGAAACTCGATCATGAAACATGCGAGAGCCTGTTGGAGGCTCATGGCATCAAGCCGACCGCCAACCGCATCGTGGTGGTGAAGACGCTGGCTGAGGCCGCACAGCCCATGTCACTGTCGGAACTGGAATACGAAATCCTGTCTATCGACAAGTCAGGCGTGTTCCGTGCGCTGACCCTGTTCCGCGAGCACCACCTGGTGCATGTCCTGGAGGATGGCGGCGACGGCGTGCGCTATGAGCTGTGCTACAGCCACGACGGCCATGAGCATGACGACGACCAGCACGTACACTTCTACTGCGAGCAGTGCCACCGCACCTTCTGCATCCACGACGTGCCCATACCCGCCGTCACCCTGCCCGACGGCTACACGCTGACCAGCATCAACTACATGGCCAAGGGACTCTGTCCGGCATGCGGGCGAAGGTAGTCGCGGCATTGCTCAAGAATGGCCACGAGCTCGTCTTGCTTTTCGGCGCGGAGCATGCGTATGCGCGTCTCGCGGAAATTGGGGATGCCCTTGAATACGGGTGTGGCAGCCAGGTGGCGGCGGGTGTGCAGAATGCCGCGATACTCGTCGA
The DNA here is from genome assembly GCA_947165435.1 of uncultured Prevotella sp. GTDB lineage: Bacteria > Bacteroidota > Bacteroidia > Bacteroidales > Bacteroidaceae > Prevotella. The sequence continues at coordinate 20,935 of CAMVAI010000051.1, forward strand.
TGCGCTCCACGTTGATGCGCAGCTGCTCTTCCAATACGTCTATCTTCTCGTCGAGGGTCAGCTCGCGGCGGCTGAAGAACCACGGACAGCCGAACGTGGCGCGGCCCACCATGACGGCATCTACGCCATACGTGGCAAAGGCCCGGTCGGCATCGTCGAGCGACTTGATGTCGCCGTTGCCGATGATGGGGATGTGGATGCGGGGGTTGCGCTTCACCTCGCCGATGAGCGTCCAGTCGGCCTCGCCGGTGTACATCTGTGCGCGGGTGCGCCCGTGGATGGTCAGTGCCTTTATGCCGCACTGCTGCAGCTGCTCGGCCAGCTCGGTGATAATGAGCTGTTCGGCATTCCACCCCAGGCGGGTCTTCACCGTGACGGGCAGCCGCACGGCATCGACCACCTTCTGCGTAATCTCCAGCATCTTCGGAATGTTCTGCAGCATGCCGGCGCCGGCACCCTTGCCGGCCACCTTCTTCACCGGACAGCCGAAGTTGAGGTCTATCACGTCGGGACCGGCCTGCTCTACCATCTTGGCGGCATCGACCATCGCCTCGACGTCGCGCCCGTAAATCTGGATGCCCACGGGTCGCTCGTCGTCACTGATGGTCAGCTTGTTGACGGTAGATTTCACATCGCGCACCAAGGCCTCGGCCGACACAAACTCGGTATATACCATAGCGGCTCCGTAACGCTTGCACAGCATGCGGAAGCCAATGTCGGTGACGTCCTCCATCGGAGCCAGGAAGAGCGGGCGCTCTCCAAAGTCTATTGTTCCTATCTTCATTGCGCGTGCAAAGGTAGCCGTTTTCCGCGACATGACAAAGAGAAACGGCGCAAAAAAAGAACAGCCATCAGACCGCAGGGCCTCATGACTGTTCTTTTGCGCTTGGCTGTTCTGTGTAGCCAGTGACAGACTATACCTTGATTTCAACCTCCACGCCGCTGGGGAGTTCGAGCTTCATCAGGGCGTCAACGGTCTTGGCGGTTGACGAATAGATGTCAATCAGACGCTTGTAGTCTGACAGCTGGAACTGCTCGCGGGCCTTCTTGTTGACGAAGGTAGAGCGGTTGACGGTGTAGATACGCTTGTGGGTGGGAAGGGGGATAGGACCGCTGATAATGGCACCGGTGGCCTTCACGGCCTTCACAATCTTCTCGGCTGACTTATCTACGAGCTTGTGGTCGTAGCTCTTCAGCTTGATGCGGATTTTCTGACTCATCTTGTTTTGATTTACCTTGTTTATTGAATTACTGTTTATTATTTGCTACTGCTACCGCTAAAGAGTCATTTGCTCAGCGACAGTCAGTTTTCGGGCTGCAAAGGTACGCACTTTTTCCGAGACCGCCAAAACTTTTCCGCTGTTTTTTGCCAACACAGCGCCAACCAGCAAGTTTTATAGCGCCAACCAGCAAGTTTTTTCGTCCCTCCGTGCCGTTATGCCTCGTTACGCCTCGCCTTTTCCGGTGGGGAAGGGGGCAATGGTGCGCGGCTCCTGGTTGGGTATCTTGATGGGGCCGAACTCCCGCTCGTAGCGCACGATGTTCTCCTGCAGCGCACCCAGCAGCCGCTTGGCATGCTCCGGTGCCAGGATGACGCGGCTCTTCACCTGCGTCTTGGGAACGCCCGGCAGCACGCGCGCAAAATCGATGACGAAGTCGCTGCTGCTGTGGGTGATGATGGCAAAGTTGGCATACTCTCCTTGGGCTATCTCCTGCGGCAGCTCTATCTGCATCTGCCCCTGCTGTTTGTTGTTATTCTCGTTCATGATGGTCGAAATTTTTATTTTTTATTTTTTATTTTTATTTTAAACGGGTGCAAAGGTAGTAAATTTTGTGAAAACCGCAACGTTTTTCGCCTTTTTTTCGTACTTTTGCACCCGCTTAAGAACAAATGATACGTATTTTATGGAACTAATCAAGGACAAAGAGTTCGGTGGTGAGCGGCCCTTGTTCACCATCCACGACACCCGCTTAGAAAATATCACCATCACCGACGGCGAGAGCGGCATCAAGCAGTGCCGTAACATTGAGGCACAGAACTGCCGCTTCTACGGCAAGTACCCGTGGTGGCACGTCGATGGTGTACTGATAGAAGACTGTTACTTCGCGCTCGACTCGCGGTCGGCCATCTGGTACACCAACGACCTGGTGATGCGCCGCTGCCGCATCGACGCCCCTAAGTTCTTCCGCGAGATGAACCATGTGGAGCTGGAGGACGTGCAGATAACCGATGCCGACGAGACCTTCTGGCGAGTCAACGACCTGCGGCTGAAGAATGTCAAGCTGCACGGCGGCACCTATCCGTTCATGTTCTCGCAGAACATCTATGTCGATGGCTTGGAGAGCGACTCGAAGTACGTGTTCCAGTATTGCAAGAACGTAGAGATTCACCATGCCAAGATTCTCACCAAGGACTCGTTCTGGGAGTGTGAGAACGTGACCATCTACGACTCCGAGCTGGACGGCGAATACCTGGCGTGGCACTCGAAGAACGTGCGGCTGGTCAACTGTCATCTGGCCGGCGAGCAGCTGCTGTGCTATGCCGACAACCTGGTGCTGGAGAACTGCACCATCGACCGCATGTGCGACCGTATGTTTGAATACTCCACCGTCGAGGCCGACATCAAGGGGCACATCGAGAACATCAAGAATCCCACGAGCGGACACATCGTTGCCGACTCGATAGGCTCGGTGACCATCGACGAGAATGTGCGGCAGCCGAACAACTGCATCATTCGGCTTCGAAATGAGAAATGAGAAGTGAGCAATGAGAAATGAGGAATGAGAAATGGAAATGAGGAATGAAGAAATGATGTTCTCGGCCGATGCCGTAGAGCGGCGCGGCACGGGCTGCGTGAAGTGGGACGAGGCTGACGAGGGAGTGATACCCCTCTGGGTGGCCGACATGGACTTTGCCGTGGCTCCACCCATCCGCGAGGCCATCCGGCGGCGCGCCGAGCACCCCGTGTTTGGCTACACCTACGTGCAGGACGACTACTACGAGGCCGTCATCTCGTGGTTCCGCCGCCGACACGGGTGGAATATCTCGCGCGAACACATATTATATACCACCGGTGTGGTGCCCGCCATGTCGTGCGCCATCAAGGCCCTGACGATGCCCGGCGAGCGCGTGCTCATCCTGTCGCCCGACTACAACTGCTTCTTCAGCAGCGTGCGCAACAACGGCTGCGAGGTGGCCGAGAGTGTGCTGCGGCTGAACGGCAACCGCTTCGAAGTGGACTGGGACGACTTCGAGCAGCGTTGTGCCGACGAGAAATGCACCGTATTCCTGCTCTGCAATCCGCACAACCCCACGGGCCGTGTGTGGACGCGCGAGGAGCTTCAGCGCATGAGCGACATCTGCCGCCGCCACGCCGTGCGCATCGTGAGCGACGAGATACACTGCGAGCTGGTGATGCCCGGTCACACGTTCTGCCCCATGCAGACGGTCGATGCAACGGCCGTCGTGCTGAACTCGCCGTCGAAGTCGTTCAACATCGCCGGACTGCAGACGGCCAACATCATCTGCACCGACGCTGCCACGCGCCGCCGGCTGGACCGTGCCGTCAACATCAACGAGGTGTGCGACCTCAACCCCTTCGGCCCGGTGGCCCTTGTGGCGGCATACAACGAGAGCGAACAGTGGATAGACGAGCTGAACGGCTATCTGTGGCAGAACTACAAGTCGCTGTGCGATTTCGTGGCGCAGCATCTGCCGCAATGGCGGGTGATGCCCCTGGAGGGCACCTATCTGGCGTGGGTCGATGTGTCGGCCTGCTGCGACCGTGTGGCAGCCTACTGCGACCGCATCATGCGCGAGGCCAGGGTGTGGCTCAACCCCGGCACGATGTACGGCCCGCAGAGCGGCGAGGGCTACCTGCGCATCAACATCGCCTGTCCGCGCAGCCTGCTCATGGAAGCCCTAAGCAGGATCAAAGCCGTGCTTTGTTCTTAAGATTCCTGGGATGATGCTGCAGTATCTCCTGCCGCAGGGTGGTCATGTCGATGTGGGTGTAGATCTCGGTGGTCGCCGTATCATTAAAAACCAGCAGTGCCTGGATGACACGCAGGTCGGCGCCGCCCTCTAAGAGTGCCGTGGCAAACGAGTGGCGCAGCGTGTGGGGCGAGATGGTCTTCTTGATGCCCGCCTCGACGGCCTGCCGCTTCACCATAATGAGTATCATGGTGCGCGTGAGGTGGGCACCACGGCGGTTCAGAAACACATAGTCTTCTTCGCCGGCCTTGATTTTCATGAGGTTGCGGTCTATGAACCAGTTGTCCAGCTCGCCGATAGCTGTCTGCGAGATAGGTACCAGCCGCTCTTTTGACCCCTTGCCCATCACGCGCACGAAACGCTCGGCAATGAAGAGGTCGCTCAGCTTTAGCGTGACCAGCTCCGAGACGCGCAAGCCGCAGGAGAAGAGCACCTCGATGATGGCGCGGTTGCGGTGGCCCTCCCATTTCGACACGTCGATGGATGCCTTCAGCGCATCGACCTCTTCTGTTGACAGCACCTCGGGCAGATGCTCGCCCAAGACCGGCGACTCCAGCAGTTCCGTAGGGTCGTCGTCGCGGTATCCGTCTTTATTCAGGAAGCGGTAGAACGACCGCACGCCGCTCAGTATGCGGCATTGCGAGCGGGCGTTGACACCGATGTCGTGCAGCCCGGCGGCAAAGTGCTGCAGGTCTTCCAGCTGTACGTCCAGCAGGTGCTTGTCTTCTGCTTCCAGATAGTTCAGCAGCTTCAGCAGGTCGCGCTCGTAGGCCTCCAGCGTGTTGGCAGAATAGCCCCGCTGCAGTTTCAGATAGCGGCGGTAAGCCCGTACAATGTCTTTCTGTTCTTTCATCTTGCTGACAAAAGCCATGCGCATGGCACGTTGCCATGATACACCTTTGCTTTTCAGGGTGCAAAATTAAGCATTCTCGCCCGATTAGCGTCACTTTCGCGCGAAGCTTTAGGCATTTTTAGCGATTACGCCGCCCGAAAATATCTGCCTCATCGCTTGGCCGTCTGCCCTAAAAGCCTTACCTTTGCATCGGCAAGGGCTAACCACAGCCCCGCCGCACGACAGAAAGACATGCAACAGACAGCAAAAACACCCAGCGACTGCGCCGATGGTGCCGCGACGACACCTACCGGCCGCTTTGCCCCGTCGCCCACGGGGCGCATGCACCTGGGCAACGTGCTCAGCGCACTGCTCTCGTGGCTGTCGGCACGCAGGCAGGGCGGGCGCTGGCTGCTGCGCATCGAGGACATCGACCCGCAGCGCTCGCACCGCGACTATGCACTCCGGCTGATGGACGACCTGCAGTGGCTGGGACTGGAATGGGACGGCGAACCCCTCTGGCAGAGCCGGCGCGGCGACATCTACGAGCACTACTACCGGCGGCTGCAGGCACAGGGCCTCACCTACCCCTGCTACTGTTCGCGGGCCGACCTGATGGCTACGCAGGCGCCCCACGAGAGCGACGGCCGCCGCGTCTATCCCGGCACGTGCCGCCACCGTCCGCCACAGCCGGGCCGGGCGGCAGCCACGCGACTGGTCGCTGCCGACGAGGAGATAGCCTTCTGCGACGGCCACTACGGCGAGCAGCGCGTCAACCTGGCCCGCGAGGTGGGCGACTTCATCATCCGCCGCAAGGACGGCGCCTGGGCCTACCAGCTGGCCGTCGTCGTTGACGATGCGCTGACGGGGGTCACCGAGGTGGTGCGCGGCCGCGACCTGCTGCTCTCGTCGCCACAGCAAATCTATGTGGCGCGCCTGCTGGGCTTCACCCCTCCACGGTACATCCATTTCCCGCTGCTCTGCAACGCTGCCGGACAACGGCTGTCGAAGCGCGACAGCAGCCTCGACATGGGTAGCCTGCGACAGCGGTACGCTGCGCCCGAACTCATCGGGCTGTTGGCCCGCCTTTCAGGTCTGCAGCCCGACCGCACGCCCGTCACGCCCCAGCAGCTCGTCGCCACCTTCGACTGGAGCCGCATACCCACCGCCGACATCATCCTGACCGCCCCGTCCTATCACCAGTAGCCTCTCCACAAAAATTAGTGGCCTCTCCACAAAAATTAGTGGCCTCTCCACGATCACCAGTGGCCTCTCCA
>CAMVAI010000052.1 GCA_947165435.1 uncultured Prevotella sp.
GGCTACTAATTTTCGTGGAGCAATGAGTAATTTTCGTGGAGAGGCTACTAATTTTCGTGGAGCAATGAGTAATTTTCGTGGAGCAATGAGTAATTTTCGTGGAGAGGCCACTGGTGATCGTGGAGAGGCTACTAATTTTCGTGGAGAGGCTCCTGGTGATCGTGGAGAGGCTACTAATTTTCGTGGAGAGGCTGCAAAGCCTCGCGTGTGGCCATAAAAAGACTGTCAAATGAAAGACTCAAATGAAAAAGCCCTGGGATATGCTATAAAAACATTCAAAAATATTGGGAAGTCTCGAAAATACTTCCTATCTTTGCACCCAGAAAGTGCACTTGATTGTGTCGACTTTCATACTGCACTATAAAAGGAACTGATGAAGGCTGGCTTTCGAGGCAGCCTTTTCCTTTTCTACCCATCCGTCGCCATCGGCGGCATCCCTGCGTTGCCCTCAGCAGCCATCTGCCACCGCACAGGCTCGTCGCTGGGATCTTGTGGAACCAGTCGCCCCCAATGGCTTCCTACAGGATAGGGCTCTTTAATTGTTGTCCGGTCTTATTATTATTTCGTTAATTTACTCAGGACAACGTAGCACGGCACTTTTACGCATCATCCCCCAATGGGAATAAATTCTCAAGAAACATCATTCTGCACTTCGTTCTTTCATTGAAATTCGACTATGCACCGTCTCTGACAATAGATTATATACCGTCTCAAGCACGCTATCCTCAATGCCAAAGCATCTCAAGACAGTCTTGTCAAAATTAATTCTGTCATCACTTTTGATTTCACTAAAGATGTCTTTGACTTCGCGTTTGGCTATGGGCATGAATGCTGTCAGTATGTCTTGCCGCTGCCTGTCATTGAGTAAATCGGGATTGAGGAATTGCAAGTCCTTAAAGAAATTTGCATTTAGATCGAGGGCTCCAAGATGGCGACTTGTGCCCTTTAGTTCTATTGTCAAGAGCGAAACAGCCGAGTTAAGGAGGGCGGTAATCAGCTTAATGTCATATCCCCCCTTTATCGTAAAGCCCGTCAATCTTTGGCCAAGCATAACTGCCGACTCTGAATAACTGAAGAACAAACGATTATAGGGATTAACAGCTGTGAATATGTTTGCTTTTTTAGGTCGTAATGACCACCAGAAGGGCTTATGAGCCTTGCACGCCTCCTGGATGGTTTTACTTCCGTTTTTATTTTTTGCTTTTCCGAATTTTTTTATCCATGCAGATGTGCCCTTGTCAAGTTCTTCCAAAGGCTTGTCACAAATCATGATATGGTTCTTGTACACACCTGGGAAAGCTATCGCATTAAGTTCTGTAGGACTTTTAATGTAGGAAGAAAGCCATGCCTCTGCTACTTTTGTTGTTTTCTGGGTGGGGATTACAAACATCTTGTCCCAGCCAGTCCTTTCCCCACGGAAAGTATTATAAACAGAACCGCTATAGCGTATGAGCATATTGCTGAATGGTGCCAATATATCAGCAGAGGTGAAAAAACAGTTCCAATTCGTTTTGGTTTTGATACTATTCTCCAATACGGCCTTGGGGATGACACAAACTGTCATCGTTCCGTCTTTCTTCTCATACAGGTCTGTATAACCGGGCCGCTGCACCCAGTTCTCGGTTTCCTCCATGTCACAGCCATCCATTTCGTCATAAAGACTCTCTATCTGTGAAAGTTGTCGATGAATGTCCTTCTGGTCAAAATATTGTTTTAGTTTAAAGTTGAAGGTAACAAAGCGTGTGGTCTCGTCTGTCTTCACGCCTTTCTCCAAAACAAAGTATATGGTAGATACATGCGAATCGTTAAACCAATGTTCTGCCTTGCTTTTCACCACGTATTTAATATGGTAATTGTCAAGCAGGAATTGCTTGAATTCTATTCCATACTCTTTACCTAACCACGCATTTGAAGTAACGGCAGAAAGGATGCCACCTTCCTTGAGGAAACGCGTTGAATGATAGATACAATAGGTGAAATAGTCTGAACGCTCATTGATCTTAAAGGTGCCATCCTTAAGAAAGGCTCTTTGAGTCTGTTGATATGTTAAGCGAAAAAAGGAGGTTAGTTTCTCATTGGGAATGTCCTCTTGCTGAATAAAGGGGAAATTACTTGCAATGCCATTGAACAACGGTATTGGAATGTCAATATGTTTGTTGTAGTCAACAGGATCGGGAAATGTTTCCTTTTTACCGACTTCCAGATTGAAAAAGTCGCCACGAATGACACGTGGGAAATTATCCTTCATGGTGACATTATGCTTGTAAAGGTTTATGACGGAGAGTATTGCAGGAAAATGGGAGATGTCATTGCCCCATATTTGTTCAAGAAGTCTATGTGGGTCGCTGTTTTGATAATAGTTCAGTATGTTATAGAACGAGGAAAGAAATGTGCCTGTTCCTGAAGTAGGGTCAAAGAGCATGTCTTCGTTGCTTTGAACAGCCGGGAATGCAACAAGATTGGCAAGGACTTCTGACGTGAAATACTGGCCGAATTTTAATTTTTCGTCTTCTGGAACAAGATTCTCAAGAATATTGCCTATGACTCCGGCAGGCAATATCTTTAAGTCATACTTGCACAATTTATCCAACAGCTCTCTTAACGCAGTATTCACACTCGGTGTGTATTCAATGTCGTCAGTAAAATATGGCTTGAAGACAGCCTGATAATCGATGTCTTTAGCTTTGTCGAAATAGCTGTTGAGCAACGCCTTTATATCATCGCTGTCTCCAATATCGATAGACTTCAGTATGCCGGAAAGATTCTCACTTAGCACAAAATAGAAGAGTGTCTTTCCGATAAGATTATAAAAGGTAAATTTCGCTAAAACTTGTTCCGGGATTACAAAATCAGCCTTCCGTGAAGAGGAGCCTAATATCGTTAACGTGGCACCTTCGTAACGCTTCCAGTCCTTATACTCTTTTCTGAAATGAACATCACTACCGATTCGATGTGTGATTGCTTTTGTAAATTGCGGGATAATAATAAACGAAGCGTCTGTGATTGCAGAGATTATATCGTCGGAAATACTAATAGCCGGCTTTAACTTATGATTCTTGTACAAAAGCTCCAAATCATGAAGGATGTCATAAGTCCGACGCTTCAGGGATTCTTCATGTATGTCGTAATTTGCCTTTATTGCCAAGTCATCACGCGTGTTGATGGTAGGGTCTTTGGGATATTCTTTGATTCTATAAAGTGTTTCAAAATCATAGTTGGTTGTATTAAAGCCCCAAATGACGGCTTCGGCACCATTCCAAGTCACAAAAGATTCAGACTTGAGATTTTTTGCTTTTTCAAGGGCGTTTAAGAGCATGTCTTCGTCATCTACAGACGTGTCGGGAAATTTCAACTCCCAGCCATTAAATACCACTCCCGAAACCTTGTCTATAAACAATAGAATATCCGGGAATAGTGTTTTTCCCGACTTCATCTTGACACTTGCGTCATTATTAACGTCCTTAAATATGGTAGTGCCATTTTCTATAGCCATTTTAATCCAACCTATAATCTGGCCAGACCATACTCTTTCATTATATTTGAAGGATTTATTTTCCATAGCCACTTACAAATTACCAAAAAGGGATAGCTCGTTTACGCTCTCTCTATGAGCTGCCGCTACACGACTAAGCCTCTCATTGCATACCTTTATATAGTCTGTAGCTTCTACCTTATGCAGCATTACGTTCTCGTTTTTCTCTATGCCAATAAAGTCGCGTCCTTCCATAACGGCTGCCACCAGGAAACTACCACTCCCACAGGCATTGTCAAGAACGATCTCGCCTGGGTTTGTAAATGTCCTGATGAGATATCTTCCCAACTCAACAGGCTTTTGCGTGGGATGATAAACTTTTCCTTCTGATTCTGCCGTCTTCACATAAATATAATCATCAAGATTGTTCTCTTCCATTGCTATCACATCAGCAGGGTATCTCATGCCGCCGCTTTTGACATGACGCGGCTTAAAATCGCCATAGCTGCCTGTTAGCTGATCCTTTCGTATGCCTTTATCGTAGCTTCCACCAGCAGACATCTGCGGATGATAGGTAGGTTGCTGCTTGTAAAAAATGCAAATATCCTCATGCTTCCGAAGGGGTTGTATTCTGGCGTTAAGAAAGTTGGTGGACTTCGATTTTATCCATACTATCTTATACCTGAACCATTCTTCATTGCTTAATATCAGCTTTGCGGTAAACAAACCTTGGGAAGACAAAACGATAGCACCCCTTGGCTTGATGATACGCTTATATGCTGCCCAAAGTTTCTGCAAGTCGATAACGGAATCCCACTTGTTCTGCGTAGTTCCGTATGGCAAATCGCAAAGAATCATATCAATCGACTGGGAGGGAATATGCGGGAGCACATTCAGGCAATCATCTTGAATAACCTTGTTTCTATATGTCTCAATATTGTTGTCGTATTCCATAATTAATGATTACTGCGCACAAGGAGGGGGAACCTCTTTGGGCAAGAACTTAACAGTGGTGCAAAAGTAACAAAAAACTGCTAAAGCAACAAATTTTCACCGATATTTTAGCAAAATATCACCAAAAATTATGTGATAAAACTTGGTATATTCAGGATTTCTCACTACTTTTGCACGCTGAAAAAGAATAATCTACGCAATTACTTTTTGCACGCTGAAAAAGAATACACTTCGAAATGAGAACGAGACGCTATAGAAATGCCGTGATGCGAATGGTGGTGGCCCTGCTGACGGTCATGCCGGTAGAAGCCGCCCACGCTCAGGAGCTGCAGGTGAAGTTCAATGTGAACTCGAAGCAGGTGGAAGGCTCCGACAAGTCGGTGTTCGACAACCTGAAGGAAACCGTGGAACAATGGATGAACGACCGCCAGTGGACGGAGCTGCAGTTCCAGAAGAACGAGCGCATAGCCGTCACCTTCAACGTGACCATCGTGAAGTACGACAAGGCTACGAACATGTTTGAGTGTACCGCACTGATACAGGCCAACCGCCCCGTCTATAACTCGGCATACACTACCACCTTATATAATAATAAGGACGACAACTTCAATTTCCAGTTCGCACAGTTCGACCAGCTGAACTTCGACGACGAGACGCTGGGCAGCCAGCTGACGGCCATGCTGGCCTATTATGCCTACCTGATATTAGGGCTCGACTTAGACAGTTTCGCGCCACTTGGCGGTACGGAGGTGCTGCAGCGCTGCATGAACCTGACGAACAATGCACAGAGCCTGGACTTCGGCGGATGGAAGGCGTTCGAGGACAGCCGCAACCGCTTCGCCATCATCAACGACTACTTAGACGAGGCCATGAAGCCGTTCCGACAGCTGCAGTACGACTACTACCGATTGGGGCTTGACGAAATGGCCAACAATGCCGAGCGCGGACGCACCAACATCAGCACGGCCCTGGAGACGGGACTGAAGAAAGCCCACGAGGACAAGCCGCTGAGTCTGCTGCCGATGATATGGACCGACTACAAGCGCGACGAACTGGCCAACATCTACAAAGGCAAGGGCACGCAGAAGGAGAAAGAGGCCGTCTATAACATCCTGTTCGGCATCAACGCCTCGCAGTCGGAGGCCTGGGACAAAGTAAGGAACTAAGGAAAACGGCTAAACCTATAAGAACAAGCACACTACACACACTTAACATGCTACGGCAATTATATATCAAGAACTTTACGCTGATCGACGAGCTGAACATCGAGCTGCACCCCGGTTTCAGCGTCATCACCGGCGAGACAGGGGCGGGCAAGAGCATCATCTTAGGAGCACTCGGACTGCTGTTGGGACAGCGTGCCGACTCGAAAGTCATCAAGCAAGGCACCGACCGCTGCATCATGGAGGCCCACTTCGACCTGTCGCGCTATGCCATGCAGTCCTTCTTCGAGCAGAACGACATCGAATACGATGCCACCGACACCATCTTGCGCCGCGAGCTGACCGCACAGGGCAAGAGCCGCGCCTTCATCAACGACACGCCGGTATCGCTGGCGGTGCTGAAGGAACTGGGCGAGCAACTGGTTGACATACACTCGCAGCACCAGAACCTGCTGCTGAACAAGCAAGACTTCCAGATGAGCGTGGCCGACATCATTGCCGGCGACGGCAAGCAGCTGGACGATTACCGGAAGAGCTATGCCGACTACCAGCAGCAGCAGCAACAGCTGGCGGAGCTGGAGGCCGACATCGAGCGGAACCGGCAGAACGCCGACTTCCTGCGGTTCCAATATGGCGAACTGAGGGAGGCCCGACTGACCGAGGGCGAACAGGAAGAGCTGGAGCAGCAGAGCGAGCGCATGACACATGCCGAAGAAATCAAGTCGGCACTCTATGACGCCACCAACGCGCTGGACGACGACCAGACGGGAGCCGTCAGCCAGGTGAGGCAGGCCCGGCAGGCCCTTGCCGCCATCAGCAAAGTGCTGCCACAGGCTGCCGAAATGGCTGAACGGCTGGAGAGCTGCCACATCGAGCTGAGGGACATCGCCGCAGAGGTGACCACCCAGTTGGAGCATATCGACTTTGAACCCTCGGAGCTGGAAGCCATCAACAGCCGCCTGGACAGGCTCTACGACCTGCAGAAGAAATACCATGCGGAGCGTGTGGAAGACCTGATAGCCCTCCGTGATGAACTGCAGGAAAAGCTGAACCATATCGAAAACAGCGACGAGGCACTGGCCGAGCTGCAAGCCGCCGTAAGCCAGTCGGAAGCACGGTGCCGGCAGCAGGCAGAGCGGTTGACACAGCTGCGCCGCAAGGCCGGCAAGGAGATAGAGCGCCAGATGCGGGAACGGCTGGTGCCGCTGGGCATGCCTAACGTGCGCTTTGCCGTGGAAATCGAACAAGGCACCTTGGGGCGCAACGGGCAAGACAGCATCCGGTTCCTCTTTTCGGCCAACAGCTCTACCCCACTCCAACCGGTAGCACAGGTGGCCAGCGGAGGCGAAATCGCCCGTGTGATGCTGTCGCTGAAGGCCATGATCAGCGGAGCCGTGAAACTGCCTACCATCATCTTCGACGAGATAGACACGGGCGTGAGCGGCAAGATAGCCGAGAAGATGGCCGAAATCATGCAGGAAATGGGACGGAGCGACCGCCAGGTACTCTCGATTACCCACTTGCCGCAGATAGCCGCCATGGGCAGCCACCACTATCGCGTGTCGAAGGAAGAAGGCCCTCAAGGCACCGTCAGCCGCATGCAGGAGCTATCGCCCGACGAGCGTGTGCGCGAAATCGCCCAGATGCTCAGCGGCAGCGATGTGTCTGCCGCCGCCATCGAGAATGCCAAACAATTATTAAGAAAATGAAAAAGAACACCATACACTTCGCCAAGGCCATGCTAACGGTGTGCCTGGCATTACTCACTTCGCTACCTGCCACCGCCCAGTCGTGGGCCAAGAAAGCTGCAGGAGCCGTATTCACCTTGAAGACATTCGCTGCCGACGGCACGCTGCTGGGCAGCAGCAACGGATTCTTCATCAGCGACGACGGGCAGGCCGTCAGCAGCTTCGCACCCTTCAGAAACGCCCAGCGCGCCGTTGTCATCGATGCGCAAGGCAAAGAATGGGCGGTAGAGTGCCTGTTAGGTGCCAACGACATGTACGACGTGGCAAAATTCCAGGTGGCAACCAAAAAAGCCACCGCCCTGACGATGGCCGCACAGACGGCCACCGTCGGCTCCACCGCATGGCTGCTGCCCTACGCGGCCAAGAAGGCCCCGGCAGGCATACAGGGTACGGTGGAGGCCTCGGAGCAATTCCAGGAGCAATACCCCTATTACACGCTGTCGATGGCTGCCAACGACCAGCATGTGGGATGCCCCGTGCTGAACGACAACGGCGAGGCAATAGGCATTCTGCAGCCTTCGGCCGGGGGCCAGAGCGCCAAGAGCTTTGCCGTCGGCTGCCGCTTTGCCCGTGACTTGCACATCAGCGGCATGAGCATCAACGACCCCGTACTGAACGCAACAACCATCGCCAAGGCACTGCCCGACAACTACGACGACGCCCTGCTGTCGCTGTTCATGTCGGGAAGCGTGATGAACCAACAGCAGTATGACGACTATATCGAGCGGTTCATAGCCAAATTCCCGAATGCTGCCGACGGCTACGTTTACCGGGCACGCACGGCGATGGCGAAAGGCGACTTTGCCGCTGCCGATGCCGACATGCAACAGGCGCTGAAGGTAGCCGAGAAGAAAGACGATGCACACTATCAGTACGCCCAGATGATGTATCAGAAGGCCGCCTATCAAGCCGACAAGCCCTACGAGCCGTGGAGCCTTGACCGTGCGCTGCAGGAGTCGCAACAGGCCTATACGCTCAATCCGCTGCCCGTCTATCGGCAGCAGCAGGCACAGATTCTTTTCCTACAGCAGAAATACGACGAGGCCTACCAGATATTCATGGAGCTGACCAAGGGCGAGTTGCGCAATGCCGACACCTACTATGCCGCCGCACAATGCAAGATGCAGCAGGGAGACCGCGACGCATCGATAGCCTTGCTCGACAGCGCTGTCAACATGTTCACCAAACCATACGTCAAGACGGCTGCCCCCTATCTGCTGGCACGTGCCCAAGCGCTCTACGATGCAGGAAAATACCGTCCGTCCGTGAACGACTACAACGAATACGAACAGCTGATGGCGGCACAACTCAATGCCGGGTTCTACTTCCTGCGCGAGCAGGCCGAGCTGCAGGGCCACCTGTTTCAGCAGGCGCTGAACGACATCAACAAAGCTATCGAGATGGACGCTTCCGAACCTGTCTATCTGGCCGAAAAGGCTTCGCTGCTGGTACGTGTAGGCATGCACAGCGAAGCCATCGAGACGGCTCAACAGCTCATACGGCTGTCGCCCGACTCGTCAGACGGCTATCTCTTCCTGGGGCTTGCACAATGCCTGAACAAGCAGAAGGCTGAAGGCTTGAAGAACCTGACCAAAGCAAAAGAGCTTGGACACGCCCAAGCTCAGTCGCTGATTGACAAATACGGAAAGTAAAAGCCGGCCTGGACTGACAAATACGGAAAGCAGGAGCCGGCCTGGACTGACAAATACGGAAAGCAGGAGCCGGCCTGGATTGACAAATACGGAAAGCAGGAGCCGGTCAGAACGGCAGCGGTTCTGCCGGAGCAGGATAGGGGTCGCCGGCAAAGGGCGACTCGCCGGGGGCGACATCCTGCGGACCGTTGACACGACTGCCCAGTATTTCGCCATCGTTACTCTGCTTGGAACCTAAGCGGCGGTCCTCGGGATTCTCAAAACGAGTAAACTCGCCACGGAAGGTCAGCAGCACGTCGCCCGTAGCTCCCTTACGGTGCTTGGCAATGATAATCTGAGCCATGCCGCGAAGGTCGTGCCCGCTGTCGTCTTGATAAATATGGTAATACTCCGGGCGGTGAACGAAGAGCACCATGTCGGCATCCTGCTCGATGGCTCCCGACTCGCGCAGGTCGCTCAACTGGGGGCGCTTGCCTTCAAGACCCTCACGGCTCTCCACGCCACGGTTCAGCTGCGAGAGTGCCAGAATGGGAATGTCAAGCTCCTTGGCCAGACCCTTCAGCGAACGCGAGATGGTAGAGACCTCTTCTTGGCGGCTGGAGAAGCGCATGCCGTTGGCATTCATCAGCTGCAGATAGTCGATCATGATGATTTTCACACCATGCTCGCGTACTAAGCGCCGTGCCTTGGTGCGCAGCTCGAACACGGAAAGACCCGGCGTGTCATCGATATAGAGCGGAGCTCCCAAGAGATTGTTCACCCGCTTGTCCAACCGGTCCCACTCGTAGGGTTTCAGCTGTCCGTTCAGAATCTTCGAGCCTTCTATCTCGCAGCAGTTGGAGATAAGACGGTTCACCAGCTGCACGTTCGACATTTCCAGCGAGAAGAAAGCCATCGGTACCTGGTAGTCGGCAGCAATATTCTTGGCCATCGACAGGGCAAACGATGTCTTACCCATTGCAGGACGTCCGGCAATGATGACCAAGTCGGAAGGCTGCCACCCGCTGGTGAGGTCGTCGAGCTTGTGATAGCCCGTGGGAACACCCGTCAGACCGTCCTTGTTGCCGGCGGCTTTTTGTATCACCTTGATGGCCTGGTCCACCACGGGGTCTATCTGCGTGTAGTCCTTCTTCATGTTGCGCTGACCCAGTTCGAAGAGCGCACCCTCGGCCTCCTGCATCAGCTCGTCGATATCTACCGTCTCGTCGAAGGCCATGCCCTGTATGCGGCTGGTGAACGAGATGAGCTGGCGGGCCAGCGACTTCTGTGCAATGATGCGGGCATGATACTCGATGTTAGCCGACGATGCCACACGACTCGACAATTCGGTCACGTAGCCGGGGCCGCCGATGTCTTCCAGGTCGCCCTGGCGTGCCAGCTGCTCGGCAACCGTCCATACATCCACCGGCTGTTCCTTCATCGACAGCTCCTGAATGGCCTTGTAAACCTTCTGGTTACGAGGTTCGTAGAAACTATCGGCATTGATCATCTCGCACACCACGGCGTAGGCATCCTTGTCTATCATCAGGGCACCCAGCACGGCCTGCTCTATCTCGCGAGCCTGCGGTTGTACGTGTGCATAAGTGGTATCGACAGCCTGCTGGCGATGCCGCCGCTGTCCTGAGGCTGTGTTGTTGTTTGATGGTTCTGGCATATCTTCTCTGCTTTTTCGGTTTGATGCTTCTGGCAGGTATCCCTGCTTTTCGGTTTGATGCTTCTGGCAGGTATCTCTGCTTTTTCAGCGTGCAAAGGTACAAATTAGTGAGCGAAAAAGCAAATTTATTCTTGAGTTTTTCCGTCGAGCGATGCGCCACATCGCCGCCACACCACCGGCTTACCTGACGCTCTGCCGCAACAGCTGCTCTACGGAAATGGGCGATTTTTCCATGTATCTGGCTACTGCCGAGACGGTCTCGTTGTTGAAGACATCACGCTGCATCACCTGATTCACCACCCATTGTATCTTCCCCATGTGCATCAGCCGCTGCTCATCTTTCGGCATCGGCTCCTGCTGGAAGGGGAAGAGGCTGAGGATATAAAAACTGAGACAGTCGGGCACTATCATCGCGCGGGTCATCATGCTGCGCTGCACGTCGGTATAGTGCTCCTTGTAGAAGGGATAGTCGGCTCCTAAGTATTTGTCAAGACTGATGCCCAGGAGATTGCTACCCACGATGATGCTCTGGTCGAACGAGCCTATCTGCGTATAGACCTCGGGAATATCCACCGACGGCATCATGTCTCGCAAGTGCTGAAAGGCTTTGGTCAGTTCATCGTTCAGGTCGTCGATGTCCTTGTACTGCCGCTGCACCTCGACTATCATGCTTTGCAACGTAGTATCCTGGAAAAACGAGTGGAACTTGCCGTTGATGCCAGGGTCGTTCACCTGCCCCAACTGCAGCACATCTTCTATCAGCGTGCGCGTCTGGCGGGGATAGTAGGTGTTCATCTGCTGCAGGGCCGAGCGGTCGCCCGTAGTCAGGAAGAGGCTTTCTATGCGGTCGTAGCGATGAATGCTGACTCGCTGTTCGTCAGCATCAGCATGCTTGGCATTCAGTTGCCATTGACAACCGATGCAAACCATCATGGCAAGAACCAATGTTCCATACAACTTCTTCACGCTACCGATAGGATAAATGTATTACGTTTTGCTAATATAGCTTAAATTCGGGCGCAAAATTACTAAATAATATTTACAATTCCAAATTTTAACCTAAAAAAAGATAAAAAGTAGAGCCTTTTTTATCGATATTACGTCTTTTTACTAAAAATCATTAACAAAACGGCATAAAGATACTATCATCATGAAGAAACTAACATCATTGCTGCTGCTGGCCACCTGCATGACCACAGCCACAGCCCAGCGCACTATCAACGTCAGCGTAAGCAATCCACTCAACACCGAACGACAGGACGTTCCCGTCGTCATTGCCCTGTCGGCATACGGCGACATACGTAGTGCCCTCGTGACACAAGACGGCAAGGAGATAGCCTGCCAGTTGGACGACCTTGACATGGATGAGACGTTCGACGAACTTTGTTTTCTGGCAGACCTGAAAGGGAAGGAGAAAAAGAGCTATACCGTCACGCTCTACGACAGCGGCGAGCCACGCCCCTACCCTTCCCGTGTGTATGCCGAGATGGTGCTGGCCAACACGAAGGACAAGAAGCTGAAGAAGCACCAGCAGAACAACTTCATCGAGTCGATTACGGCACGCGGCGATGCTGCCTATACCTATAATATACAGCACCACCACGGTGTGGATTTCGAGAGCGAGCTGAATGGCATCCGCATCTATTTCGATGCACGTCAGACGCTGGACCTCTACGGCAAATACCACAAACAGCTGGAACTGAAGGAAACACAGTTCTACACACCTGCCGAACTGAAAGCCAAAGGATATGGCGACGACGTGCTATGGGTGGGGCAGACGTTTGGTCTGGGGGCCTTCAGAGGCTGGGACGGACAAAAGCCCACCCTGGTAGAGCCGGTACGTTCGCGAACGCAGCGTGTCGTCAGCTACGGGCCGCTTCGAACCATTGTCGAGGTGATTGACCGTGGATGGAAAGCCGATGCCGCCAAGACTCCCGTCAACATGACGCTGCGCTACACGCAATATGCTGGCCATCGCGATACCGACGTGGATGTCATCTTCAACAAGGATGTCAGCGACTACCGTTTCTCGACGGGTGTCATCAATGTGAAAGGCTCGGAGGAATATTCCGACAAAAAAGGCATACGTGCCTGCTGGGGCACCGACTATCCATCTACGGACACCGTGAACTGGAAGCGAGAGACGGTGGGGCTGGCGGTTTATGTGCCGCAGCAGAACATTGTCAGCGAAGAGCCTGCCAACAAGGACAACTATGCCTACGTCGTCCGCGTCAACGGCAGGCACATGAGCTACAAGGTATGCTACACATCAGCCAACGAGAGCTTCGGCTACCATTCGGCACGCGAATGGTTCGACTATCTGAAAAGGTGGCGAAAAGAGCTGGACAAGCCCGTCGCTATTACCGTCAAGTAAAAAAAATAATGCTATTTCCTTGGCGGTTCAAGGAAAAATACGTAACTTTGCAGCCAATTTATGCCCCAAAGGGGGCGAGAGAAGCGGAACAGGCGCCAATTCTCTTGATTATCAACCTTTTAAAAACGGCCTGACAACGCCTGTTCAGGTCATGCCCCGACACGCAAACGGGAGGGGCACAAGAAACATTTTATTATTATGTCAGAATTAACAAAGAACGTCCAGCCGTTACAGGACTTCAACTGGGACGAGTTTGAGAACGGCACAGTGGCCAACGTCAGCAAGGAAGAACTTGACAAGGCGTATGATGAGACGCTGAACAAGGTCAGCGAGCATCAGGTGGTTGACGGTACCGTCATCAGCGTGGACAAGAAAGAGGTAGTGGTAAACATCGGCTACAAGAGCGACGGCATCATCCCCGCCTCTGAGTTCCGCTACAACCCCGACCTGAAGGCAGGTGACACCGTGGAGGTGTATGTCGAGAATGCCGAGGACAAGAAAGGACAGCTCGTCCTGTCGCACAAGAAAGCCCGCATGTCGAAGAGCTGGGAGCGTGTGAACGCTGCCCTTGACGCCCAGGAGGTCATCCAGGGCTACATCAAGTGCCGCACCAAGGGTGGCATGATTGTCGATGTGTTTGGCATCGAGGCCTTCCTCCCCGGTTCGCAGATTGACGTTCATCCCATACGCGACTACGACCAGTTCGTGGGCAAGACGATGGAGTTCAAGGTGGTGAAAATCAACCAGGAGTTCCGCAACGTCGTTGTCAGCCACAAGGCACTCATCGAGGCCGAGCTGGAGGCCCAGAAGCAGGAGATTATCTCGAAGCTGGAGAAGGGTCAGATCCTGGAAGGCGTCGTGAAGAACATCACCTCTTATGGCGTGTTCGTCGATTTGGGTGGTGTTGACGGACTGATTCACATCACCGACCTCTCGTGGGGACGTGTTGACGACCCGCACAAGGTGGTTGAGCTGGACCAGAAGATCAACGTTGTCATTCTCGACTTCGACGAAGAGAAGAAGCGCATTGCACTGGGCTTGAAGCAGCTCACGCCGCATCCTTGGGACGCTCTGGACCCGAACCTGAAGGTAGGCGACCACGTGAAGGGCAAGGTAGTGGTGATTGCCGACTACGGTGCTTTCGTAGAGATTCAGCCGGGCGTAGAGGGTCTGATTCACGTCAGCGAGATGTCGTGGAGCCAGCACCTGCGGTCTGCCCAGGAGTTCCTGAAGGTGGGCGACGAGATCGAGGCTGTTATCCTGACCCTCGACCGCGACGAGCGCAAGATGTCGCTGGGCATCAAGCAGCTGAAGGAAGACCCGTGGGAGGCCATCGAGGTGAAGTACCCCGTTGGTTCGAAGCACTCTGCCAAGGTTCGCAACTTCACCAACTTCGGTGTCTTCGTAGAACTGGAGGAAGGCGTAGATGGTCTGATTCACATCAGCGACCTCTCGTGGACCAAGAAGGTGAAGCACCCGTCAGAGTTCACCCAGGTGGGCACCATGATAGATGTCATCGTGCTCGACATCGATAAGGAGAACCGCCGCTTGAGCCTCGGCCACAAGCAGCTGGAGGACAACCCGTGGGATGTCTTCGAAGAGAAGTACACCGTAGGTTCTATCCACGAGGGCAAGATTACCGAGCTGCTGGAGAAGGGTGCCGTCGTATCGCTCGACGAGAATGTAGAGGGCTTTGCCACTCCGAAGCACCTGGTGAAAGAAGACGGTTCGCAGGCCCAGCAGGGTGAAGTGCTGCCCTTCAAGGTGATTGAGTTCAACAAGGACTCGAAGCGTATCATCCTGTCGCACAGCCGCACCTTCGAGGATCCGCAGCGTGAAGAGAAGAAGGCTGCCGCCAAGAAGGCACGTACACCGAAGAACGACACGCCGAAGATTGAGAACGTTGCTGCCAGCACCACTCTGGGCGACATCGACGTATTGGCTCAGCTGAAGGCTCAGATGGAGAAGGGCGAGTAATCCCCCCACCTCGAAAATACAACTGTAAGAAGATGAGGGCGCAGCATACTGTGTCCTCATTCTTTCTTCAATAGACTTTACGAGATTTTGTGTTAGCCATGATATTGTTCTCTTATCAGCCAACACAATACCTTGAACAATAGACGATAAATTACGAAGAATAGTCATTAAGAAAACAACAAGCGATGAACAAGGAAGAAAACATACGGCAAGACTCGCTACAAGCCTGGATGCTGGCAGCCCGCCCTAAAACGCTGACGGGTGCCGCCGTACCGGTAATGATAGGACTGGCTCTGGCATGGACGGACAGCAAGGGCTACGAGTTGGATGTCTTCAGCTGGACTGCGGCAGCACTATGTATGCTGTTCGCCCTGGTGATGCAGGTGGATGCCAACTTCGTCAACGACTTCTTCGACTATGCACGTGGCAACGACGATGCCGCCTCGCGTTTAGGACCGCTACGGGCGTGTACACAAGGATGGGTGAAGGTGGAGTCGATGAAGAAAGCCATAGCCACCACCACCTGTCTGGCCTGCCTCGTAGGACTGCCGCTGCTGCTCTTTGGCGGTTTGGAGATGCTACTGGTAGGGCTGCTGTGCGTAGTGTTCTGCTTCCTCTATACCACTCATCTGTCGTACATCGGCATGGGCGACGTGCTGGTATTCGTGTTCTTCGGCATCATACCCGTGTGCATCACCTATTATGTACAGCTGCATACAGTAACGTGGCAGGTATTCACGGCATCGGTAGCATGTGGGGCAGTCATTGACGGACTGCTGATAGTGAACAACTACCGCGATCGCGACAACGATGCCAGAGACGGCAAGAAAACCCTGGTGGTGATGATAGGTGCCGAACGTGCCGAATGGCTTTACCTAGGATTGGGGTTGTTTGCCGTTGCCGCTGGAGTGGTGTTCTGGCTGAACGGACATGTCGTAGCTTTCGTACTGCCTTTCATCTATCTGCTGATGCACGTGTTTACATGGCTCAAGATGAAACGCATCCATGCAGGAAGACAACTCAACGAGTGTCTCGGCGAGACGGCACGCAATATCCTGATATACGGCCTTTGCGTAGCCGTCGGCTTACTGTTAGTATAGCCATTGGCTGGCTCTTTTGGGTAAAGCCATTGGCTGGCTCTCTTGGTAAAGCCATTGGCTTGTTCATTTGGAAAGCCATTGGCTTGTTCTCTTGGGTAAAGCCATTGGCTGGCTCTTTTTAGTGTAGTGTAGTGTAGTGTAGTCCTTCCCTACCCCTATCGGAGGTACAGCCAGTAGAGAGCTATGGCAACAGCGATGAGCAGTAAGGTGACAACGGTCTTAATCATACAGCTTGCCACCCGCTTCACTACCAGAAAACCGATAATGACGAGCAGCAGCAGTATGACGTAATAAGTGATATTACTCTCCATAGGGGAAACAGCATTTTTAGTTCAACTGGTAGCGTCTTTTTAGAATCAACCAGCAGCGTTTGTTTTTAGCTCAACCAACAACGTCTTTAGTTCAGCCTGTAGCATTCTTCGCCGGCTATTCTACTTGAACAGATGACGGAAGGTAGCGGGGATAGTCGTTTCAAACTCCATGGGTTCGCCCGTTACGGGATGGTGGAAGCAGAGCAGCCAGGCATGCAGGCAGAGACGGTGCAGCGGGTCGTCGCCGTTGCCGTATTTCACGTCGCCGCAGACGGGATGCCCCATGTCGGCAGCATGCACGCGAATCTGGTTCTTGCGCCCTGTCTCCAAGCGAAACTCCACCAGCGAATGCTCCGTGGTGCGGTCGAGCACATGGAAATGTGTCACGGCATACTTGCCGCCGTTATCTACCGGCGACGAGTAGGTGACGTAAGCCTTGTTGTCTTTCAGCCAATTGGCTACGGTGCCCTCATCCTGCTCCATTTCGCCGCTGACCACCGCCACATAGCGCCGGTCATAAACGATGTCGTGCCAATGATGCTCCAACACCTGCTCGGTGTCAATGTCTTTGGCATAGACCATCAGGCCCGACGTGTCTCGGTCCAGCCGGTGAACGACATGTGCCGTACACTTCTGGCGCGACTTCTTGAAATAATCGTCGAGCACCGTCTTGACATTCAGCGACGAATGGCCGGCAGCCATCGAGAGGATGCCCGGCTGTTTCTCGACGACTATGAGCCAGCGATCTTCATACACAATGCGCACATAGCGGCTGCGGAAGGGCTGCTGGTTGCGCTTGGTTTTCGATACGGCAACCTTCGTGCCCGGATGCAACAGATAGTCGAACTGCGTCACCGTCTTGCCGTTCACCTTGATGCCCTGCCCTTGCAGCGTGGCTTTTATCTTGGTGCGCGACAGCTTGACGTGCTCTAACAGAAACTCCAAGAGCGGCTGCTCTTTGTCAGCCACCAGGTGGTCGTAGTCTCCAGGGGTATTGGCGCTATATCTCATAGTTGTAACAAAATCATAGAACGTCTTGACGAAGGGGCTATCTGATTCTGTCGGCAGCCCTCACCAGTTTCTCGTCGGCCAGTATGGCTTTACGCGCCATGAAGAACAGGATGCAGCTGATACCGGGCAGTACGGCATGCCACGACAGGTGAAAATGGAGTGCATCGGGAGCCAACGACTTGCTGTACACCGCCAGAGCGACATACCACACCAGATAGAGGCCGACAGCCGCCAAGCACCACGCCGCCTGACGTAGGCGCTGCTTGAACATAAAAATGGCATAGACCCCTATCGTTGCTGCCACCAGCAGTATAAGGAACAGCGGGCAGACATCGTAACTCACCTCGCCGCTGTGCCGGATACGCATCAGGTTGTACACCCGTTCCACCACCAAGCCGTCGTCGGTCAGCGTTGCCGTTTGGGTAGAAAGCGTCACGATGGTCAGCACGATAGCCAGCAGCAGGTATAGCGTTTGCTTGCGTTGTATCATATCAAAAAGAAAGTAAAGATTACAGGCGGTCTTCGGTGGCAGGCTGTGCCTCGCGCACGGGGTCACGCCAGTATATCTTGCCCTCTATGAACTCCTGCGTAGCCAGCAGCGAGGGTTTCGGCAGCTTCTCGTAGTAGCGCGAAATCTCTATCTGCTCACGGTTCTCGAAGACCTCTTCCAACGAGTCGTTGTACGATGCGAACTCGGCCAGCTTCTTCGACAGGTCATCCTTGATCTGCAGGCTGATCTGGTTGGCACGCTTGGCAATGATGGCAACACTCTCATAGATATTGCCAGTATCTTGGCAGAGGTCCATGATGTTTCTTGTAACGGTATTTACCGGTGCTTTTGACTTTTTATAATCCATATCTTTATACTACAATAATATGCTTGTTCTGCTCAATCTTTATAAATATGCTTGCTCTGCTCTATCTTTATAAATATGCTTGCTCTGCTTATTCCTATTATATATATAAGGCGCTGCGGTGTAAGACCCCGGGGGTTAGTCCTTGGTGATTTTCTTGCATTTCTCGATGTACTTCTGGGCGGTAGCACATTCTGCCGACTCAGGAAACTCGTTGATGAAACCGTAGCACTCATCCTCGGCATCGCGGTAGCGCTCCACACGCTTCTCTTCCGAACTGTTTTGAGCCAGCTCGAACTTGCTCTTCATAATCAGCACCGAGAAAGCCTCGCGGAGGTCTGAGAAGGGGTAAGCCTTCAGGGCGTTCTGTGCCGTGATGATGCATGCCTCGTAGTTCGACTCGGTGTTGGCGTTGATATTGCCGAAATAGCCGCCCAGGTTATAGTACAGCTTAGCCGAAAGATATTCCTTCTGCACCAGATTGTCTTGCAGCTTGAAAAGCTTCTGCTGGGCATCCTCGCGCATCTTCGAGTCGGGGTAATAGTCAATAAAGTGCTGATAGGCGTTGATGGCGCCGATGGTGGGTGTCTGGTCAAGGCGGGGCTCCGGAGCACTCTGATAGAGCGACTGCCCGATATAATAGCAGGCCTGCTCGGCATAGTCGCCCTTGGGATAGCTGGAGAAATATTTGCGGAAGGTGGCGCTGGCTGCCTCGTAGTCGCGGTTGCCGTACTGCGCCATACCCAGCATATACAATCCCTCCTGCGCCATGCTCCTGCCTTTCTGTGCCGTCACCAGTTCTTGCAGCAGCGCGGCTGCCTGCTGGTACTTGCCCCGTGCGAAACATTCCTTGGCATACTCATACTTATAGGTATTGTCTGCCGACTTATACACACGGTTGAACTCTGTGGCACATCCGGAACACAACAGGGCCATACAAAGCCATAGAATATTGCTCTTGTTCATGCGATATATCGAATTTGACGTGCAAAATTAGTCATTTTTCGCTGAATGCCCAAGTTTTTTGATAAAAATTATCAATTATCAATGGTCAATTATCAATTATTTTGTAATTTTGCAAATTATGAACTTTCAATTGATATCAAAATACCAACCTACCGGCGACCAGCCGGAGGCCATACGCCAACTGACCGACGGCATTCTGCGCGGCGACAAGGCCCAGGTGCTGCTGGGTGTCACCGGTTCCGGCAAGACCTTCACGATGGCCAACGTGATGGCCCGTGTCAACAAGCCCACCCTCATCCTGTCGCACAACAAGACGCTGGCCGCCCAGCTGTATGAAGAAATGAAGGGTTTCTTTCCTGAGAATGCCGTAGAATACTACGTCAGCTACTACGACTACTACCAGCCGGAGGCCTATCTGCCCACCACCGACACGTACATAGAAAAAGACCTCGCCATCAACGAAGAGATAGACCGCCTGCGTCTGCGTGCCGTAAGTGCCCTGATGTCCGGACGCAGAGACGTGGTGGTGGTGTCGTCTATCAGCTGCATCTACGGCATGGGCAGCCCGATGGCCCTTCACGAGAACATCATCGAGATACACCGTGGGCAGTCGATGGACCGCAACGTCCTGCTGCGCCGCCTCGTGGCAGCCCTGTATGTACGCAACGACATCGAGCTGAAACGCGGCAATTTCCGTGTGAAGGGCGACACCATCGACATCGCCATGGCCTATAGCGAGGTGATACTTCGCATCACGTTCTGGGACGACGAGATAGACAGCATCGAGGAACTGGACGCCGTGACGATGAACCGCCTTGCCACCTTCCAGGAGTACAAGCTATACCCCGCCAACCTCTTCATGACCACCCAGGAACAGACCAACCGCGCCATTGCCTGCATCCAGGATGACCTGATGAAGCAGATAGCCTTCTTCGAAGAGCAGGGCGACGGCATCAAGGCCCAGCGCATCAAGGAACGCGTGGAATATGACATGGAGATGATCAAGGAGTTGGGCCACTGTTCGGGCATCGAGAACTACTCACGCTATTTCGACGGACGGCAAGCAGGCGAGAGGCCCTACTGCCTGTTAGACTTCTTCCCCGCCGACTACCTGATGATTATCGACGAAAGCCACGTCAGCGTGCCGCAGATAGGAGCCATGTATGGTGGCGACCGTGCCCGCAAGACCAACCTGGTGGAATATGGATTCCGACTGCCTGCCGCCTTCGACAACCGTCCGCTGACCTTCGAGGAATTCAAGCAGATGACCCATCAGGTCATCTATGTCTCGGCCACCCCTGCCGACTACGAGCTGAACGAAGCTGAAGGCATCGTGGTGGAACAGGTGATTCGCCCCACCGGACTATTAGACCCCGAAATAGAGGTACGCCCCACCGAGAACCAGATAGACGACCTGATGGAGGAGATTCGGCAGCGCATAGAGCGCAAGGAGCGCGTGTTGGTCACTACGCTGACGAAGCGCATGGCCGAAGAGCTGAGCGAATACCTGCTGAACCACGACATACAGACCGCCTACATACACAGCGAGGTGACGACGCTCGACCGCATCAAGGTGCTGGAAAACCTGCGCAACGGCACCTACGACGTGCTGGTGGGGGTCAATCTGCTGCGCGAAGGCCTCGACCTGCCCGAGGTGTCGCTGGTGGCCATCCTCGATGCCGACAAGGAGGGATTCCTGCGTTCGCATCGCAGCCTCACGCAGACGGCTGGGCGCGCTGCCCGCAACGTCAACGGAAAAGTCATCATGTATGCCGACACCATTACGGCATCGATGCAGCTCACCATCGACGAGACGCTGCGCCGCCGCACCAAGCAGATGAACTACAACACCGAGCACGGCATCACCCCGCAGCAGATAGTGAAAGCCGTCAGGCAGAGCGACCTCCGAATGGGTGGCGACGACACTACCGGCGACATCCAGAAGACGGCATATATCGAACAGCCCGCTGTTGCCGCCTTTGCTGCCGACCCCATCGTGGAGCGCATGACCCGCCAGCAGCTGGAGAAGAGCATTGCCGACACCACACGGCTGATGAAGGAAGCCGCCAAGAAGATGGACTTCCTCCAGGCCGCACAATATCGCGACGAAATCGTCCGCTTGCAGAAAGAACTGGAACTGAAATAGGCCGAAAACATTAAAAGATTAAAAAATTAGCCGCTATATGAGCCGCGATTTGGAAATTATTCGTATTTTTGCAACATCGTAAACAAAACATACAAGAATTTTTGCATCATCGTAAACAAAACATACAATAAAAATGAACAGGAAAAACGTCATGATAGCCCTCCTTGCCTTGCTGCCTCTGTCGCTCTGGGCACAGGACAACACATGGGAGCGCCCCGAAGAAGAACAGGTGGAAGAACAGCAGCAGAAAAAGCCCAAGGTAGATGCCAAATACCTGCAAGGCGCCGTGCCCTTGGTCGATGGCAAGGTAGTGTTCACCAAGCACATCGATGCTCCGGGCAAGACGGCAGCCCAAATATATGATATCGTACAGGCCTATATGGAGAAGATGACCCACGAGTCCAACCAGTTGCAGGCCACACGCCTGGTGACGGAAGACGCACAGGCGGGCATCGTGGCAGGCGGATTTGAAGAGTGGCTCGTATTCAAGAAAAACCTGATAACGCTCGACCGCACCCGCTTCTTCTATGCCTTCAAGGCCGTATGCCGCGACGGGGGCGTTGACCTCACCATCAACCATATACGCTATTCTTACGACGAGCAGGGCACCGTGTCGCGATATACCGCCGAGGAATGGATTACCGACAAGGAGGCTGTCAACAAGAAGAACACCCGCCTGCTGCCTCTCTCGGGCAAGTTCCGCCGCAAGACCATTGATCGTAAGGACTTCCTGTTTAACAAGATGGAGTCGCTGCTGAAATGAACATACGTGTAGTACGAAATTGGCTGAACACCATCTTCATCATCGGGGCTGCTGTAGGCATGTACATCTATTATAAGGGCGACACCGTCGTCGGCATCTACATCATTCTGGCTTCCATGATCATCAAATTCACAGAGTCTGCACTGAGAATGCTTAAGAAATGAAACAACTACGCTCACTCATCATCACGCTATCGGCCTGCACAGCATTGTCTATGCAGGCTCAAGTGTATAATGAAATGGACCCCAGCGGAACCATTACACAACGTGACGAATTCGGACAGACCGACCCCAACGACCCCACCAGCCGCAACTTCAACCCTAACAGCCGCGACTCGCTGAGAAGCAACAAGGAGGTACCCAAGGGCGTGAAGGCATGGACGGTAGATAGGCTGTTCGGCGACAGAAGGCCCTGCGAGCTGGACACGATGCCACACCTCTATCAGAACACCATCTACAACACGGGCATCTACGGCGAGTACAACACCATCGGCAGCAACTATACGGCCCGCATGAACCGCATCTTCATTGACCGCAGGCCTACCAGCCAGTTCTTCTTCGTCGATGGCTACGACTACATGAACCGCGAGCCCGACCAGTTTCTCTTCGTCAACACGCTGTCGCCCTATACCAACATCAGCTACGACAACTGCGGTGACAAGCAGAACGGCGAAGACCACATCGACGCCAAGTTCGGCATCAATGCCGGCAAGAAGATCGGCTTCGGCTTCGACCTCGACTACCACTATGCACGAGGCTACTATCAGAACCAGAGCACGTCGCACTTCCGCGCCTCGCTGTTCGGGTCGTACATCGGCGACCGCTATCAGATGCACGTGCTGGGCAGCTTCATACACCGCAAAGCCAGCGAGAACGGCGGCATAGTCAACGACAACCACATCACCCACCCCGAGCTCTCGAAAGACCAGTACAGCGAAGAGGAGATACCCACGGTGCTGTCCCAGAACTGGAACCGTAACGACAGCCGCCACCTCTTTCTGACCCACCGCTACAATTTCGGCTTCTACCGCAAGGTGAAGATGACCGACGACGAAATCAAGGCCCGCCAGTTTGCCGCCAATGCCGCCAAGCAGAAGAAAGACCGCGAGGCCCGCCAGAAGAAGGACGGCGACGACGCGCCGAAGGGGCGCGGCGACGCGCCTGTGGCTGCCACGCCGACGGGACGCCCTGCCGATGCCAAGATCATGGGCGATGAGCCTACCGACGGTAAGCCTGTTGCCGCTGCCGACAGCACACGCATCAAAGTGGATGGTGTAGAGGCGATGGACAGTCTTCGCGCCGAGCAGGCCCGCCAGGACTCTATCGATGCCACGATGAAGCGCGAGTACGTACCCGTGACCAGCATCATCCATACCCTTGATTTCAACCATTACAACCGCATCTATCAGGCATACAACACGCCCGCTGACTATTATGCCAACACCTACTACGACTTGAACGACGAGGGACTGTATGCTGCCACCGGCATCTTCGACAAATATAAATACACCTCGGTGAAGAACACCTTCGGACTGGCCCTGCTCGAAGGCTTCAACAAGTATGTCAAGGCCGGACTGAAAGCATTCCTCTCCTACGAGGTGCGCCGCTTCCAACAGCCCGAACTGGCTGAAGGTGCCAATGCCTACTATCTCGACGGATTCACGGGCCATTGCGTCAACGTTGGCGGCGTGCTGTCGAAGACACAGGGCAAGACATTCCACTTCAACCTCGGTGCCTCCTTCGGGCTGGCAGGCATGGAGGCGGGGTCGGTTGCCGTCGATTTCAAGACCGACGTGAACTTCAAGCTCCTGGGCGATACCGTCCGGCTGGCTGCCAACGCCTTCTTCCACCGCACACCGGCCACCTACTTCCAGGAGCACTACCACTCCAAGCACCTGTGGTGGGAGAACAGTCTCACCGCACAGACGCACACCCATGCCGAAGGGCGGTTCACTTACGAGAAGACCAACACCACGCTGCGCTTTGCCATTGACGAGATACAGAACTACACCTACTTCGGCATGCAGTACAACTACAACCCCGCCGTGTACTCCGGACGCACCGGGCTGACGGGCGGTGTCTTCCAGGAGTCGCAGAATATCAGCGTCATCACGGCACAGCTCAAGCAGCACGTCCGCCTGGGCATCATCAACTGGGAAAACGTGCTCACCTATCAGAACTCCAGCCATCAGGACGTGCTGCCCGTTCCGCGCTTCAACATCTTCACCAACCTCTACCTCAAGTTCCGTATCGCCAAGGTACTCACCGTCGAACTGGGCGGCTGTGCCACGTATTTCACCCGCTACTACGCCCCCGACTATCTGCCGCAGCTCAGCGTCTTTGCCATACAGCAGAACGACGACAGCCGCGTAGAGATAGGCGGCCACCCCTACATCGACGTCTATGCCAACATGCACCTGAAGAGGGCCCGCTTCTTCCTCAGCATGAGCCACGTGAATGCGGGCTCTGGGTCGAAGGACTATTTCCTCACGCCCCACTACCCCACCAATACCAGCGTGCTGCGCTTCGGTGTCTCATGGAATTTCTATAACTAAGCTATGAAAAAGGGACTCCTGGCACTCTCACCCTTGCTGGTGTTCATCCTCTTATATTTAGTCACCAGCCTCCTGGCGCGCGACTTCTATAAGGTTCCCATCACCGTGGCCTTCATGGCGGCATCAGTCTATGCTGTGGTTGTCTTCAAGGGGCGGCCCCTCCGCGAGCGCATCGACGTGTTCAGCAGCGGGGCGGGAACAGGCCAGATGATGCTGATGATATGGATATTCGTACTGGCAGGGGCCTTCGCACACTCGGCAAAGACCATGGGAGCCATCGATGCCACCGTCAACCTCACCCTGTCGCTGCTGCCGGGCAGCATGCTGCTGGCGGGACTCTTCCTGGCTGCCTGCTTTATCTCGCTCAGCATAGGCACCAGCGTAGGCACCATCGTCGCCCTGACACCCATTGCCGCCGGTGTGGCCACACAAACCGCCACTTCCACAGCCCTCATGACGGCAGTCGTCGTGGGCGGTTCCTTCTTCGGCGACAATCTGTCGTTTATCAGCGATACCACCATCATGGCGACATCTACCCAGGGATGCAAGCTGTCAGACAAGTTCCGCGTCAACTCGTTCATCGTCATACCGGCAGCCCTCGTCATCCTGCTGCTCTACGTCTGGATGGGCCAAGGCATCGCGTCGCCACACCAGGTCGGCGAGGTAGCATATATCAAGGTATTGCCATACATCGTGGTGCTACTGGCAGCCATCAGCGGCATGAATGTGCTGGCCATACTCACCGTGGGCATTCTGCTGAACGGCGTCATCGGCATCGCCGAAGGCAGCTTCGACCTCTTCGGATGGATGCAGGCTATGGCTGACGGCATCATGGGCATGGGCGAGCTGATCATCATCACCATGATGGCCGGTGGACTGCTGGAGACCGTGCGGCAGCAGGGTGGCATCGATTTCATCATATCGCGGCTCACCCGGCATGTCTGCACGAAGCGCGGTGCCGAGCTGTCGATAGCGGCTCTTGTGACATTCGTCAACATGTGTACGGCCAACAATACCGTAGCCATACTCACCGTGGGGAATATCTCCAAGCAGATAGGCGACCGCTACGGCGTGGACAAGCGCAAGGCAGCGTCGATACTCGACACGTTTTCGTGTATGACGCAAGGACTCATACCCTACGGCGCACAACTGCTCATGGCTGGCGGACTGGCAGCGCTGAACCCTGTCGGCATCATTCCCTACCTCTACTATCCCTTCGCCATTGGCATCGCCGCCCTGCTGAGCATCCTGCTGCGATACCCCCGGCGATACAGTTGACGCAACGTAAAAAAAGCAATCAGTCTCATGGACATCATACAAAGAAATTTTCTAAGACTGCTTCGCTGTGGAGCCTTCAACACACGTGAGCCACTCGAACCCATGTCGTCGTGGAAATGGAACCGCCTCTATCAGGTGGCACAAATCCATGGCGTCACACCGTGGATTGCCGACGGCATCAACCGGTGCAGCGACGACTTCTTCCTACAGCTGAAACCCGAGCTGCGCCAACGCTTTGACAGCAACACTACAGAGCGCATCGAAGACTACCCCCACCACGGGCTGACCAACCCCCTGCTGAACCGCAGCCTGCACCGCATCGCCATCGAAGCCGGCGAGCACGACGTCACCTACGAGCTGTTGCTGACCATCATCGCCATTGCCCAGAACATTCTGACGCAGGGCATCAGCCTGCGCCAGTTTATCGCCCTGGGCACCTATCTCCGTAACTCGCGCGACCCACTACGCTATGAACAGCTGCGCGAATGGATCAAGACGCTGCGAATGGAGCGCATGGCCCATTTGGAGGGCTCCATGCTGATAGCGCTCTTTGCCTTCAGTACCGACGAAATCATGTTTACCGAAGCCGCAGCCGACAGCACCACTTCCCAGGTGGTTGACGACATCTTTGCCATCACCGAGAAGAAGGCTGCCGACTGGTACTTCACCCAGGGCAAGAGCATCTTCGTCAGAACCAGCGACTCCGACGCGATGATATGGCATGTCAAGCAATCCGTCAAATACATGTCATACTATCCCGCAGAGGCCTTCACCAATTTCTTCAGCAACTTTGCCCACTCGCTCTCGCACATCGAGGAGTGAGGCTCTGCACGTCCCTGGCGGCACATCTCCTACCCTCGCAGCATGGCGAAGTAGCTGATAGGAAGTTATTCACTTATTCACTTTAGACATTAGACTACAGAGGTTTCCCACTTTCCCACTTTCCCACTTTTGACATTTAACTTTTGGAAAGTGGGTAAGGTGTTGATGGATTAGGAAGGGTGTATCAGGAGGTATAGTAGA
>CAMVAI010000053.1 GCA_947165435.1 uncultured Prevotella sp.
CCATCGAGCACCAGTCCTCCACCTCAGGGAAACGCTCTTTCAGCCGCTCGCCCACACGGAAGTTCGACATCATACACATCTCATTGCCTACAACGAACGTCCGGTCAGCCCGCGTCTGGTAATTCTCCACCGTTGTCTGACGGTATATGAGGTCGCCTAACAGCAGCAGAAATGCCATCGAGAGGCACAGCCCCACGATATTGATAAAGGTAAACAGTCTGTGACGGCTCAGGAATCTGAAATAACTTTTCATATTGGTATTATCTACTTGATTACTAACACCTCGTTGTCCTTGAAGGCCTCATAGCCGCTGGTGACGACACGCTCGCCGGGCTCTAAGCCTTCAAGCACCTCGTAGTGCTGAGGATTCTGGCGGCCTATGCGGATCTGACGGCGATAGGCTTTCGAACCGTCGGCAGAGAGGACAAAAATCCATTGCCCGCCCGTGGTCTGGAAGAAAGTGCCGCGAGGAATGAGCACGGCCTGCTCGGGTTGGCCTAACTCTAAATCAATATAGTAAGTTTGCCCAGTACGGATATTTTCTGGACGCTCGCCTCGGAAGATGAAATCGCAGCGGAACTTGCCCTCGCGCACCTCAGGATAGACCTTGCGCACCTGTAGCTGATACTGCTTATTGCCTCGCGAAAAGGTGGCGGTCAGCCCCTGGCGCACGCGGTCGATGTAGTGTTCATCAATCTGTGCCTGCACCTTATAGTCGCTGAGGTCGTTCAGCTGTCCAATCTTCTGGCCGGGCTGGATGCTCTGCCCTAGCTCCACATCGAGCAGGCCCAGCTCGCCATCGATGGCCGAGCGCACTTCGAGTTTGTCCTTGCGCTGACGCACCAGCACCACATTGCGGCGCATGTTCTGCAGATTATCCTCCATCTGGTCCATCTGCACGGTGCGGTAGATACTGTCCTGCTTCAGGCGCTTGCTCACCAGCGAGCGCTTCTTGGCTGAGAGCTGATAGTCCTCATGCGACTTGATATAGTCCTCGCGGCTGATGAGCTTCTCCTGATACAGACGCTTGTTCTGCTCGAAGGTGCGCTGCTTGCGATGCGTGTCCATATCCAGCTGTGCCTGCTCCGTCTGGTTGTTCAACCGGTCTTGCTGCATGGCCACCTGGGTATTGCGCAGCAGGTTCTGCTTCTCAGCCAGCTCGGCCTCGGCATTCAGAATCTGCAGGTCGAGGTTGGAGTTGGAGAGTCGGACGATGACATCACCCTTCTTCACGTGCGTGCCCTCCTCTACTACTTTCTCCATCACGATGCCGCCTTCCTCGGGCGAGATTTGCACCACCTGAATAGGAAGCACCTGTCCGTTGGTTCGTACATAGTCCTTGAACTCAGCTCGCTGTACCTCGCTGACGGTCAGCTCGTCCTTGTTGACCTTTAGCGTAGAGGCATGGTTGCCAAACGCAAGCCAGCACACGACAGCCAACAGCAGGCTGCCTCCCGCTGCATACGGCCAGTACTTCATCAGCCGCTGCGCCTTTGTCTTTTCGATTACTCTGTCCATATTTCTATTCCTTGATAATATCTAACTAATTGTTCTTTCACTATCGTCATCAGCTGGCATTGCAGCAAGGTGGCCTTCGATTTTAGGAGTTGGGTTGATGTGGCATGCAGGTCAATGGCTGTTGAGAGGCCCTTCTCAAACTGCCGCCGCGTCAGCTGATAGGCCAGCGAGTCGGCCTCTACCTTACGCTCCATTTGCTCCGTCTGCTTCAGATAGCCCTGCCAGTCCTGCCAAGCTTCGCGAGCAAGTTTCTCCAGTTCCAATTGCTTCTGGGCATAGTTCTCGCAGGCTATCCGGTAGTTGTTCTTCGCACGGCGGATGCTCGTGACGGTCTGCAGGCGATTGAAGAGCGGAATGTTCAGCACGACTCCTATATATTCACCCATATTGTTTTTCAGCTGTGTGTGGAACGACTGACTGGCATCAGAATGCAACGTGTGGAAATAAGTGGTGTTCAGGCCCGCACTCAACGAGAGAGAGGGATAAAGTGCAGCACGGGCCTGATGCCACTCATGCTTGCTGGCTTGCATCTGATAGCGGGCCTGTTGAAGTGAAGAGTGAAGCGTTAAGAGTGAAGAATCCTTCGGGGACAAAGAGTGAAGAGATGAAACTGGAACGGCGGTAGCAAATTGGCTTTCCCCTTCGGGTCGCCGAACTAAACCTTCTTCACTCTTCACCTTTAATTCTTCACTCAAAGGAAAGCCCATCTCTTTCTTCAGTTCCAATAGGGCAGAGGCCAACAGGTTTTGCTGACGGGTCAGTTCGTAGTTGGCCTCAGCCTGCTGCGACTCCACCTGCGCCACATCGGCACTGCTTTTGCGGCCCACCTCTTCCAATACGCGTGTCTGACGGAGCAAGAGCGTGGTTTCCTCCACTTTTTCGCCAGCCATCCTGACCAAGCCTTCGTAATAGGCCGCATTGGCGTAGGCTTGCAATACTGCTAAAGCCGTCAGATTCTGCTTCTGACGAAAAGCCGACTGTCCCATCAGCACACTGGCTTTAGCCGCCCGCAGGGCATGGATGCTGCTGAACCCGTCGAAGACAGGGAGAGAGGCACTCAGGGAATAGACATTGTTAAAGGTGCTGACATCGGTGTAGATGTTGGTCTCTGGGTCGATGGCGCGTCCGAAGCTATACTGCGCCCCCACCCTTGCATCTATTTCAGGCAGGAAGCGCCCGATGGCTGCCGTCTTAGTGGCTTTGTAGTTGTCGAGTTCCAGCTCGGCCCGCTTCACCTCATGGTTATGCTCAACGGCATACTGCATACACCGCTGCATCGTCCAAACCTCCTGTGCTTGTACAACAACAGAACACCAAGACATGATGACACTAAGAATCAACTGTTTCATTTCGTTTCATTTTTGATGCAAAATTATGGTATTCCCCATATATCAGCAAGCATTTTAACACTGTCAGATGCAGAACGTCTAAAAATTAGACACCCCACTGTATGATTTTTAGACAGATTGTTTGTACCTTTGCCGCCATGAACAAATATGGAACCATATTAATAGTAGATGACAACACTTCTATCCTGACAGCTATGCAGTATCTGTTGGAGGGTACGTTTGAGCGTATTATGACGCTGACCCAGCCTGACGACATCCTGAAAACGATGGCCCAGGAGGTGGTGGACATTGTGCTGCTGGACATGAATTTCACCCTTGGAGTGAACAGCGGGCAGGAGGGACTCTTCTGGCTTCGAGCCATCCGCAAACAGCATC
This sequence comes from uncultured Prevotella sp., assembly GCA_947165435.1. Classification (GTDB taxonomy): domain Bacteria; phylum Bacteroidota; class Bacteroidia; order Bacteroidales; family Bacteroidaceae; genus Prevotella. The sequence goes on from CAMVAI010000053.1 coordinate 3,243, forward strand.
CGCAGACTCCCGTGGTGCTGCTGACGGCATACGCTGACATCTCATTAGCAGTAAAGGGGCTGAAGAGCGGTGCTGCCGACTTCATCACCAAGCCCTGGGACAACGATGAACTCGTCCGCAAACTGAAGGACGTGCTCGACATGCAGAGCGAGATTGTCACCCTCGACGAGGTGGAGAAGGAGCATATCCGCCGCACCATCGACCGCTGCCACGGCAATCTCACGCAGGCAGCTGAACTGCTGGGCATCACCCGGCAGACGCTTTATAACAAGATAAGAAGCCTCACCCCCAGCCCCTCTCCGAAGGGAGAGGGGAGTAGATAGTCTGTTCCCCCTATGATAGCATATATTCTAATAGGTGTAGGTATTGTAGTATGCGTATGGTGGCTCGTTCACCGTCAGCGGCGACTGCGGCTGCGCGCTCACTTGATGCAGGAAGCCATCCGCAATCGCGACTTCACCTTCCGCCTGCCCACCGACGGGCTGCTGTCTGGCGAACGCGCCATGCAACAGACACTGAACCAGCTGGGCGACACCATCCGCCAGCAGGTGAACCAAAGCGAGGTGGAGTCGTGGGAGCGGCTGACACGCGTGCTGACCCACGAGATGATGAATGCCACTGCCCCCATCACCAGCATCAGCCAGTCGATGCTGAATCGTGACGATGTGAAAGGCACACCGCTCGAACCTGGCATTCAGGCCATCTACGACACCTCGCGCCATCTGAGCCAGTTTGTCGCCAACTATCGCAAGATGTCACAGTTGGAGAAACCAGTGATAACAGACCTGCCGCTGCGCCCACTGCTCGATGATGTCAGCAAAGCCTATCCGGAACTGGCTTGGGAAATAATCCTCCCTGACGACCTGACAGTCCGTGCAGATAGCAGCATGTTGCGACAGGTGCTGATGAACCTGACAAAGAATGCCGTGGAAGCCCAAGCCACGAAGATGGTCATCATCCAGATGGCTACATCAAACACCGACAAGCAGGTAACGCTCTATATCGGCAACGACGGACTACCCATCCCGGCCGAAAACCGCCAGTCGCTCTTCGTTCCCTTCTTCACCACCAAGCGCAGCGGCAGCGGCATCGGCCTTTCCCTGAGTCGTCGCATGATGATTCAGCAAGGAGGCATGCTCGAACTGTCTGAAAAGCCAATGTCTGGCTGCCGTGTGGGCTTTGTCCTCGATGTTCTCGTCACTCGCACAAGGGCTACGTCCGCTTCGCCGGCATCATGCGGAAAGACTGCTATTTCCTTTTATGCTCTCATTGCCCTTTCGTAATGCCACCCACCACGTCATCGTTCTCGATGCTGTGTTCCGTCTTCTTCACGCTGGCCTTGAGCGAGCCGAAGCGCCAGGAGAGCGAGAGGCTGAACGAGCGGCCGTGATTCCATGAGGTCTGACGGTCGCGGTAGTCGCCATTGACGGCCTCTGCGCTGGATGTCATGTGATTGTTGAACGGATTGTTGGCACCTATTCGCACCGTCAGTCGGTCGCCCTTGAGGAACGAACGCTGTAGGGAGGCATAATAGCCGTAATAGGAGTGCTTCCGGTAGTAGATGCTCGAAGGGCTATGGCCCATCTTGCCGTACACCATCAGGTAGAGTCGCAACTTCCAGGGCAACTGCTGCGAGAGGTTGGCATAGTAGTTGTCAGACCATCCGTAGTTGCGATAGTCAAGGTTGGGGTTGGCATAATGCTCATAGCGCAGGTTGTTGTTGATGACAAGCGTCGTGCCGTCGAACGGTTTCCACTGCACATACTGCTCGAACGAGAAGCGGCGATAGCGCCGAACGTTGTCGTAGGTCAGGTAGCGCACATCGCCCTGGGCGGTCTGGATAGCGGCAATGCCGCCATTGCTGAACCGATAGCCTGGAGCCAGTTGCAGCGTGAGCCGCCGGCCGATATACATGTAGATGAGCGAGAGGCTCTGCGAATGGGAACTCTTCAGCAGCGGATTGCCGTGCTGCACCACATTGGGCGAGGTCGAGACGGCAGGGTTGAGATAGGAGATGCCCGGGCGGTTGATGCTCGTGGTGTAGTTCAGTTTCAGCGATTGCGATGGTGTCAGCTGATACTTCATGCTCGCCTGTGGCACCCAGTCGTTGAGCCGATGACTGAAGGCCGCATGACTGCCATCGGGATAACTGCCCCGCATATAGCTGTACTCATAGCGCAGACCCGCACGGGCAGACCACTTTTCGGCATTGTAGATATAGTCGGCATATCCGGCGAGGACACGCGTGGTGTGCTCGAAACGGTTTTCGGTAGTAAGCATACTGCCTCGGAAGTCTTGCGTGTTATGACTGTTGTTATTGCGGTCAATATACTTGGCACCCACTTCTATCTGATGGCCTTTGCCCAACGGGCGCAGCCAGTCGGCCTGCAGGGTATGCTCCGTGAAGCGTTCGCGCTCAGTCTGCAGGCTGTTGGTATAGGCGAAGGGCACGCAGACCAAGTCGTCGTAGGTGTTCTCTTGGTCAGTATGTTGGCGCGTCAGGGCGAGCATGTACGAGAGAGTGAGCCGCTCGCCCTTCCGACGCGTCCGATGCTCATAGTCCAGTCTGCCGTTCCACGAACTGTGACTGTAGCCAGGCATCCAGTAGTGATTGCTGAAACTATAAAGAGGCTGTGCTGCCGCGTTGCTCATTTTCGTCCAGCCGTCTCCCTGCACATTCAACTTATAGAAATAGCCGCCGAAGGAAGCAGACAGCAGATTGAGCGAATCGAGGTCGTAACTGGCATTGAGGTTGGTATAGTGGATGCCGCCAGGACTGCTGCCGTCGCTATGCGCCAACAGACGGTTGCCAGTCGCAAGAAAAGTACGCTCCGTATCCTGGCTGTTCTCAGTCAACTTGGACGACATACCGCCATAGCCGTAATCTACCGAGAGTAGCAACTTGCCCATCTGTCCTGTCAGCGAGGTATAAAGGTTGGGATTGTTCAGCGTCGTGTAGGTGGCCGATACCACACCCGTCAGTCCGTCGAGTTTCGAACCGTCCATCATCACGATGTTCAGGATGGCATCCACGCCCTCGGCATCCTCACGGGCACCAGGGTCGGTGATGACCTCTATGCGCCTGACCATCGAGGCGGGCATAGCCTTCAGCACCTCCTTGGCATTCTTCGACAGATTGGGGTCGTAGTGGTCGTTCTTGTAGATTCTGAAGTTGCTGTTGCCCTTCACGAGGATGTTGTCCTGACCATCTACCGTCACCATCGGCACCTTGCGCAGCATGTCAAGCACGGTCTGCGTCTTCGATTCGTCATCAGCCTGTACGTCGTAGCCGATGCGGTCTACCTCCTGTTTGATGAGTTGGCGCTGGGCCTTGATTTCCACGCCTTCCAGTTCCTGGTTCCAGGTGATGCTGTCGCGCTTTACACTGGTTGAGTCGCTCTGGTTTTGGGCCAGTAGTCCCCCTACTTTCACCGCCATCAGCAGTGAAAGGCATACGATTCTAAGATGTCTCATTGGATTGTCTGTCTATTTCTTGAGTCGCTCGATGCTCATGTCGAACAACTGCTGTATGAACTCGTCGTTGGTTTTCTTCTTCAGTTTCGCTATCTCCGTCGCAACCATGTTCTTTTCGGCATCTTCGAGCGACTTGGCATTCTTGCAGAGCTTATAAATCTGTGTGGCATAGCTGTTGGCCGCTGTACCATTGGGATTCTTCAGAAACAGGTTCTTAAACGTATTAAACTCCGTCAACCATACTTCCGACGCTTTCTCTGACGAAAAACCAGACCAAGAGAATCCGCCGTCTGACGAGAATCCACTACCGCTCATTTTGATGTTTTTCCCATTCACCGTGATGGTTCTTGACTGGTATCTGCTCTGGCGGAATTTTTGCGTAGTAGCGTAAGTCTTGACGATGCGTCCGCGTATCTTGTCGCCATCGTCCACCCATTCCAAGGCATAGGCATAACGGTGCTGACGCAGAGAGTCCTCTGGGTCGAGGAAGCAGGCGTAGATCCATTTTGACCCCTGCATCAGCCCGATAGCTACTCCACCGCTGTTGCTATTGCCCACAGCCAGCGAAACATAATTCTCATTGCTGCCATGAGCCCCCGAACTGACATTATAGGCTTCTGGCTCGTCCTGCTGGAAAGCCTTTCGGATGTCATCCACCAGATGCCTTGCCTTCGGATTGGTAATCATGAAGTCGTAGGTATCTTCCAGTCCTTCCATTAAGCCCGTATCAGGGTCTTTGTCCAAGGAATGTCTGGCAGAGACTTCTTTGATGTCCTTACTTTGTCTTAGGGCATCGAAAGTCCGCTGTATGTTCTCTTGTGCCATGCTGACGGCTGGCAGCAGCATGAGCAACCCTGTGATAAAAATGCTTTTACTCTTCATACGCAAAATAATTTTTGGGTTCGTTCGTATAAATAATGGTTCCGTCTTCTTGCTGGATGGCTACGTAGCCGGCGGCTGTCAGTCGGACATGCAGAATCTCCTGCTGGGCCTGCTCCATCTCCTGTTCTACTTGTTGCTGCTCCTTTGCCGCCTCTGCCATCAGGGCGTAGGCCTTGTCGTAGTCGGTCATCGTGGGCTGGGGCTTGCGCAGTCGGCGCTTGGGAATACCCTGCTGACCCTTCCCCTCCTGACCCTTCCCCTGCAGCCCCTCCCCCGAAGGGAGGGGAGCAGAATGTTCTTCCCTTGATTTCCCCACGGAATCCTCGTCTTGAGTGTAACTACTCCCCTCCCTTCGGGGGAGGGGTTGGGGGTGGGGCTGCTGGGGGTGGGGCTGCTCTTGGGCTATCACGTCTGACTCTGGTCGATTCTCTGGTAGGCTTTGTGTTATGGCGAACACCACCAGTGCAGCCACTACTGCTGCCGCAGCCATACTCCAAGGCCACCAACGGTGTGGGGCCTTTTCCGCTGGCCTCATGCTGTCTATCTCGGCAAACAGCATTCGATAGTCCTCCCACTCCGCAGGCACATCGCTGCGGGTGAAGTATTGGTGAAGAACATCTTCTTCTTCCAATGTCGTCGTGCCCTCCATATATTTGTCGAGCAGCGACTGTATGAATGCCTTCGTGTACTGTCTCATCGTTTGTTCCTTTGTTTGATTTCATCTAATAGTGTCCGTCGTGCCCTCGCCAGCAGCGTACTGACTGATGTCGTCTCGATGCCCAACAGCCGGGCTATCTCTTCGTGGCTTCGCCGCTCCACCTGTCGCATATATAATAAGGTGCGCTGTGTCGTGGGCAGTTGCCGCAGTCGTTTGTCGAGCCAGGCATCATCTTCCTTCATCTCCAGCAGGTCGTGCGGACTGCCAGCCAGGCTGACCACCATTGCCTCGTCGAGCAGTTCCGGCTTTCGTCGCCGCTGGTGGTTTCGCAGCAGGTGGCGACTCATCAGCGTCACCAGTGCCTCCGGCTTTTCGTAGCGGTCCAGTTCGTCGTGCATCTGCCAGAGGCGGAGCATCACATCCTGTGCGATGTCCTCTGCCTCGTCCTTGCCCGCTCCGCAGCGCATGCTCACCTGTAGAGCCTTCTTCCGCCACGAGCAGGCCTGTTGTTCAAATGCACTTCTGTCCATGCCTTTTTCTTGCTGTACACCTATTAGACACCTCAGCCTATCAAAACCAAACTTCTTTTAGCATTACTTAACACAGTACTATTTACGATTTAATGGTGCAAAAGTACGGCAATAAACCGAATCCGCCAAGGCTTTTAGTATTCAAAACACATGCTACAAGAAATAGATGTGTAGTAGCGGATGAATGCAGTTTTGAAATCAAGCAAAATGCCTTAAATGCATTGGAAGAATATGCCCAACATGACGGGAGCGGCAACTTATTATATGTCAGGGAAAATTTTTTTGGTTCTGCGTCAATTTAGGTGGTAAATATTTGTTACAATATTTAACTATCTATCTGATAGTGAATGCATTAGTTAACGAAATAAAGTTGCAGATGTGCGTATTTTTTCGTATCTTTGTATGTGACATCAAAGAAGGAAAAACGCCCATCTGCATGGCGCAAAGGTACGAAGAAATCTGGAATTACCACCTAAATTGACGCAGAACCAACTTTTTTTGTAATCACATTTCCGACAGCACCTGCACCGCAGCCTCCACGGTCGGCACGTCGCTGACCGTCATCGACCGCCTGCCGTTCCGTTCGCTGAACTGGCACCGCCGCACGTTCCTGCCTACGTAGCCCAGCAGCCGGTCGAAGGCCTCGCTCTGGTAGAACGGGCTGTTGGCATTGCTCACGAAATGCAGCACCATGCGTCCCTGTTTCAGGATGACCTTCTCGCAGCCCAGCGCCTGTCCCAACCGTCTGAGTTTCACCACGCGCATCAGCTCCTCGCCGCAATGCGGCACCGGTCCGAAGCGGTCTATCAGCCGACGCCGGTACGCCTCCACCTGCTCGTCGTTGTGCAGGCCGTCCAGCTCGCGGTACAGCAGCATACGCTCCGAGTCGCTCGGCACATACCGATCGGGGAAGTACAGCTCCAGGTCGCTCTCCAGCGCACAGTCCGTGACAAAAAGAAGACCCTCCCCCGCCCCCTCCCGTATAGGGAGGGGAGTAGATACCTTATCCCCTGCCTTTCCGCCTTGAGAGTAACCACTCCCCTCCCTACGGGGGAGGGGCTGGTGGAGGGGCTCCTCATTATTCAGTTCCACCACGGCCTGCTGCAGTATCTTCACATACGTCTCATAACCCAGGTCGGCAATGAATCCCGACTGCTCGGCACCCAGCAGGTTGCCGGCGCCACGGATGTCGAGGTCCTGCATGGCGATATGGATGCCCGAGCCCAGGTCGCTGAACTGCTCCAGGGCCTCCAGGCGGCGACGGCTCTCCACGGGCAGTGCCGCCAACGGCGGGGCCAGCAGGTAGCAAAAGGCCTTACGGTTGCCACGGCCCACACGCCCGCGCATCTGGTGCAAGTCAGAGAGTCCGAAGTGGTGGGCGCCGTTGATGATGATGGTGTTGGCATTGGGAATGTCGATGCCGTTCTCCACGATGGTCGTCGAGAGCAGCACGTCGTAGTCGTAGTTCTGGAAGTCGAGGATGATGGCCTCCAGCTCCTCGGGTTTCATCTGGCCGTGGCCCACGGCGATGCGGGCGTCGGGCACGTACTTCCCGATTGTCTCCTTGATGCGCGTCAGGTCGCTGATGCGCGGACTGACGAAATACACCTGTCCGTTGCGCGACATCTCGAAGTTGATGGCATCGGCAATGATGTCCGGCCCGAAGGTGTGTATCTCCGTCTGTATGGGATAGCGGTTGGGCGGCGGCGTCTGGATGATGCTCAGGTCACGGGCACCCATCAGCGAGAACTGCAGCGTGCGGGGTATCGGCGTGGCCGACATCGTCAGCGTATCGACATTGGTCTTCAGCTGGCGCAACTTCTCCTTCGTGGAAACGCCGAACTTCTGCTCCTCGTCGATAATGAGCAGTCCGAGGTCGCGGAATTTCACCGTCTTGCTGATGAGCTTGTGCGTACCTATTAATATATCTATCTTGCCGTCGGCCAGGTCTTTCAGGATGGCGGCGGTCTGCTTGGTGCTACGGGCCCGCGACAGATACTCCACCCTGACGGGCATGTCCTTCAGGCGCGACGAGAAGGTCTGGTAGTGCTGATAGGCCAGCACCGTGGTGGGCACCAGCACGGCCACCTGCTTCGAGTCGCAGGCTGCCTTGAAGGCGGCACGCACGGCCACCTCGGTCTTGCCGAAGCCTACGTCGCCGCACACCAGGCGGTCCATGGGCTGCGCACGCTCCATGTCGGCCTTCACGTCGTTGGTGGCCTTCAGCTGGTCGGGGGTGTCTTCGTAGAGGAACGACGCCTCCAGCTCGTGCTGCATGAACGAGTCGGCCGAGAAGGCAAAGCCGCGCTGCTGCCGACGGGCGGCATAGAGGCGGATGAGGTCGCGGGCGATGTCTTTCAGCTTCTGCTTCGTGCGCTCCTTCATGCGCTCCCACTGACCGGTGCCGAGGTGCGACAGGCGCGGCGGCTGTCCGCCGTCCTGCGACTTGTATTTCGACAACTTATACAGCGCGTGTATCGACACATAGATGCTGCCGCCGCCGTCGTAGATAATCTTGATCATCTCCTGGAAAGCCTCCCCATGCCCCTCCGAGGGAGGGGGTGTTTGGTTACATAAAGAGGCGGCTTTCCTTCCACTTTTCATCACATCAGCACCCACTCCGTTGGAGGGGCCTGGGGAGGCCACTTGACGGTTTATCGGCATCCTTACCAGTCCGCCGAACTTGCCGATGCCGTGGTCGATGTGTACCACGTAGTCGCCCACCTCAAACTGCTGAATCTCCTTCAGCGTCAGGGCCACCTTGCCGCTGCGTGCCCGGTCGGAGCGCAGGCTGTATTTATGGAAGCGGTCGAAGATCTGGTGGTCGGTAAATATGCACACCCGCAGGTCATGATCCACAAACCCCTCATGCACCGTATGCTCCACGCCCTCGAAGCGCACGCTGCCGCCCGTCCCGGTGCCCTCACTGTGCCCGGCGGTTTTGCCGCCGGGTTGCGCGCTGCCGCCGCTCTTCCCGCCGGGCTGCGCCCCGTCGCCGCCCCCGCCCAATATCTCGTGCAGGCGCTCCAGCTGCTTGCGGCTGTCTGCCAATATATACAGATGATACCCATCGTCAAGATACTGCCGCAACGACTGCTGCAGCAGCTCGAAGTTCTTATGGAACAGCGGCTGCGGCGCAACACGGAAGGCGATGTGCCGCCCCTCGCCCCGCACCGGCGCACCGGCTGCCGTCCCTCTCGCCGTTGCCGCTTCAGCCGTTTTCGCCGCACCGGCTCCCCCTCCTGCCGCCAGCGTAATGCGCCTAAAGCCACCGGCCTCACGGGCGAACTGCGTTCCGCTGACCAGCTGCGTCTCTTTCTTCATCTCCACCAGGATGTCGTGTTGCTCCTGTTCGGTGGCACCCTCCAGGCGTTCGGCCAGTGCCTGCTGCGAGAAGCCCTCTTCATAGACCCGCGCCACGGTGTCGCAGACATACGTGAAGTCGCGCACCACCAGCACCGCATCGTCCGGCAGGAACGACAGCAGCGACACCTTCTCTTCCACCGTCGCCAGCTCGGGCACGATGGCCGCCTGTTCGCAACGGTCTTTCGACAGCTGTGTCTCCACCTCGAAGGTACGTATCGAGTCGATGTCGTCGCCGAAGAGGTCGATGCGGAAGGGCAGCTCACTGCTGTAGCTATAGACATCCAGGATGCTGCCGCGCATCGCAAACTGTCCCGGCTCATAGACATAGTCCACCTCGCGGAATCCCAGGTCGCGCAGCCGCCGTGCCGTGTCGTCAACGTCCAGCGTGTCGCCGCATCGCAGCATCACCATCCGGTCGTCCATCTGCTTCTTCGACACCACCAGCTCGGCCACCGCCTCCGGGTAAGTCACCAGGTACAGCGCCCCACCCCCGTCGCCGCCTAATTTCTCATTTCTAATTTCTAATTCCTCATTTCTAATTCCTAATTTCTCATTTTCTCCATCCTCCCCGCCTTCCAGGTAATCATAATTTTTAATTTTTAATTTTTCATTTTTAATTTCTAATTTTTCATTTTTAATTTTTTCTTTTTTATTTCTCCCGTTCAGCCTCGCCAGCACCTCCGTCCGCAGTATCTCGTTGGCGGCGTCGCGCTGTCCGTACTTCACCGCCCTCCGGTAGCTCGACGGGAAGAACAGCACCTGCCCCTCGCCCAGCATCTGCACCAGGTCGTGATAGAAGTAGCCGGCCTCCTCGCCGTCCTGTAGTATAAACACCACGGTACCTTGGATGGCCCCCTTCGCCGCCGCAAACGCCATCGGTGCCGACGAGCACATCAGTCCGTCGAGGAAAATGCGCTGCGCGCCCTTCTCCCCTATCGCTTTCGCCAGCTCCCCTACCTGGGGCAGCATGGCATACAGTTTCAACAAATCCTGAATATTCATACCTGTTTCTTTTTATCTCATGCTTCTTCACCATTCATCTGCTGGCAAATCTCTTCCGCCATACCGTTCAGCGCCACGCAGTCAGCCCTGCTCAGATGTCGTTTGCCCCCATCATACTGCCAAGGGCTCAGTATCAGCAGCCGTCCTGCGGCGCATGCCTCAAAGAGGTAATCAGCCGGCTTATAGTATTCTCTGAATCCATCACCGGTCAGCAGCACGACAGGCCGTTGCTCCTTCAGCAATACCTCCATCACCTGCCTCTCCTGCATCGATATAAACGGTGATACCATCACCGTTCCTTTCCGTGCCATCAGCACCCTGCTGTTCATATAGTCCCTCAGCGCCTGCCGCTCTCCCCGCTCGGCCGCCTTCACCATCACGCTCCGCACATGCACCACATCATACCGCCGCATTGCCCCGCCGTCTGGGTACTGCGTCAGCAGTGCCACATTTCCCACAGCGTCATATTTTCTATTTCCAATCACGATGTCTTTCTGCACTCTGAAAAAGCCCGGCTTCATTCTCTTGGTAGCCAGCCGCTGCGGGTTCATCTGCACATAGTGTATCATGGTTTGCAGCTGTCCTCGCCGCGACAGTGGCCTGATAAACGGCCGCTCCGTAAACACCGGGAATGGGAATCCCCCGCCCCCTTTGTCCATTGTTGCCGAATTTAATTCGGCAGAAACCGACGAAGCCCCCGAAGCCGAGGCAGAAACCGACGAAGCCCCCGAAGCCGAGGCAGAAACCGACGAAGCCCCCGAAGCCGAGGCAGAAACCGAGGCAGAAGCCCCCGAAGCCGAGGCAGAAACCGAGGCAGAGCCCCCCGCCCCATTGCCCCCAGCCTCCATCCTCTGGCTATATGCTCTCCCCAGCTTCTTCACCCCCTGCCAATAGCCGCGCACCACGCTCCGTATGCTGGCCTTCATCACCTGCGTCACATACACCACGGCATGCAGATGGTCTGGCATCAGACAGAACTGCAGGATGCGAACCTCCGGATAATGCCTGCACATCACATACAGCTCATCCACCACGGCATTGCCCAACGCCGTGCGCTCTATGCGCGCCAGCGCAGGGTCGCCGTCAGGAATCACCAAGCGGCCCAGCAACGGCTCGCGCGAGGGCACCGTCAGCGTCACATGATACACCCCGATGCCCCGCCATGCCGTCCCCGGCTCCTGCCAGTGCCAGCGTTCCTCTTCCGTCATGTCCTGTCTGCTTTGCGGTCCATGTCTCTTTGCAATCTGCGTGCAAAGGTACGAAATAACCGAGGAAAAAGGAAGGAAAAATTCTTTTTCTTTTCCTTTTTCTCTCATAAACGTTTGGCTATTACAATCTTTTGCCGTAACTTTGCAACCAGAATAGCTATCTAAAGGACAAACCTTACTCATGAGCGACAGCATCGTCATCATTCCCACGTATAACGAGCGGGAGAACATCGAGAAGATCATCCGGGCCGTGTTCGGTCTGGAGAAACAGTTCCACATCCTGGTCATCGACGACGGCTCGCCCGACGGCACGGCAGCCATCGTGAAGGGGCTGATGGCACAGCCCGCCATGTCCGACCGACTGTTCATCATCGAGCGCAGCGGCAAGCAGGGCCTCGGCACCGCCTACATCACCGGCTTCCGCTGGGCCTTGGAGCACCGCTACGACTACATCTTCGAGATGGATGCCGACTTCAGCCACGACCCCAACGACCTGCCGCGCCTCTACGCTGCGTGCCACGACGAGGGCTACGATGTCGCCATCGGCTCGCGCTACGTCAGCGGTGTCAATGTGGTCAACTGGCCCATGGGCCGCGTGCTCATGTCCTACTTCGCGTCGAAGTATGTGCGTGCCGTCACGGGCTTCGACATCCACGACACCACGGCGGGCTTCGTGTGCTACCGCCGCCGTGTGCTGCAGACCATCGAGCTGGACAAGGTCCGCTTCCGTGGCTACGGCTTCCAGATAGAGATGAAGTTCACGGCCTACAAGATAGGCTTCCGCATCAAGGAGGTGCCCGTCATCTTCGTCAACCGCCGCGAGGGCACCAGCAAGATGTCGAGCGGCATCTTCGGCGAGGCCTTCTTCGGTGTCATGCGACTGCGCTGGGACGGCTGGACGCGCCACTACCCCCGCATCGCCGACCGTTAAGCCTCAGAGAAATCCCCTGGCATTACTAACTGAACTTTCCCACCTTATTTCTTTCAACAACGGATTAAACGGATTACACGGATTTTGGCCGTAATAGCTTGGAAATCCGTTTCATCCGTTCAATCCGTTGCCGTTATGAAGAGGCAGTAATAGCTTGAAATCCGTGTAATCCGTTGTCAAAGAGAGAACAAGAAAAATCACCCGTGGCGGTTGCCACGGGTGAAATGGTTATTAAGCAGTAGCCCTCCGGGCTTACTTCACCACGACCTTGCGGCCATTGATGATGTAGAGGCCCTTCGTGGGCTGAGCCACGCGCTGTCCGTTCAGGTTGTACACCTCGCCGTTCTTCACAGCCTCGGTCATGCGCACGCTGCTGATGCCGTCGGAGACTGGCGTCGGTACAAGCGTCAGCGTATGCTCCTCGGTGTTCACGGTGAACGTCAGGTTATAGACACCAGCGGGATAGCCCTCGGTGCCGAACACGAACTCAGCGTTCTGCAGACCGTAAGGCAGCACGTAGTCGTTCCAGTTGCCATTGGCGGCAGCCTTGTACTCATACGCCTTGCCCTCAATGCTCTGGTTCTCCAGGGTCAGCGTCCATACGGCAGCATTCTCCGTGCTCTGCGTCATCTTCTTGGCCACGCTCCAGCTCTCAGGGTTGTCATCGGACGGGAATCCGCCGGTGAAGTCGCCCACGATATACATCATCGAGATGACAAGGGGACCCCCGTTGAAGTTGATGGTCCACCGTGCGTCACCCAGTGCCTCGGGCTTCGTAGCACCTTCGGCCAGCTGGAACTCGCCGCTGAAGTCGCCAGCAGCAGCGTCGGTGAAGGTAATCACACCAGCCACGCTGTTCTGCACGCCCTCACCCTCGGTGGTGTCGCCGGTAGCCTCGCCAGCGCTGGTGTCGGTCATCACGCCGTCAGCCTCGAAGTTGAAGGCATTGCCCGTGATGGTCCATATCGGGTTAGCGCTTGTTCCGCCACCATTCAAGCCCTTGATGGTCTGACCGCTCTTGCCGCAGTTCACGAAGATGCTGTTCTCTGCGTTGTAGGCCAGCCAGTTCTGACTGTTCTGACGGTGCGTGAAGAAGTTCTTAGTCTTAGCCAGGTTGTACAGCGTAGAGTTCTTGATGATGAAGGTCTGTGTACCCTCAGTGTCCAGTTCAGTAAGCTTCTGTCCGGACTGCGAGCTGTAGAACGACTTTGTGGTAGCCGCAGGAGCATAGATGGTCGATTTCTCGATATTGAAGTTGCGAGCAGCACTACCCTTCGTGAAGTCGATGCTGGTGACATCGGCAGCCACCTCGACGATGCTGTTGTCGATGGTCAGCCAGTTGATCAGGTAGCCCTTCTGCGTGCTGTAGAACAACGGCTTCTTCAGGCCCTTGATGGTAGCATTGTGGATGCTGACATACTCGACAGCAATCGTGACACTAGGATCATCCGTCACGGCCATCTGGATGAAGTTGTTGTTCAGTCCGGAGGCATCGATGGTAGCACCGTTACCCTGAATCTCGAAGTTAGCGTATGCCGTGAGCGGTCCGCTGATGGTGTAGTTGCCACCCTCTGCCAGGTTGATGGTGATGTTACGCGGCAGCTTGTTCATCTCGGCGGCTATCAGCGTCTCGAAGATGTCGGCGCCACTCTCAGGACTGATGGTGATGTCCTCGATCTTCAGTCCGCTCACCTTGATCTCCTTAGCGTCTGACGGGTCGAAGGTAATGGTGATGACATACTCGCCCTCGCCACCTACGACCTCAGGCGTGATGACCCAGTTGCTGTTGTCACCGGTCGGGAACCAGATCTTCTCGCCCTCCATCGGGGTCTTGACCACCTTGAACTCAGGCTTCACGTCGTTCGTGACGGTGATGCCCTTATAGGTAATCTCGAAGAGCTGAGTCTCCTCGTTATACTTCATCTGGTTAGCCTCGGCAATATCCCAGTCGTTCTCCGTACCGGTCAGGTTCTTGGTGCCGGCAATGGTGTACGTGCTGTTCATGATGTCCTCCCAGTAAGCCTTCTCCAGCACAATCCATACGGCATTGTCGTCGGCAGCATCAGCCAAGGTCAGCTTGCTGTCGGCATCAACGGTCAGATACTTCGTAGCACTCTCAACCACCGTAGTGATGGCGAAGTAGCCAGGCATATCGTCATACATGTTGGCCACCGTCCACTGCTTGCCGGCGAAGAATTCTGCACCGGTGATGGTGTATGTCTTAGCCGTGGCATCGAAAGCGAAGGTGATGGGGGCGCCCTTGGCATCAACAGCACCCTCGGCGTTCACTACGGCTCCGGTGCTGGCATTCTTCACATAGTAGGTGCCGTCGGGAATGATGGGCTTCACCTCTTCCACCTTCTGGGCAGTCAGCGTCAGCGAGTGCTCCTTGGTATTCACGGTGAAGGTCAGGTTGTACTTGCCTGCGGGATAACCCTCGGTGCCGAACTCAAACTCGTTATTGCCCTCGGCAGGCAGCGTATAGACCGTCCACTTCTGGTTGGCGGCAGCCTTATACTTATAGATTTTGGCCTCAGCCTCGAAGCCCTCAATGGTCAGCGTCCAGATGTCAGCATTCTCGGCATCCTGCGTCATCTCCTTGGCCATGCTCCAGTCGGCAGGTGTATCGCCGGCAGCATCCACAGGCCATCCGCCGGTCAGCTCACCCACGATGTACATCTTCTCGATAGCCTCCGGCTGCGGTTCCGGCTCGGGGGCATAGGTGTAAGCCTTGCCGTTCTCGAAAGCGAGGTCAGCGGTCTGCACGGCACCCTCGCCGCTCACGCCGTTGTTGAAGATGATGAAGCCAGGAGCAGCAGCAGCCTCAATCTCAACAGCATATACGCCGTCGGTGGCGGTTATCTCCTTGCCAGGCCAAGGGCCAAGCTCTTCAGCGGTGACCGTTTCACCATCCTTAGTATAGGTATAGGCATTCACCTTTTCCCATGCCGTGACACCCTCGCCGAACTGGAAGGTGGCGTTGTACTTGTTCAGCGTCACCGTCTCACGCGCGTCCTTACCGGCAATGGTCAGCGTCCAGCCCTCAGCGATGGCCGCGCCACCAGCCCAAGTTGCCGTGAAGGTGTAGGTCTTGAAGCCTGAGGTAGAGTTCTTCAGAGTGAGGTCGTTTCCTTCACTGCCCTTCACTACCCATTCAGGAGCATTCAGCGTAAACTGTTCACTACCAAGCCAAGTGTCGCCATTGAGTACCAGCTTGAATTGCTGGTCGGTGGTAACGGTGCTCAAATCGACAGTGGCTGTCCACGTATTGCCATCGCCCTTGGTCATTTCGCCACTGGTAGTACGGTCGCCCCATCCTGTCCATGCACCAAGAATCTCCACCTTTTCGAGGTTCACCACCACGTCTTCCACCTTGGTGATGGTCATCTTTAGGTCTTTCGTTACACTGATTTTGTACTTACCGGCATCTTTCACGTCAGCACTTTTATCGCCGATCTTAGCTAACTGTACTTCCGTGCCAATAGGAACGGTGCCAGCGTAAGAATAGCGGTTGTTCGCGTTAAAATCGTCCCACGTAGTCACAGCTTCAGTGTCGCTGAATGCGAACCACACCTGTTTTGTACAAGTAAACTCATACTCGAAAGCCTGCGTCGTCTCGTTGAAAGTCATCTCAACAGGCGTTGCAGGGTTCGAGCCATTGCTCCACCCATTTGGCGAGATGTCGCCCATGACGTAGAGTTTGTCAACCTGCGCCACACTGCTCAGTGTTCCCACCAGCAGCGTTAGCATCAACAAATAAAGTTTTTTCATAAGCTTTTAGGTTTTAAAGTTAGTAAATATAGAGTGAATAATAAGTAAATACATTCCCCCTAAAACCAGTGCCGTGAGAATGCGCCCAGCCGAACGGGCACACTCCCACGACACACGATATGCGGGATTATTCAAAGACGAACGGGGGCAGACCCACCAGGTCTTCTGTGTTCATGCCGGGAGCATCCACCGAGCCACCTCCAAAGGTTCCCAAGTTACCGCCACCGTTCAGCGTTTCGCCATCACCAGAACCGAACAAGATACCAGCCTTCAAGTTCAGCTGTACAGTCTCCATTGCAGGAGTGATATATTGCTTTTTCATAGTTCTTTATTTTTTTGAAAGAAATTAGAATAATTGGAATAATTTTATTTGTGAATATTATTTCACTATCACCTTCTTGCCGTTCACGATGTACAGGCCTTTCGTGGGCTGAGCCACGCGCTGTCCGGCCAGGTTGTAGTAAGCATTATCGGTGATGGTCTCACGCGTCACGCTCTCGATACCCGTCACATCGCCCTCGATAATCCATGCAGGAGCAGCAGCAGCCTCAGCCGCCAGAGCCGTCGTGGTGTGCAGATAAGCCTTGCCATTCTGTGTCATGGTGTATGCGCTTGTTACCTGATAGAATCCCTGTACTTCCTTCTGTGTGGCCAACACGTAGTTGTAAGAGCCATCGGTAGAGGCAGCAATCTCAACGCCGGTGTTAGCAGCCACGAGCAGGTTGGTGCCTATTGCAGAAACAGCATACGTAGTAGGAATCTCCACCTCACCGGCAGCACCCTTCAGGATGACACCCGTATTGGCAGGCACCTTGCTAATGTTATACAGCTTCACCTTACCATCCTCAATGTCTGCACGGTAAGCCTTCACACTGGTTTCAGAGAAGTCGAGTGCATACTTTGACGAGAAACTCTCGAATTCCTTCGTCATCGTAAAGCTGACAGAAGCCACCGGTTCGTACTGCTTATTATTCTCGAAAGTGAAATCACTGGTCTGTAGAGTGTTCTCTGTATCATTGTTGTTAAACAGCACACCTACGGGAGCCGTCTTGAATGTGCTTAGTGTAACGGTATAAACAGCCTTTCCGTCTTTGGTGGTTTCTGTATCTGTCATCTGCTTGCCAGGCCACACTAAGTCATAGTTAGCACCGTCTTTGTCCCAGAACCACGCAGCAACGTCTGTCCATCCATCAGGCTTCACAAAGGTAACGGTATAGTCGTTGTAGTGTTTCTTAATGGCAACAGTAATTTCCTTTGTGTCCTCCACAAAAGTAATAGTCACATCGTAATAGCCCTCACCGTTGCCGTATTCGTCAGTCGTATTGTTGATAACCCAGTCTTCACTTGGAAAAGCAGTCCAGGTATGATCCACACAGACCTTGAATCCAATGTTCCCTCCATTGAGTATAACGTTTTCCTTTGTCCAAGTAAATACACCTGTAAATGTTTCGGTCATGTCATTTGCTGTTTCTGCAGGCTTCCAGTCAGCCGCGCATAATTGTGCATCTCCAGCCACAGTATAAGTGTGGCTGATTTCACCAGCCTCACCGGTCTTAGTGGTCTGTACTTCACATGTTGATGTTGAAACGGTAAACACATATTTAATTGTATATACAGCTGTTGCGTCAACACTAAACGTTGCATTACTACCACCAGTATTCGGATAATACTCTGTCCACGAGCCTTTCTCTACAATTTTGTACTCATAGTTGGTACCTGTCTCCAATGTTAGCCCTGTGATGGTCAGGGTGTATGTAGCACCCTCGTCTTCAGTAGTCATCAGGTTTGCGTCCGCATTGTTGTCCCAGTTTGCTCCATTTGCTATGGTCGAGACTCCTACAACCTCGTAGTTTGCTGCGAAGCTCATGGCTGTTCCGGCCACAAGCATCAGCATCATAGTTAAAAGTTTTTTCATAAATTGTTTGTTTTTTAGTTATTTGTATTTGGGTTAATTGTCAGTAGTTCCTCTCACCGTGGGTGGGAGGGGAGGATTCTATAGCATTTCGTCGCCAGTTCCGAAGTCATCCCCGATGGTGATGAACATTATCGTCTGTCCTTGCTGCGACACGTAGAGCAACGGGCTCTGCGGTGCCACCTTGACGGTGTGCTGCTGTGGTGTGATATAGGTTTTCTTCATGATGATTCGCCTTTCATTTTAATTTTTTATTTTTTCATTTTTCATTTCACCACGACCTTACGACCGTTCACGATATAGAGTCCCTTCGTGGGGTTCGTCACCCGCTGCCCCGCCAGATTGTAGTATGCACCGTCCGTCACCGCAGGCTCAGCAGATTTCACAGCATCGATAGCGGTAGTCCCGCCAGCCGCATCGTCGAAGAAGATGGAGAGGGAGGGAGCGGGGACAACAGAAGCAGGGAGTTCCAAATAGGCTTTGCCTACAGCAACCTCTTTAGAAGACCCAAGCCTAGCGAAATGGATATCGCCTGTAGTATTATTCCTTGCCAACACATAACGGTTGGTTGAGCCATCACTATTTACAGAAGCTCCTGTTCCCGCCATAAGTTTATTCGAAGACGTATAATCTGTACCCGAAGCGGCTACAGGAATCGAAATAGGATTCGTGCCATCTCTTAATAAGAGCAAGCCCGTGTTGACAGCACATGTTCCGTCAATCTTAGTGAATGTCACCTTGCTCGCATCACCAGCAGAAGCATAGTAGCCTTTCACACCCGTTGCCTGCGAGAAGTCAAGAGGTGCTGCTACGCTATATGTTGCCACCTCGTAAGAGAGAGTTGGGGACACATAGGCATCGGCAGAGACGCTCCACTGACCAAAATCACTATTAGCATATGGATTATATGTAGCTTTTATTATAATTTTGCTAAAATCATAAGACGGTTTATCTATCTTCCAACAATTATTATTAGTATAATTATCATCAAAAGACGTAGAAGAAACATCTCCGCTTCCTATTGTTATAGGTTCATTAACCGAAGAAGGAGATGCCATTTTACCAAAAATAGACGAATAAAGTCTAAACGACGCAGAAGTTTGCGAGCCAAATTTTGAAGGGGTCAATTCATAACTCCATGTAAAATCATCGACTTTTGCTAATAAAGAAGCTTCTTCATAATACCACTCCCAATTTCCATTTCCAGAATTTCCCAGATTCCATCGTAACATAGGAGTAGCTATAACTCGAATAGAATGATCCGAAGAATTAAAGTAATATACAAGAGTATACGTTGCGGTCGCTTTAAAAGTTATCTTGTAGTTTGACTTATCATCCGCTCCTTCTGGATACCATAATGTACCATCTGTTATCTTAAAATCATAATTTGTGTCCTGCGTAACTGATTTACTCTCAACTATGAGCGCGTAAACACCCGCAGTGGATGTTTCGTGCATTTTATTCTCTAGTTGCGTTCCCCATTCGCTTGAACTATTAAGGATTGCTGGATTTCCAGACACATACCAATCACCCGCCTTCACTTCCCCGACTCCGCAAGCAAGTATAGCGATTAATATAATTAGTTTTTTCATCATCATCATTTGTTTTTAGTTATTGTTTTGCCCCGCTGGCCCCACCCCAGCCCCTCCCCGAGAGGGAGGGGTGCCTACGGAGTACCTTCCGCGGTTGGACTCCCCTCCCTACTGGGGAGGGGCAGGGGGAGGGGCTTTTACTTTACAATCACTTTCTTTCCGCCTACGATGTACAGACCCTTGGTGGGCTGCTGCACGCGTTGACCGGCGATGTTATAATAGATATGGTTGACATCCTTATCGGCAGCATTGCGCACGGCCTGGATGGCGGTGGTCTTGTTGCCCTTCTCTATGCGTACCTTCCACCCTTCGAGACTGCTCGGTCCAGGTGTCCATGTGGCAGTGATGGTGAACTGATAGCAGTTGACGGCGTCGTCGTCGAGATAGACGACGAAGTTCTGGTTGCTCGTATCTTCATGGTCCAGCACATTGTCCGGATCCTCGACCACGGTACCGTTGGCCTCGTTCACCCATCCCTGTCCGTTCGGACGGATCCAGCACTCCCACCGCTCGCCCAACGGGTCGTCGTCGTTGATGGTCACGCCGGTCAGGTCGATGTATATCTGGTATTTGTTGTCGCCCAGTGCGGTGAACTCGTCGTACTCATCGCCGCTTGCCTTATGGTTGCCGGTGAGGGCGAGGAAGCTGATGACGGCATCGGGCAGGTCGGCATACTGTGTGGTGACATCGGTGTACGAGGTAGTACCATTGTAGGTAAAGTAGCGGTCGCTGTTGATGTCGTTGATGTCGGTGGTCTGCTTGACTGTTGCACCACCGGGTCCGCCGTCGTTGAAGATGACGTTGATGGTCTTCTCTGTCGAGAACGTCATATACCAGAACTCGGTGTCCTTGACGGTCTTTTTCTCCGTCAACTGTACGCCGGGCCATGTGCCTCCGGTGAGGTTCTTGCCTCCCGAGCCGCTCTCCCACACCCAGACGAAGGGGGCGGTGGTGGCCTGTACGTAGATGGTGATGTCCTTGGCCTGTACGGCCATGGCCGCCAGGCACAAAACCAATAGAGTAAAAATCTTTTTCATAATGTTTATAGGTTTTAAAGTTAATATCAATCAGCCCCACCCCCTGCCCCTCCCACGTAGGGAGGGAGAGCCCCACCCCCGCCCCTCCCCGGTAGGGAGGGAAAGCCCCACCCCCGGCCCCTCCCCCGTAGGGAGGGAGAGCCCCACCCCCGCCCCTCCCCCGTAGGGAGGGGTGCCTACGGGGTACCTTCCGCGGTTGGGCTGCCGTTAGGGGAGGATTACCTTTTTACCATTCACGATATACAGTCCCTTGGTGGGCTGTTGCACGCGCTGGCCAGCCAGGTTGTAGATGGCGGCGGGGGCGGCGGGCTGTGCGGTGGGCACGGCCTGGATGGCGGTAGTCTCTTTGGATTTCTCTACGGTGATGGCATCGGTGATGAAGCCCTGTGCGCTGTAGTAGCCACTGTTGACGAAGGAGAGGTCGCCGGTGCGGATGGTCTCCGAGCCCTTGTTGCTGACGAGGATGTGTGTCGGCATGTCGGCACCCTCGGCCACCTCGCCGCCATCCCAGCGGAAGACGGGGTAGTTGTCGGTGTCATAGCCTACGAGCGTCATGGCGTCGCCCGGCCATGTCTGGTTCTCGCAGAAGTTCTTCGTCTCGTTCCACACCCATGCCGTAGGCTGGTCGTAGTCTTTGTTGCCGAGGAAGTAGGCATAGAGATGTCCGTCGATGACCTTCACACATACCGGCACCTCCGGTGTCCAGTATTTCGATGTCTCGTCGCCATAGTCCGTGCCGCCACTATAGGTAAGGTACGTGTCGTGCGACAGTTCGCTGATGTTCTGTGTCTGGCTGCCGCTGCCGTTGTTCAGGATGATGTTGACGGGAGCCACGCTGAAGGTCCACTTCCAGAAGGTCTTGCCGCCGATGGTCTCCTGCTCCGTCATCTGTGTGCCGGGCCACTCGCCCGACCGCTGCGTGCCGCCCTCGGTCCACGAGTAGATGTAGGGAGCCGTCTCGGCCTCGACATAGACGTTCACCGTCTTGGTCTCGTCCACGCCGTCGTTGCCCTCGCGGAGTCCCTCGACGGTGATGTTGTCGCTGACGTAGTAGGCATAGTTCGTGCCCGATGCGATGAGCTTGTAGCCCTTCACGTCGTAGCCCGTGACGTAACCGCTGATGCAGAGCACCGTTCCTTTGGTGCCCTGCACCTTGATGACGTAGCCGCCGCCCTGCTGTCCCTGTTCCACGATGGGGCTCTGGTTGGTGATGCCACAGGCCTTGCGGGCCAGGATCATGTTACCCAGAGCGATGGGGTAGCGCTGCCAGTGCTTGTAGAACACGCACGGCGTGCCGGGCATGGCCAGAATGAAGGCGTATGCTGCCACTACATTCTGCGTCAGGCGGTCTTGGTTTTCATAGGTATCGTGATTATCAATAAACGTTACTGCATAGCGGTTCCAATCGGGGCTGCCGGCTATGCCCTTGCTGCTAAGCGCAGAGAAGTTGCCGCCACCAAAGGCCTCCTTGATGACATACTTCAGGGGGAAGTCGAAGGCTGCCGATGTCTTGCCCGTGCCGTTAATCCAGCCGGTGACGGCCTCGAACGAGCCGTCCCAGTATTCGCCGACACAGAACTCCGGCGAGGAAGCCTCGTTGTACATCTTGGTATAATAAGGATTGTAGCCCTTGACCATGTCGAGGCGGTAGCCGTCGTAGCCCAGGTAGTTGCGCAGGTAGTCGAGGTATGTCTTCACGTTCTGCTGCACGTTGGCCGAGGTGTGGTCGAGGTCGCGGCCGCCGCTGAAGTCGTCGCCCGTGTCGTTGGCCCCGGTCACCTGCCAGCCCTGCTCCTTCACCCATCCGCCGTCGTCGTTCTGGCAGATGTCGGCGCCGGTCCAGTTGAGGGTGTATGTCTTCTGCTCGCCGCTGCGGGTGGTGACGGTCTTCGTCTCGTTGGCAAAGTCGATCCACGAGCCGTCCTTGCCCACGGGGGCCTTATGGTTGATGACCACGTCCATGATGACCTTCGTGCCGCGCTGGTGGTAGGCATCGATCATCTGCGTGACGTAACGCTCGCGGCCCCAGTTGCTGGTATGGTTGAGCCAGTAGATGGGCATGTAGCCCATGCTCTTGCCGCCGCAGTTGCCAGTGTTATAGACCCAGAGCAGATCGAAATAGGTGCTGATGTTGTCGGCCTGCTCGATGAGTTTCGGCAGACTGGTATCGGTGTAGGAGTCCCAATAGAATCCTTGGAGCATGACGCCACCATAGTTGGCAGGCCACTGAGCTGTGACGTTGATAGCCAGGAACAGCGTGATAATAGTTGAGTAGAGTTTCTTCATGTCTTTATATCATAGTTTTGGTTACTGTCTTCAGTGCAGTGTGGTTCGGTTGCGTGCGTGGTCGATAATTCGGGTCGTTGCACATGGTATCGTGGTGCAAATATAGGAAGAAAACGATTACGTTGTCCGAATTTATTACTAAAATATGCAAAAAACGAATGTAAACGATTACATTGCGAAGATGTTACAGGATGAGGCGGGGGTGTTTTTTTAGGAAAGAAATTAGAATAATTAGAATAATTAGGCCAAAAAAACAACCCTCACATCCCGCACATCTCGCACGTGAAAATGTTTCAACACAGCATAAAGCCATCCTATTGCTGCAACAGTCAGGTGCGGGATAGGTGTGGGGCGGCAGTTGCAAAGTGTCAGCTACGTGCAGGATAAAATGAGCAAATCGTCAGTTACGTGCGAGATAAATTGAGCAGACTGTCAGTTTACGTGCGGGATGTGCGAGATGTGCGGGATGTTTCTTTTTTCCGCATTATATATAGATTTACAGCAGAAAAATCCCGATGAAATCGGGGATTTTTGCGCGGATGCCGGATAAAATCCGGCCAAAAAGACGGAACTTGTGGATGCGGAGAGGCCACTAATTTTTGTGGAGAGGCTCCCGGTGATCGTGGAGAGGCTACTAATTTTCGTGGAGCAATGAGTAATTTTCATGGAGAGGCT
>CAMVAI010000054.1 GCA_947165435.1 uncultured Prevotella sp.
TTGTACTGGAGCATGTACTCTTCAACTAAATTGCAGAAGAACCACCATATTCAGGAAAAGACAACAAGCATACGCAGCTCTTCATCAAAATGATAGAGACTGATAATCTGAGTGAAGTGCGAGCCTGGCTTGAAAACATGATTCAGCTTGTCATTCTCCATCAGTCGCCAATAGCCAGCAAGACGAAAATAGCTGATAGTGTCAAGTATAGACTTGGCTTCTGCCTCGTTGTCGACAATAAGTCCACGCTGTTTCAGAATGTCTATCTGTTGTTGGAGAGTCAGCAGTTGCTTGGTATAGTTCATAATCGTATAAACAAAAAATGGCCCGCCCTGGTACGCTGCATTCCTTGCGGACGAGAAGCGGTGGCGGGATCTATTGAGTGCAAAGGTACGAGTTTTATTCGAGGCGACCAAATGTTTTGGAGAAAAAGTGCATAAAATGATGAAAAAGAGTTTATGATGAAACAGGTCTATCTCATTCTCGCGGCCTTGATGCTGCTATGCTTGGCTCCGATGCCGTATGGTTATTTCCAACTGGTGCGATTTGTGGCGATGGTGGCATTCGGTCTGATGGCATATCAGTATTTTGGGAGTAAAAAAATACTTTCACAAGGCTTGCGACAAAACATTAGGATTCTGTAATATATGAAGAAGTTTGTATTTGGCTATCGAGACAAAAAAATACTCACACCTACGACAACACCAAAAACAACGAAGTGTTTTTTGTCTGTTATGTTCCTGCTGTGTGCAACCGATTGCATAACGCGTGCTGAATAATAATGGTACGCGAGGTGAACAATGTTGGAGAAGATTTGCTATATTTGCAACAGCAAACAAATTAACCTGATGAAGATGAAAAAGATATTTACCACGATGATGGCTGTGCTGGCAACGCTGAGCGGGCATGCACAGACGGAAGGATGGCCGTCGCAGTACGGAGGTGTGATGCTGCAGGCATTCTACTGGGACTCTTACGACGCGTCGCGATGGACGAAGCTTGAAGCACAGGCCGACGAACTGGCCGGAAGCTTCGACCTGATATGGATTCCGCAGAGCGGCAACTGCGGCGGACAGTCGATGGGCTACGACGACCTGTACTGGTTTCCCGACGGCAAGAGCAGTTACAACAGCTCGTTCGGCACGGAGGCACAGCTGCGCTCGATGATCAAGACGTTCAAGGCAAAAGGCCTGAAGACCATTGCCGACGTGGTGATCAACCACCGGAGGAACGTGAGCAACTGGGTGGACTTTCCCAAAGAAACCTATAACGGCGTGACCTACCAGTTGCAATCGACCGACATCTGCGCCAACGACGACGGCGGAAAGGCCAAGACGGAGGCCGCCAAGCTGGGCCTCAGCGTGAGCACGAACAACGACACCGGTGAGGGCTGGGACGGCATGCGCGACCTGGACCACAAGAGCACGAACGTGCAGAACAACGTGAAGGCATATCTGAAGATGCTGCTGGAGGACTTGGGCTACGCCGGTTTCCGCTACGACATGGTGAAGGGCTATTCGGGCAGCTATACCAAGCAGTACAACGAGTATGCAAACCCGGAGTTCAGCGTCGGCGAGTGCTGGGACGGCACAAGTACTATCAGCAGCTGGATCAATGCCACCGGGAAGACCAGCGCTGCCTTCGACTTCCAGTTCAAATATGTGGTGCGCAATGCGGCCAACAATAACAACTGGACCAGAGCCAATCAGCAGAACGACAACGTCAACTGGCCGCTCATCAGCAACAACTTCAACTCGGGCAGCTACAAGCGCTATGCCATCACCTTCGTAGAGAACCACGACACGGAGGTGCGTCCCGACGGCAGCTCCAGCGGTCCGTTAGAGAAAGACACGCTGGCTGCCAATGCCTACATGCTGGCCATGCCCGGCACACCTTGCGTGTTCTTCAAGCACTGGATAGCCTACAAGAAAGAAATCAGTGCCATGATAGCCGTGCGCAAGGCCTGCGGCATTCATAACGAGAGCGCGTATGAGGTGACGCAAAACTCTAAGCTGAAAATGATGACACTGGTTACCGGCAAGAACGGAAAACTGCTGGCAGTGGTGGGCACCAATGCCGCCAGCCACACCGCAGACGGCTATACCACCGTGCTGAAAGGCTACCATTTCTCCTACCTGATGGACAACAACATGAACACGGCATGGGCCGACTTGGCGTCGGGCAAGTATGACGGCAAGCAGGAGGTGACGCTGACCGCCGTCACGGGAACAGCCGGCGCACAGCTGGTATATACCCTGGACGGCAGCAATCCCACCGCAAGCAGCACCAAGGCGAAGAGCGGCGACAAGATTACCATCGGCACCGGCGAGACAACGCTGAAGGTGGGGCTGCTCATAGGCGGTGTGGTGAGCGGGGTGATTACCCGTCAGTACAGCATCTCGTCGTTCGAGCCATACACCTTCACCGTGTATGTGAATACCGACAAGGTGGGCTGGACCACGTGTAACTTCTGGTCGTGGGGCGGCGACGGCACGCATGCGCCCGCCAAGGGGGGATGGCCCGGTGACGCCGTGAGCACTACCACAACCATCAATGGCAGGAAGTGGTTCACGCACGACTATAAGATCAACAGCACTACCGACGAGGTGAACTTCGTCTTCAGCACTGGCAGCGGTGCGCCGCAGACCGTCAATGCCGAGGGCATCACCAAGGACACCTACGTAGAGGTGTTGGCCGAGAAGAGCGGCAGCAACCACTTGGTGAGTCTGAGCAATGAGCCACCCGTCATCACCCAGCCGGGCGACGTGAACGGCGACAACGTGGTCAACTTAAAAGACGTGATGTTGATTACCCAACACCTGTTAGGTAAGCATCCTGCCGGATTCGACACAGCTGCTGCCGACCTGAACGGCGACGGAAAGATTGATGTGTCGGATGTGGTGAAGCTCATAGCCCTTGTCACACGGCAAGCGCAGTAGGAATGCTGCTCGGTGCCGCCGCGCATCAGGCTATAGAGAACGCAATCCTGGCTATTCCGTGCCGCCGCGCCCCATGACGGCCCGCAGCACGAACCAGCAGTGCAACAGAAAGGTCTGCACCACGCCGTAATGGCGGGACATGACTTGATAACGCTCCAGGAGTGAGGAACGATGGTTCTGCTTGCTGTCGCCACCCTCTTCGAAGTTGGCTAACACCTGGCGGGTGTTGGCCAATTTCTGTTTTCGCCGCTCGGCCTCGTGCATCACACGGATGCACCAGTCCACGTCGGCAGAATGGCGATACTGCAGGTCGTAGGGAATGTCGCGAGCAATGTCCAACCGGGCATAGAAAGCCTGATGGCACACCAGCATGCCCTTCTTGAACGACCGCCACGACAACTGCTCGGGAGGGCGGTGGCGGCGCATACGCAGGAAATGACCGTCGGCATCGGTGATGGCGGTGTCGCCATAGATGACGGCAGGCCGGCCCTTAGCCTCGGCACACCGGGCCACCACGGCTATCGTGTCGTCGGCATACAACATGTCGCCGGCATTCAGATAGACGATATAGTCGCCGGTAGCCATGCGCAGGCCTTTGTTCATCGCGTCGTAGAGGCCCTTGTCCGGCTCGGACAGTACGGTTACAGCATGGCGCGATGCCTGCTGGTAACGGTGGGCTATCGCCACGGTGTCGTCCTTGGACTGGCCGTCAACAATCAGATGTTCTATATGCGGATAGGTCTGGCGGGCCACGCTGTCGAGCGTGCGCTGCAGACAGCGGGCGGCATTAAAGGTGATGGTAACTATGGAAATACGTATCATGGGGATGCTGCTTGGCTTATGGCGGTTGGTGGAAATAGCGTTTTCGTTGGCGGTAGTTGGCGTTAATATGTTTTTGCTGACGGCGGTTGCTGCTGGGGCTGCATAGCCTCCTGATAGACCTCTATGTAGCGGGCGGCCACACTCTGTTGCGAATAGCAGCGAGCCACCTTGTGCTGGCAGTGCTCGCTCATCGCCGGATAGTCGGCCTCGTTGAGCACATAACGGATGCCGTTTGCCAGGTCGAGCGTGTCGCGCAGGCGGGCTACATAGCCGTTCTGCCGGTGGTCAATCATTTCGGGAATACCACCTACCTCGAAACCGACACACGGCACCCCGCAGGCCATCGCCTCCATCAGCGTGTTGGGCAGATTGTCCTCCAACGACGGCAGAACGTAGGTGTCGGCAGCATTATAGACGGTTACAACCTGCTGCGGGTCGCTGACATAGCCTAAGGGATAGACCGGTAATGCCAGCCGCGAAGCCACCTCCTCGGCATGGCCGCCCAAGATGGCCACGACGGTATTCTTCTGCATGTCGGGGTGACGCTCCACCATCAGCCGCACGGCATCGACAAAATACTGCATGCCCTTGCGCGGATCTGTCACCCGTTGCGACACGAAGAGCACCACCCTACGGTCGGCCGGCAGCCCCACGGCACGGCGTGCTTCTGCCTTCTCCATCGGACGGAACACCCGTGTGTCTATCGGATTGGGGATGCTGACCACCCGCTGGCCTTTCAGCAGCGCGCTCTTCCGCGCCTCTCCGGCCAGCCACTCGCTGCAGGCCACAAAGGTGACCCGCTGACCGTCGAGCATCTGCCGTTTACGCCGCCACACCCGGTTCGCCAGTCCCTTGACATCCGTAGAGGGCAGCAGCGGACAGGCACCGCACTCGTCCTGGAACTGTTCGCAGCCGCGAGCATAATGGCAGATGGACGAGGCCGGCCAGAGGTCGTGCATGGTCCATACCACGGGCTTGCCGCTCTGCAGGATGCGCCGGATGCCCTTCAGCGAGAGCATGCCCTGGTTCACCCAGTGCAGATGGATGATGTCGGCATCCTGAAATTCGCGCAACCGCGTGATGTCCGTGCCACAGTTGGCAATGTCTATCTCGAACAGGCGGTCGCGCTGCAGGTGCAGGTGCATCCAGATGACCAGCCGTTCCCACAGGAAGTGCCACATCGCCAGTGCCCTTCTCGGCACACCGGTGACGGTCAGCTGGCCAGTTTCTTTCTCGCGCACCAGCATACGAGCTTTCACGCCATTATTGTTTAAAGCGTCCACCAGACGGTTGGCGGCAACTGCAGCCCCTCCCGTCCGTTCGCTTGTGTTGACAATCAAAACTTTCATACCTTATCATATAAGTCGTGCAAAGGTACTAATTCGTCGGCAAAGCACAAAAGGAAAACAGGGAATTTTCTTGTATTTTCCCATTGTTTTCGCACACACCGCTTGACTTAGGTCAAGAATAAGCAGGTTTTTCACACGAAATAGCCATAAAGTCTTGCAGAATCCGGAAAAACGTCGTACCTTTGCAACGTCAAACAAAGACAAGGAGTTCAATCTCCACTCTGACTAAGCGAAGTCAAAGTCATCATTCAATAGATTGTTTTAGGTTAGTAGTAATATTTATAGTTTTAGGTTTTTAGTTATTGGTAAGAAGAAAGTTTTAAATGTGTTCAGGAAACAGTGGTCGCCGTGAGGCTCCCATAACTTTCTTTTTTAAAACGAATAAGTTAGTATGCACAATATATACTGCCGCAAGGCAGACTTCCGGTACAAAATACCGGAATTACTCATAGAAAAAGGATTTTTAGTTAAACATAGGCTTTTGGATGCCGCTGCTCGTTGATGAGTAGCGGTATTTTTTTTAGCTGCATGCGAGCCCATCTATGCATGCAGCAACTATCTATGTATGCGGCACAATCTACACAAACAGCCTACCGCCTGTGCATACTGCCGGCGGTAGAGCCTGTCACCTCTTTTCTATCAGAGCTACGGCGTACGCCGATATACCCTCCTGCCGACCGGTAAATCCGAGTTTTTCCGTGGTCGTGGCCTTGATGCTGATTTGATCGGGGTCGCAGCCGATGACAGTGGCCATCGTAGTCTGCATCTGCGGGATGTGCGGATTCATCTTCGGGCGCTCGGCACAGATGGTAGCATCGATGTTCACCAGCTCGTAGCCCTTGGTGGCTATCAGTTCGATGGTCTTCTTCAGAATCACCTTGCTATCCATTCCCTCCGTCTCGTCCGACGTGTCAGGGAAGTGATAGCCAATGTCGCGCATGTTGGCAGCTCCAAGGATGGCATCGCAGATGGCATGTATCAGCACATCGGCATCGCTATGTCCCAGGAGTCCTTTCTCATGGGGTATCTTGATACCCCCCATCCATAAGTCGCGACCCTCCACCAACTGATGGACATCATATCCCATTCCTACTCGTATCATGGCAATTTTTTTCGTTATACCGTTATACCGTTATTTCGTTATTCCGTTATACCGTTATTCCGTTATTTCGTTATACCGTTATTCCGAGATTCCGATGTTCCGTTATTCCGAGATTCCGATAAAACGGCAACGGCACTATTTCTTGAAGAGGTCTCTGATGCCGTCCATGTCGAAGGCCAGCGAGAAGCGCAGTGTCTGGTCGAGCGGGTTGCTCTTCGACGTAGAAATGACATAACCCACGTCGAGCGAGAAGACGCTCATGCGGAAGCCGCCACCCACGGTGAAATACTTGCGATTACCCTTGTTCTCCGACTCGTTGTGATAGCCCGCACGGATGGAGAATCGGTCGTGATAGACATACTCTGCACCGATGCTCCACTGTATCTCCTCCAGCTCTTCCTTGAAACCACCGGGGGCGTCGCCGAAGCTCTTGAAGATACCCGATATGGAACTGACATCGTTGTATTCGTTGAGGACACGCTGTTGATAGTCCTCAGTCGATTCGCCATCGTTCTGCTTGGGCACTGTGGGCACCAGCAGCTTATTCACGTCGGCGGCAATGGTGAAGCGGTTGTAGTCATCTACAGGCACCATGAGCGAAGCACCCAGGCGCAGGTTGGCAGGCAGGAACTGCGAGCGGTCGTCGCCATAATACTTGATTTTCGAACCCACGTTCGAGATGTTCAAACCCAAGCCCAGCTGACACTCACGCTGTCCGATGTTCAGGTAGTTCTGGTAGTAGCAGGCCAGGTCGGCAGCGAAGGCCGATGCCGGTGACGCATCCTCGGTATAGTCGAAGCGCAGGTCGCTGTGAATCCACCGGATGGCCGCTGCGATAGAGAACTTTTCGCTCAGCATCAGCGACGCACCCACATCGACCGACATTTCGTAGGGCTTCACGGTCATGGCGTTCTCGTCCATCGACGTAAACACCTCGCCCAGCGAGAAATAGCGCACCGAACCACTGACGGCAGCATACTGGCCGATGCGGTAGTAGCCGGCCACGTAGGCCAGGGCGATGTCGTTCACCAGTTTGCGCAACCACGGGGTATAGTTCAGCGACAGTCCAGCCCTGCTGATGCAAAACGGGTACTTGGCGGGGTTCCAATACTGTGAGTTGACATCCGGGTCGGTGGCAGCACCCACGTCACCCATGGCACCGGCACGGGCATCAGGGGCGATGGTCTGCGAGATAACGGCATGGTCCACCGGGTTAAACGCGCTCTTCGTGTCCTGTGCGACACTGCCTGTCACCTTGAGCAACAGGGCTACGGCGATGAGTATCTTTAGTGTAATCTTCATAATCGTTTTATTTGTTGGTTAAAATGATGAGTTTCTTTGCTTTCGATGCGTAGTTGCTACCGTCCGAGCTGATGCTCACGCGGTAGAGATAGACACCCGTCTGCAGGCGGTGCCCTCCGTCGGTCGTCAGGTTCCAGTCGATGGTGTATGTATTGTCCAACGGAGCCTTTGCCTCGCTATAGGTCCAGAGGTGGCGGCCCGAGAAGTCATAAACGTCGAGTTTCACCTGCAGGTCGGTGCCTATGCGGTCGTGGATGATGCGGAAGCGAGTAGTCGTGCTGGCCGGATTGGGCGAGCACTCCACGTCGGCGAATACCGGCTCCAGACCCTTCACCACCCTGAAGTTCAGCACGGAGGTGGACGAGTTGTTCAGCACGTCCCATGCGCGGAACTGCAACTGGTGGTCGCCGTACGATAGTGCGGGAATGCTGTAGCCTACCGTTCCCTTGGTATAGCTGCCGAAGTCGAAGGCGAAATAGTCGTTCAGCGAGTATGTCTTCGACATGTCGCCGTCGATGACGAGCTGCAGGTCATGGCCCAGTCCGCTGCCCGAGGCATTGATACCGTCCTCGTCGTTCAGCTCGGCCACGAAGAACGGTGTGCTGTTCACCGCCCCGCCATTGACGAAGGTCGGCGAATTGAGGTAGCAGTAGATGTTCGGTCCTGTGGCACTGAAGCGCTCGTTGTCCGTGCCGTTCAGTGCCAGATTCTCGCAGATGCCGTTGGCCCGCTGCGTCTTGTCGCTGCTGACAGCGTAGAGGTTTATAAGCGCGGTGGCATCCGAGTATTTGATGTCCTTCGGCACGGCAAACGAGAAGGTGAACCGGCCCTGCTTCACGTCGTTGCTGCCGCTGAACACAAGGTTCGGGCGGTCGTAATAGACAAAGGCCTCGTCGGCCTCGGTGGCATCGTTCAGCTTACACGTCACCTTTTCCAGCACGTCGCGCACCACCGCCGTCATCGTGCCGTTGAAGGTCTCGTCGATGCCCGTCAGCTCGGTGTTCATCACGTGTCCTGTCACGGTGGCTATCTCGCCGGCCTTCAGCGTCAGCTTCTGTGCGTTGCTGATGTCCGTGCCGTTAATCTCGTCAATCATCATGTGGCGGGTAGGATTGGCCAGCCGCACCGCCGGGTCGCCCAGCAGGGTGTATTGCAACTTGTTGGCCGTCAGGTCTCTGGAGTAGTTCTGTATCCATTGCTTCGATTTTGCATCGTAGGTCTGCCCCACCCAGATGGGCGTCGTCACCAGCTCTACCTTGGCGCGGCGCGCTGCCTCGCCTATGGCGATGGGTTGTCCGCTCTCGTCGCGGCCTAATACGTGGCGGGTGAATACGATGTTCATCAGCCGGTTATAGTTCTGATATACTGTTCGCGTGGTACCGAAGAAGGCGATGGCCCCGCCGTTGGCGTTGAAGTAAGCCGTCTCGCCGATGGTCTCTTCCTGTCCGTCGAAGGCCATGATGTCGCACGATGCCGTCATCCACAGCGGCAGTCGCAGGGATGTCGAAGCGGCAAAGTCGGCCAGTCGCAGCACATATTCGTGCGATATGGCATCGGCTCGCCCGTGTCCTGAGTAGTTCATCATCAGTGCGCCCTGCTGCATCTGTTGCTTGATGAGCCGTATCACGTCGGGATAGCTGTTGCCGGTCGATGAAGTCACGCGGGTATAGGCGTCCCACATGATGCGCTTCACCTGCAGCGACGGGTACAGCTGCTCCACCTGCCGTGCCACCGAGTCGGCATCGGCCATGTGCTGGTTTTGGTTGCCGTCGTCGCCCATGAAACAGACGATGTTCTGCCAGGCTCCGGCCTGTTCGTTCTTCACGTAGCTCTCTATCTTGTTCACGGCAATGTCGGCCACTGCCGCCGTCCGTGCCGGTATGCGTCCCACGGCCACGTCGCTCTTGTCGCTGGTTTCCATGTGCCCTCCCTCGCCGTCGTCCAGCAGGCAGAAGTAGTCGTCGCTCACGTAGCAGTTCACCTCGCTGTACGAGTTCTCGCTCTCATAGCACAGCAGGAAGTCGTCGGGCGTCTCGTTTTTCCAGTCGCTGATCATCATGCGGTTGTCCCAGGCCCCGTCGCCTAAGAGCAGCAGATACTTCGGCATGTCGTCGTCCGACTCGGCGCGGTCGTAGAGCATCTTCAGATAGCGGCGGTAGGCGTTGGCATCGGGCGTACCGCTGGAGAACTCGTTATACAGCTCGTCGGCGGGCACGATGGTCACGCGCAGCCCGTCCTGCTGTTCGTGCAGCGCCTTCAGCCGTTCTGCCTGGGCGCGCACCTGCTGCGAGGTTGGAATGATGATCACCATGTCGGCAGCCTTGGCGGCATGGTGGTTCTGGTTAGTGATGTTATAGACATACTCCGGCTGGGCGAACACCTGCCCCAGGTCGGGGGCAGCCTTGGGTTCCGAGCAGTAGATGGAGATATAGTCCAGCCTGACGGTGCCGCAGTCGGCATTGGGCGTGATGGTCACTTGGTTCGTGGCCTGCAGGTTGTTCACCGAGAAGGTCTGCTGGCCCACGCGCATCACCTCCAGGTTGCCATTGGTCTGTAGCGTTATGGTGCCCAGCTGCTGTCCGTTCAGGCTGACGGTGGCACGTGCGGCATGCCCGTCGCCGTTGAGGGCTCCGGCAGCCGTCAGCACTACGGTCAGTGTGCCGCTTGTTCCGGTGCCTGTCGAGGCCAGTGTATAGTTGTGGGCGGTGCCGTTGGCCAGCACCTGACTGTCGTAGAGGTTGCGCCCGCCGTGATACCACGCAAAGTTGTCCAACTCGTAGAGCGAGCAGTAGTCGTCGGCCAGCGGATAGTACCGGCTGCGGAACTCAGCCTCGTCGATGGTGGCTGCCTCGCTGTCGTTCTCCGTCAGGAAGTAATAGCCGTAATTAGAATAAGGATTGCGCACGCGCTGATGACTGCCGTTCCACGTCACGGAACCGATGGCATAGAACAGCTTGCGGCCCGCCTGCACCAGGGTGGGCACCTCCTTCAGGTCGTCCGTCTCGGTCAGGTAGTCGCCGGTAAGCACCTCCGGCTGCAAGCCGCCGCCATAGCCATACACCTTCACACGGCTCACGCTGCTAAAGCCCAGCGTGCGCACAAACTCATCGGTCAGCTGGTAGATGCCCGTTGCCGGCACGCGAATCTTCGCCCACGTGCCCGAGCGTAGCACCGAGTTGGCGGCATAGCGGTCGGTAGCCGCCGTGGCGCGCCGCTGTGCCTGCAGGCGCAGTGCTTTCTTGGCGATGCTCCGTCCTTTCACCCGGAGCATGAAGCTGACCAGCTTCTGATATTTGCCGTCGCGATAGACCAGTGGCACGAACGACAGCTGCAGCAGTCCCTGCTTGCGCGACACGCTCAGCTCCTGATGCACCGTGGGCAACAGCGGCAGCGGCGTGACGGTGATGGCATGGTATCGCTGCACGTCGGCCTCGCTCATGGGTATGAACTCCGGGTACTCGATAGACACCTCGTAGGTGGAGTCGGCATAGTTGGCGCCCAGCGGCTGTACCGTGGTGAACACGGGCAGCAGCGAGTCTATCCTGACCTGTTCGGCAGTCAGGTTGAAGTACCGCTGGGCCGTCGCCGTCATCACGACTGCCAGCAGTGCCAGGCTCAGTAAATATTTTCTCATGCGCACAAGGTCTTATTTACAGTTAAATTCCAACACTTTTCTTTCTTCCAGCCACCCTTCCAAGTGGTCGTCTATATGCACCGGCCCCACACCGACGGGTGTTCCCGTGTAGAGCAGGTCGCCGGTCTTGAGGGTGAAGAACTGCGAGATATAGGCTATCAGCTCGTCCACGCCGTAAAGCATGTCGCTCGTGCAGCCCTCCTGCACCGTCCGTCCGTTGATGTCAAGATGGAAGTGCAGGGCCTGCACGTCGCGCAGCTTAGCCACATCTACCCAGTCGCCTATCACCGCCGACCCGTCGAAGCCCTTGCATATCTCCCAGGGGTGCCCCTGCTGCCGGGCCTCTTGCTGCCAGTCGCGGGCGGTGAAGTCGATGCCCACGGTGACGGCATCATAGTAGCGGTGGGCAAAGCGCTCGGGAATCGACTTCCCCAGCCGGCAGATACGCACCACCACCTCCGTCTCATAGTCCACCTGCTGGCTCCAGTCGGGTATGAAGAACGGCTTGTGGTCCTTCAGCAGCGCCGAGTCGGCCTTGGTGAAAATGACAGGCTTCTCTGGTTTATATAACGCGCCATCCAGCTCTTTATTGTGCTGAATGTAATTCATTCCTACTGCAAATATCTTCATCTTCTTTTGTAATAATGGCACAAAGGTAAGCATTTTTCTTCAGAAAAAAACAAAAAACACGGTTTTGTTTTGCATTTCACCTGCTTATTCGTAACTTTGCAGCCATGATGAAGAGAATAACGACACTCACCCTCTGTCTGGTGACGGCTCTCGTGCTGATGGCGCAGGGCGACCCGCGCAGCATCAGCATGACGGGCATTCCCGTCGAGGGCGTGATAGACAGCATGGATGTCCGGCTACGGGCGGCAGGCCTCACGCAATGGGGCAGCTCTGAGGACGGCGAGGACTTCTACTACCGTGGCAAGTTCTATGGCATCCGTGCCAAGTTCACCGTCAGCCTATCGCCTACGACACGGCTGGTACGGTCGGCATCGGTGTCTATAGGACCCTACCGCACCAAGGGCATGATAGGCCGGAACTTCAGCTATTTCCTGCATAAACTGCAGCAGGAGCATGGCGAGATGACACAGCGCGGCGACAGCTATTACATCATGACCGACTACGGCAGCGTGAGGCTGTCGCAGGTTGATAACGGCGACGGCTCTACCGACATCCGCGTGTTCTACTTCGCCTCGGGGGCTTTCTATAAAGATGCCTACATGATGGGGCTGCATGGCAATGTGCAGGAAGTGGTGACGGAGAACGCCGTGGCAGAAGACCAGTTCCTGCACTTCTCTGAGGACGGCCGACTGGATAATCCCGACCTGGCCGAGCGCCACTACGACGGCTACGGCTATCTGCTCAGTGGCAAGATGGCTGAGAAGGAGGGCCACAGCGACGTGAGCTACACCTACAGCAGCAGCAGCCATCTGCTGCGCCGCACGCTGACCAACCCCGTGGCCGGCATCACCTATGTCCACGAATATACCTACAACCAGACCGACGAGGTGCAGTCGGAGAACCAGAAGGTATATGACAAGACGGGCGAATGTATCATGACCATCCAACTGAACAACAACTACCTGACGCGCGACGACATGGGCAACTGGACCAGCAACCAGCTCACCCTTACCTATTGGGAGAAGGGCATGCAGAGCCAGCGCACGCAGGTGCTGCAGAAGCGTACCATCGCCTATTGGGAGTAAAGGTCTCAGTCAAGGTGCCGGAAGATCCCTCATCACCTTCTCAACCCTCCCCACGAAACAGGCGGACACCCTGCTCAGAGGAATGTCCGCCTGCCAATCATAGTGACATAGTGCTTTTTTTACTTATAGACGCCAGAGCCTTTGGTGAAGTGTTTGCTTCATGACTACTGTGCAACGAAGAAATAGTGACCAGTAATGTCATTAAAGTAAACGTTGTACGTGCCGGGGTCGAAGGGAATGTTGTCTCCGCTGCTGGATTGACCATAGGGGAATTCCTGACCACCCTTGCCCCAGTCCTTGACATCCCAAGAGCCGTTGGCGCGGAACTTCACTCCCCATGTGCATTTGTCAATCTTCACACCGAGTGCATACCACAGGTGCGTATCACTACCATTTGTGTTGTTTTGTACCTGTGTGAGGAAGATGTCGTTTTCCCAATCGTCGTTGCCGCCTACGAGTCCTATTTTGTCGTAGGTAGCTATGTCGCCTTCATACTTTGTCCACTTATAGGTCATGTTTGTGAAGTCGCAGTCCAAGGTATAATATCCCGCTTCTGGCGATGCTAGATTGCCGTCGTTCTCTGTGTTCCAACAGAGGACGCCCTCTGCAGCATTGTCGCCATTAGTGGCAGTACCGATAGCTTTGCTCAGCGACCAGTCGCCGAAGTTTTCTGCTGGCCACATGCGTATGTCGTATGCACCTGTGAAGTAGGTGGTCAGCGTGACAGTAGTCTTCGAGGTGGGGAACATGGCACTAACCTTTTCATTGGCATTCCATCCTGTCATCGTACCCACACCGTAGTATTCGGGTGCATCGATAATACCCTTGATGGTGTAGGTCATTTCCAGGGCGTTGATAGTCACCCTGTATGCCTTGAATGCATCGCTCTGTATAAGATGCCATGAGTTTTTGCCAACAGCTGTCGTACCAGTAGTGGCTTCATCGTCCTTCTCCGTCGGTCCGATACAATATTGCTCTTCATTGTCCCAGTTGAAGGAACCGTCGGCATTGAAAGCACAGTCGGGAGCAATCTTGAACCAATGCCATTCACCGTCATAGGCGGGTATGACACCTGTGAATACCGGGTCTTCATAGACATTGCCGCCCCCGTTGCTTAACTTGTACATCTTGTTAGTAGTGATGGCACCTACGTAGTAGTAGCCGTTGGGGTCGATAAACGGAGCGTCGAGCTTTACTTTTATGGTAAAGGGCGATGCCACCTGCTTCACGGCCACTTTTCCGTCTGACGTGGCATTGGTGGCTATGGTGCTGACGGCAACGTTCAGTGTGCGCTCCACGGGTGCCCTGTTGAAGAGGTTTGTAACCGCCTTTGTCAGTTCCTCGGTTTTCACCTTGCCCACTGAATTGGCAGTCAGTGTCTCCTCACCTGTAGAACCCTCGCCAGTTAATGTCACCGTATATTCCGGGGCTTGTTCCTTCGTCAGGTTGGTTGTGAACAACTGTATCGAATCTTTTTGGTTGTTGGGGTCGGCGAAGTCAATCACTTGGCTGGCGCTCAGGGCGGGCTGCAAGGTCAGCACCACCTTCTGTGCTGCCCCGTTCTCGGCATTGCTCTGCGGGGTTTTCCAGTCGGTGTAGTCCTCGGTGCAGGACCATAGTCCTGCCACCAAGGCGATACCGTATAATATGCTTTTCTTCATAATCTTCAGTCTTTAAAGGTTATACACTGTTTTACTGCTTGGCGATGATGCTGAACTCACCGGTGATGTCGTTGAAGCAGATGACCCACGTGCCCTCCTCCAGTCCGAGGTTGGCACCGCTGGTGGTAGCCTTACCGCACAGGTTCACGGAACCGTCGGTCGAGCCATATCCCCACCATGTCGAGCCGTTGTCGTTGAACTTCAGCTGTACCGTCTCGCCGGCTGCTACCGTCAGCGTGTAGGTCCACACGTGGTTCTCGCCACTCTTGTTGGCCGGTGTCATGGCCTCGTTGCTCCAGCTGTTGAAGCTGCCGGCAATACATACCGTGCCATAGTCGGTCGGCGTGATGTCCTGATTCTTGATGGTACAGGTGTTCGTCAGCGTGTTCACCGTGACGAGGTAGTATCCTGCCGGGTCGCACCAGATGTTACCGGCGTCGTCGCCATTATTGCGGAAGACGGCCTTGTTGGCTTCGCCGCCGCTCATGAATCCAAAGTACCAGTTGAAGTCGGCGGGCTGAATCTTCCAGCCGTCTGTCGTGAAGTAGTTCAGGTAGGTAATCTCGCCCGTACCCGTCGCCTTGTCGTAGGCGTAGTCGCTCTGCTTGAACATCGGCAGGCTGCTCACGCCAGGGTTGTTGCCCCATAGACCGTCGAGGATGTTGTTACCTACAAAGTACCACATGATCGGCTCAGCATCCTTCAGCTCGATGTAGTAGGGGTTCACTGCTATCTTGATGCTGTTCGACACGGTGCTGTTCAGGCGCGTGCCGTTCTCCAGGATGAAGGCGTTGATGCGCAGGTAAGTCACCAGCTCTGCGGGCACTTCACTCTTGTCCCATTTCGTCACCTGCATGATGGCCTTCATCAGGTCGGTGGTCAGCATGGTGTACGAGCACTGTGTCGTGGTACGCGGCAGTGCGGCATAGTCGGCAATGGTGGCCCCGCTGTCGTCGGCGCTGGCCTGTTCAGCCGAAATGGTGTAGCTGTTCGTGGGCGACACCTGTATCTCGTAGGTTATCTGCAATGGTGCATTGTCTGCCGTGAACCTCGGCTGCGACCATGTCAGTGTCATCTCGTTGGTGCTTTGCAAGTCAACGGTTTCCGTAGCGTATGCCGGTACGTTCAGCGCGAACTCTGCTGGCTGTGCCACCAGCTGAGGGTTCGAGTCGTTATCGTCCGAGCAGGCTGTGAATATGGCGGCGGTGCCCATGAGCAGCGCGCCTAACAAAAGTTTGTTCTTCATATTACGCTTCTTATTATGTTTCACATTCTATAGCTTATTCTATCTCGGGATAGCCCTCTATCTGCACCAGATTCTGGTTGGCCTGAATCTCGGTCGAAGGGATGGGATAGACGTTCAGGTATTTCTCGAAGGGAGCTCCCGTGTAGCCCTCGTTGCCGCCCTTGCCTTCCCAGCCGTAGGTCACATCGACACCACCGAAGCGGTTGTAGCGGATGAGGTCGGGACGGCGTATGCCCTCGAAGTACATCTCACGGGCGCGCTCGTCGAGCACGTCGTCCAGCGTATAAGCGCTGCGCGGTGTGGTGTGGGCACGGTTGCGGATGGCATCCATGTAGGTCTTGGCGGTCTGTGCGTCGCCCAGGTGCAGTGCTGCCTCGGCAGCATTCAGGTAAGCCTCTGCCGTGCGCAGCAGGAAGAAGTCGATGTCCACGTTCTCTGCGTCGTGCGGGGTGCCGTTGTTCGAGTAGTTGTTGTTCCATTTCGGCGTAGTGATTCCGTTCTTGAACTCGCTGTTAGGCATGACCGACAGCGTGTGGCCCACGCCCCAGAAGATGGCACGGTCGTCGCCAGCCACTTCGCGAATCTCTTCGGCCGTCTTGCCTACCCATGCTGCCGGGTTGCTGGTGAACTTCTCCAACAGCTGCGGGCGGCAGCGCATGCCGGCCCAAAAGTTCGCGATGGTGGCTGCGCCGAGTCCGGTGACGGTAGCCATCGAGGGTTCCCACATGGCACCGATGAAGAACATCGTGCCACCCCATGCCTTGGTCTCCTTGCCGTCCTGCTTCAGCGGGAAGATGGCCTCGCACGAGGCACCGTTCGAGCCGTTGTCGCCCATGAAGAGCAGGTCGTAGGGCGTGTAGCCATTGTCCTTGGCTATCTGTGTCATCTTGTCCTCGGTGAACAGCGAGTATCCCGAGTTGATGACCTGCTGTGCGTACGAGAGTGCCTCGCCCCAGTAGGGGTTGTTCTGTCCGTTGTTGTTCAGGTAGGTACCGGCGTTCAGGTACAGGCGGCTCAGCATCAGCCATGCGGCGGCCTTATCGACGCGACCGTAGTTCACGTCGCTGTCCGTCTTAGGCTGCGGGGCCATCAGGTTGACCTCGGCGGTCTTCAGCTCGTTGACAATCCAGTTGAACAGGTACTCACGGCCCATGGCCAGCATTTGTGCGCGGGTGTAGCTCTGTCCTTCCACGTAGGCAGCGCTGAAGGTGTGCGCCTGTTTCGGCATGTCGGTCGATACAGAGGGAATGAAGGGTGCATCGCCGAAGAGGTCGAGCAGCTGATAATAGAGGTATGCACGTATGAAGCGCACCTCGGCCAGCTTGGTCTGGTCGGCCTGTGCCTCGTCCAGCTCCATGTAGTGGTTGCAGAAACTGACGTTTAAAATCATACGGTAGTAGAGGTATCGGATGGCATCTGAGCTGGTCTTCGGCGTGTTCTTGCTGTAGTCCTCCAGTCCGCCGTCGCTCCACCAGCAGATGCCCTCGTCGGTCGATAGCACGTTGGCGTTGAAGATGTTACGCAGCAGTGTTGACTTACCGGCATCGTCCACCGTGAAGTCTGCACCGCCGTCCTGACCTTCCAGGATGAGGCATGCGTAGCATTTGCTGTAGAGTGCCTCGATGTCAGGTTCCGCCTGTACGTTCGGGTTGATGTTGCCCTTCTCCAGGTCCTTCATACAGGACGTGACGCTGGCAGCAATCAACAGCAGTGCTGCCGGCACCAAAGCTTTGAATTTATTGAGTCTCATATTACGTTCTTGATTTAAGATTAGTGGTTTAGAAGTTCAAGTTAAGTCCAAAGAGGAAGGTACGGCTGCGCGGATAGACGCTGCCCTCGAAACCAGACACCTGCTCCGGGTCGAGACCGTCGTACTTGGTGATGGTGAACACGTTCGTACACGAGGCATAGACGCGGCCGCTGATACCCTCGTACTTGGCTCCCTTGAAGAGCTTCTCGAAGTTGTAGCCCAGTGTGATGTTGTCGCACTTCAGGAACGAGGCGTTTTGCACGAAGTAGTCGGACAGCGGGTAGTCGTAGGATTTCCATCTGAGTGCAGCCACCTTTGGCGTGGTGTTCTCGTAGAATCCCTTCGACGAGTTGTAGCGCACGGCGGTGTTCATGCGTGCCTCGATGAGGTCGTTATACACGTAGTTGCCGAACGAGGCACGCAGGTTGGTGCCCAGGTCCCAGTTCTTGTAGGCCACCTTCAGGTAGAAGCCGCCTGTCCAGGGAGCGGCAATGTTCTTGTAGAAGTAGCGGTCGTTGTCGTCGATGTTGCCGTCGGCGTTGCGGTCCACGTAGGCTCCCTGTATGGGTCGTCCGGCAGCATCATACACCTGCTGGTACACCCAGAACGAGTTGGCGGGCTGTCCCACCTTGTGGTAGGTCAGGTTCTTCTGCATGCCCACGGTCAGTCCAGCCTCGATCATGTCGCGGCCGCCGTAAAGCTCGGTCACCTCGTTCTTGTTATAGGCGGCGTTGACGCCCAGCTCTACGTACCAGTCCTTGCCTACCACGGGCTTGCCCGAGATGGCGAGCTCGAAACCGGTGTTCTTCAGCGAGCCTGCGTTCAGCAGCATCTTGTTGTCGTAGTTCTGTCCGGCGGCGATGGTCGGTGTGCAGAGCAGGTCGATGGTCTTGCGCTTGTAGAAGTCGGCGGTCAGCGTCAGCCGCTGGTCGAACATGCCGAAGTCCAGACCGATGTTCCATGTCGTGGTGGTCTCCCACGTCAGGTCGTTGTTATATACCAGCGGCTTGAACAGGCGACCGGTGTTGTTCGGACCGATGGGGTAGAGGCGGTCGTTGCCGGTGGTCATGCTGTAGGTCGGTGTGTAGTATTCCTTTCCGGTGTCCTGCTGTCCGGTCTGACCCCAGCTCAGTCGCAGCTTCAGGTCGCTGATGGCATCGACGTTCTTGAGGAATTTTTCGTCCTTCACGCGCCATGCGGCAGCCACCGAGGGGAAGTAACCCCAGCGATGCCCTTCGGCGAAGCGGCTGGAACCGTCGGCACGGAAGGTAGCGGTGAGCAGGTAGCGGTCGAAGAGCGTGTAGTTCATACGTCCGAACCAGCTGACCAGTATCATCTGTCCTCTCCAGTAGCTGTCGTTCTCCGAGTTTACGGTGCCTGCCTTCGGTGTGCCGTCGTCGAAGGTGCCCAGGTAGGTAGCGGGATAGAAGTCCTTGTACCAGCTGTCGCCCCAGTATTTGGTGCGGCTGTACTCGTAGCCGGCCATGATGTCGAAGTGGTGGTTCTTGTTGAAGTCCTTGAAATACTGTGCGTATGCCGAGAACTGTACGTTGTATTTCTTCTCGCTGTTCTCGCCCTTGCCGCCATAGTAGTAACCGTAGGTCGATTGCGGGTTGTTGTCGGTATATTCGGTACCGGTGGCCCATTCGCCGGCCATATTCATGTGCAGGCGCAGGTCTTCAAATCCGTGAATCTTATAGTCGGCCTCCAGGTTGCCTAACAGCACGTTGGCTTTCTTATAGAAAGTGTAGTGCTCTACCAGCTCCACCGGGTTCGACGGAGCATCCGAATTGCGTGCGTAGGGGTAGGTGGGGTCGTATTCGTTGGCCGGCTTCACCCACTGCCAGTAGCCGCCCCAGTTCTTGAACTGCTCGTCGTTGCTCATGATGGGTCGCGTCGGGTCCATGTTGGTGGCAGCACCGATGGCCCCCTGTCCGCCGGGGTTGGTCTTCGAGTGGGTGTACTTGGCGTTGATGTTCAGCGTCAGATGGTCTTTCAGCAGCGAGGGATTCAGTGTGAAACCGGCTGTGAAGCGGTTGTAGTCCGACTTCTTCAGCACACCCTGCTGGTAGGTGTAGCCCACGCTGACGCGGTATGGCATGGCCCATGTCTGGCTGCCCACGCCGCCGCTGATGCTGACGTTGTGGTCGGTGCTGACGGCCGAGCGGTATATCTCGTCTTGCCAGTCGGTGTTGGCGTCGCCCAGGCCCTTGTAGGCATCCGACTCCATGCCCCCGTAGTAGTCGCTGATGAACTGGCGGTACTCGTTGCCGTCCATCACGTCGAGCCGCTTGGCGGTGTTGCTCACCGACACGTTGCCGTTGTAGCTCACCTTCGGCGACTGGTTGCGGTGGCCCTTCTTGGTGGTGATGATGATGACACCGTTCGAGCCACGGCTACCGTAGATGGCGGTGGCCGATGCGTCCTTCAGCACGGTGAACGACTCGATGTCGTTCGGGTTCACCAGCGACAGCGGGTTGTTCATACCCTTGGTGGCGTTGTTGTCCATCTGCATGCCGTCGATGACGATGAGCGGGTCGTTCGATGCGTTCAGCGACGCTCCGCCACGGATGCGGATCTGCGCACCGCCGCCCGGCTCACCGCTGGCCGAGTTGACGTTCACACCGGCTATCTTGCCTTGGATCATGTCCTGTGCGGTAGTAATCATACCGTGGTTCTTCTCGTCCGGCTTGATAGCCGTCACCGAACCGGTCAGGTCGGTCTTGCGGGCCACGCCGTAGCCGATGACCACCACGTTCTCCAGCACGGTGGCATCGTCTTGCAGTGTGACCTCCACGGTGGGTGCGGCTTTCACGGTTTGTGTCTGGTAGCCAATGTAGCTGACGGTGATGTCGGCTCCCTGCTTGGCCTTGAGGGTGAAGTTGCCGTCGAAGTCCGTCACGGTGGCCGTCTGTGTGCCTGTTACGCGCACGGTGGCACCGATAATGGCTTCGCCTTGAGCATCTTTCACATGGCCTTTGACATCAATCTGCGCAAAGGCTCCTACCGACAGGATGAGTCCACAGATGAGGACCATCAGCCTGAGCGGTAATCGATTCCATCGCTTCTGCGAGCGAAGAATGCTAATGTTTAACTGCTTCATCATTAATTTTTTAAAGTTAGTATAAGGTTTCGTTCATTTCATTGGCATGTTCATCGTGTCGTGCAGTCTCATGGTGTGTCTTACAGCCTTAGGATGTATGCAGTCTCATGGTGCTTGCACTCCAAACCAACTGCAAATTTAAGATTTGTTTCGTTAAGTTGTCACTTTTTGTGCGTTAATTTTACCTTACTGTTTGTGCAAACGTTTGCATAACGCGCGTATAATATGTATAGGCTAACAAAAAAAACAACCCGCACATCCCGCACATCTCGCACGTGAAAAAAATTCAACACAGCATAAAGCCATCCTATTGCTGCAACAGTCAGGTGAGGGATAGGTATGGGGCGGCAGTTGCAAAGTGTCAGCTACGTGCGGGATAAAATGAGCAAATCGTCAGCTACGTGCGAGATAAATTGAGCAGACTGTCAGTTTACGTGCGGGATGTGCGAGATGTGCGGGATGTTTCCGAAAAAAGCCATATATACACACGCGCGCACGAGGCACTATGACGCACATTATTATTTATGAAAGAAATTAGAATAATTAGAATAATTCATTCAACAATTTTGTTTTTTTAAGGCATAATGATCAAA
Organism: uncultured Prevotella sp.; assembly: GCA_947165435.1. Lineage (GTDB taxonomy): Bacteria > Bacteroidota > Bacteroidia > Bacteroidales > Bacteroidaceae > Prevotella. Next base: position 21,217 of record CAMVAI010000054.1, read on the forward strand.
ATCCGCGATTTCATCGGGATTTTTTGTTACTTATCGTGGAGAGGCCATTCATTTTCATGGAGAGGCCACTAATTTTCGTGGAGAGGCTAGTAATTTTCGTGGAGAGGCTTCCGGTGATCGTGGAGAGGCTAGTAATTTTCGTGGAGAGGCTTCCGGTGATCGTGGAGAGGCCACTAATTTTTGTGGAGAGGCCACTGGCGGAAACCAGTGGCCTCTCCACAAATGGATTGATTATAGAAATGAGGTAAAAACACACATTTTGGTGACGCATCGCCGAAGTCAGGAGCTCAGGTGAGATAAGGTACTGAGCATTCATAGGCTTAGAAAACGGGCTTGAATTGATATTCCTTGTCGAAGTAAATTTCTCCACTTGGTGTCTCAGCAGAGATGACCGTGCCCACAAACGGGTTGGCCTCCACGTCAATCACCGTGCCCTGAGTCCAGTCGCTCTTGTGCGTCACCTCGGGCGAAATCAGTACGTTGTCACCTGTCTTCATATTACAAATACGTATTTAGGATGAATATTCGGGTGCAAAATTACGAAAAGTTTTTGAATTACGAGCGGTTTGAGTATAAAAAGTGACGAAAGGCGGACGGAAGTGTTGTTTCCCGTTAAGATTATTTAACGGCTTTTTTCTGCCGCTTTTGGTACCACAAGGCGGAAAAAACGCTATATTTGCAATCGATTGCACGCTGCATTTGCCATTTTTGTTGCCTTTCGGATGACAGCCGAAGCAGCTTTTTATTAATTTAGCAGTTGAAAACCTGAAAGTCTGATGAAAGAGACAGTGATATTGACAATGAAAGACATAGCCCGAGAGTTCCACGTCTCGGTGGCTACCGTGTCGCGCGCCCTGCGCGACTCGGCGAATATCTCTGCCGACCGGCGTGCTGCTATCCAGCAGTTTGCCCGTGATCACAACTTCACGCCCAATGCGCTGGCCGGTTCGCTGCGCCATTCGCGCGTGCAGCCTATGAAGGTGATAGGGGTCGTCATCCCCGAGTTCACCCATTTCTATTTCTCGTCCGTGCTGTCGGGCATCGAAGAGGAAGCCTCCTCGCGGGGCTATCGCATCATGGTGGCCCAGAGCAGCGAGCAGTATGAGCGCGAGGTGCGCATCTGCCAGTCGTTCTATGAGAACCGCGTGTGCGGCATCATCGTGTCGCAAGCCAAGGACACGCGTCGCTACGACCACTTCCAGCGGCTCATCGATGCCGGCGTGCCCCTGGTGTTCTATGATAGAATATGTACGGGCGTGAGCGCCAGCCGTGTGGTGGTTGACGACTATATGGGCGCTTTCAATGCCGTGAGCTACCTCATCGGTACGGGCTGCCGGCGCATCGCTTTCTACGGCTCGTCGATGACGATGGAGATTTCGAAGAACCGCTACAACGGCTATCGCGACGCCCTGCTGAAGCACGGCATGACGCCCAGCGACGAACTGGTGCGCATCTGCGATAACCGCGACTATGCCGAGGAGATCACGCCGGCCCTGCTGAGCAGCGACAACCGGCCCGACGGTTTCTTCGCCATCAACGACGACACGGCCATCGGCATCATGTACACGGCGAAGCGCATGGGGCTGCGCGTGCCGGACGACGTGTCGGTGTGCGGATTCACCAACGGCCAGCGCGCCGTGGCCTGCGACCCGATGCTCACCACCGTTGAGCAGCGCGGCGTAAAGCTGGGCGAAGAGGCTGCCGACGTGCTCATCGGGCATGTCGAGGGCACGATACCCATCGACAAGGCCGAGCGGCGGGTGGTGCGCACGCGGCTCATCGTCAGAGGCACGACGAGGTGACTTTTAAATGAGAAATGAGAAATGAGAAATGAATAATGAGAAATAAGCAATGAGAAATAAAAATAAGAATTAAAGCAATGAAACAAAAACCGAATTTACCGTTTTGGAGCCTGTGGAACCTGAGCTTCGGATTCTTCGGAGTGCAGATAGCCTACGCACTCCAGTCGGCCAACATCTCGCGCATCTTCCGTACCCTCGGTGCCGACCCCCATTCGCTGTCGTTCTTCTGGATACTGCCCCCGCTGATGGGTATCCTGGTGCAGCCCATCGTCGGCACGCTGAGCGACAAGACCTGGACCCGCTTCGGTCGCCGCATACCCTACCTGTTCGTGGGTGCTCTGGTGGCCGTGGCCGTCATGTGTCTGCTGCCCAATGCCGGTTCGCTGCACATGGCCGTCTCGGCAGCCCTCATCTTCGGACTCATCGCCCTGATGCTGCTCGACACCAGCATCAACATGGCCATGCAGCCGTTTAAGATGATGGTCGGCGACATGGTGAACGAAGAGCAGAAGGCCAAGGCCTACAGCATCCAGTCGTTCCTCTGCAATGCCGGAAGCGTGGTGGGATTCCTGTTCCCCTTCGTGCTGACGTGGGTGGGCGTGAAGAATGTGGCCCAGGAGGGCGTCGTGCCCGACTCGGTCATCTGGTCGTTCTACATCGGTGCCGCCATCCTCATCTCGTGTGTCATCTATACCACGGCGAAGGTGAAGGAGTGGCCCCCCGAGGTGTACCGCGAGTACAACCCCGCACCGGAGAAGGAAGAGAGTGCCAACTGGATTACGCTGCTGAAGAATGCCCCCGCGACATTCTGGAAGGTCGGGCTGGTGCAGTTCTTCTGCTGGGGAGGCATGCTCTACATGTGGACGTATGTGGTGGATGCCGTGTCGGAGACCGTCTGGGGCACCATCGACCCCACCACCACCGACTATCAGGAGGCCGCCAACTGGACCGGGGTGCTCTACGCCATCCAGGCCATGGGTTCGGTGGTATGGGCCGCCCTGCTGCCCAGCTTCAAGAATACCAAGGTGGCCTATGCCGTCAGTCTGCTGCTGGGCGGCATCGGCTTTGCGCTGATACCCTTCGTGCCCGACATGTACGGACAGATAGGACCCTTCCTGCTCATCGGCTGCGGATGGGCCGCCATGCTGGCCATGCCGTTCACCTTCGTCACCAATGCCCTACAGGGCTACGGCCACATGGGAGCCTATCTGGGACTGTTCAACGGCACCATCTGCGTGCCGCAGATTGTGGCAGCCATCTGTGGCGGCTTCATCCTGTCGATGATTGGCGGCCAACCGTCGTCGATGATGCTCGTGGCCGGAGCGGCCTTCGTCATCGGAGCCTGCTGCGTGAGTGTCATTAAAAGCAAATAATTAACTATTCAATAACCCCCCAGAGACTATGAAACTACTATTCAACCTGGAATACAAGACCAATTTCGGAGAAGAGCTGGTATTGAACATCCTGTCGCAGGACAGTACCACAAAGGTGTCGAAACATAAGATGACGACGGTCGATGGCACGCACTGGACGGCAGAAGTGAACAAGACCGTGCAGGCCGGCATGTACATCGACTATTACTACACCCTGCAGCAGGGCGAGGAGGTGCTGCGCCACGAATGGCTCGTGGAGCCACACCGCCTGGAGTTTGCCGCACAGAAGGCGGCGTGCTATACCGTTTATGACCACTGGATAGACATTCCCGAGGATGCCTACCTGTACAGCTCGGCCTTTACCGAGTGTGTGGCAGCCCGCCAGCGCGAGCTCAGCACCGGCACGGAATATGCGCGGACGGTGCGACTGAAGGTGCGCGCCCCGCAGCTGAGGGCCGGCGAGCGGCTGTCCATCGTGGGCTCTCCGTCGCAGCTGGGCGGATGGGACATCAAGAAGGCCATCGACATGACGGAGCATGAGTGCAACGAGTGGGTGGTCAGCCTGGATGCCGAGCGGTTGCCCGTAGGCACGTTCGAGTTCAAGTTCATCGTGTTGGACACCGTGCCCGACTATACCGCCATGTGGGAGAACGGTGGCAACCGAACCATCGACCTGCCGCTGCTGAAAGACGGCGACGTGGTGGTCTATGAGCTGTCGGAGGCCTTCTTCCCCATCTATCCGTGGAAGGCCGCCGGCACCGTGATACCCATCTTCTCGCTGCGCTCGGAGGGCAGCTTTGGCGTGGGAGACTTCGGCGACCTGCAGCGGATGATAGACTGGGTCGATGCCACCGGACAGCGTGTGCTGCAGGTGCTGCCCATCAACGATACCAACATGACCGGCACGTGGCAGGACAGCTATCCCTACAACAGCATCAGCATTTATGCACTGCACCCGCAGTACACCGACCTGCGCCAGTTGCCGCCCCTGAAGGACGAGGCGCGCCGCGCTCACTACGAGACCCTGCGCCAGGAGCTGAACGCCCTGCCGCAGATAGACTATGAGCGCATGTTCAAGGCCAAGATGGAATACCTGCGCGAGCTGTTCGCACAGGAGTGGGCATCGGTCAACCGCAAGTCCGCCTTTAAGGACTTCTTCGAGCAGAACAAGGAATGGCTGGTGCCCTACGCCGCCTTCTGCTACTACCGCGACAAGTACGGCACGGCCACCTTCACCGAGTGGCCCAAGGAGGCTACGCCGGAGGCTCTGACGCATCGTCCGGCAGCCGCCGTACAAAAAGAGCTGAACTTCTGGTACTTCGTACAGTTCAACCTGGACCAGCAGATGCACGCCGCCCACGACTACGCGCGGGCGCATCGCGTGATACTGAAAGGTGACATACCCATTGGCATCTCGCGCGACGGCGTGGAGGCTTGGGTGGAACCGAAATACTTCAACCTGAACGGACAGGCGGGAGCACCGCCCGACCCCTTCTCGGCAGACGGACAGAACTGGGGATTCCCCACCTACAACTGGGACGCGATGCTCAGCGACGGATGCCAGTGGTGGGTGCGACGCTTCCGCAAGATGGCGCAGTTCTTCGATGCCTACCGCATCGACCACGTGCTGGGCTTCTTCCGCATCTGGGAGATTCCCGTGCCGGAGAAGTCGGGGCTGATGGGGCAGTTTGCACCGGCCCTCGGCATGAGCAAGGAAGAGATAGCGGGCTATGGCGTAGCGTTCAAAGATGGACTGTTCCTCGTTGACCATAAGCGCAGCGACCGCTGGCATCCGCGCATCGCCGTGCAGTACCAGCAGGCCTATCAGGAGCTGGACGAGGGCCAGAAATACAATTTCAACCGGCTTTATAACGACTACTTCTATCGCCGCAACAACCAGTACTGGTATCAGGAGGCTATGAAGAAGCTGCCGCTGCTGACGCAGGCCACCCGCATGCTGGTATGTGCAGAAGACCTGGGCATGGTGCCCGACTGCGTGCCCTGGGTGATGAACGAGCTGCGCATCC
>CAMVAI010000055.1 GCA_947165435.1 uncultured Prevotella sp.
CGTCGATGAGGACGGCCTTGATGCGGGTAGAGCCAAACTCGATACCGAGAATGGCTTTACCTGCTTCTATCGTTTGTTTTGCTGTCATAGGCAAGCCCCCTAAGTGAGGGGGGTGGGGGTCTGAACAAGCGAAAAATCAGACCGTTTTAATTAATAATTATTGTTTCTATAAGAGTCAAGGGGGGGAGGTTTCTGCGCTTGTTCAGACCCCCTCCCCCCTAACTTAGGGGGTCAAGGTTACCTCAGGGCCTTGTTCAGCATGTAGTACATCTCGTTGTTCTGCAACTGCTGCTTGAACGCGTAGGTGGTCGTGTCTTTGTTAATCTTGACATACTCGATGCCCTGAATCTCGGCGAAGTCTTCCCAGAACTCTTCGGTGAGGTCGTAGGAGAAAGCGCTGTGATGGGTGCCTCCGGCCAGTATCCATGCGCCGGCACCAATCTCGAACGAAGGCTGCGGCACCCACAGGGCAGAGGCCACCGGCAGGTGGGGCATGGGTTTCGGCTTGATGCACTCCACCTCCTGCGAAATCAGGCGGAAGCGGTTGCCCAGGTCAACGACGGTAGCCTTGATGCCGCGACCGACCTTCGAGGTGAACACCAGTCGGGCGGTCTGCTGCTTGCGGATGCCGATGCCGAGGAAGTGTACCTCCAGGGTGGGCTTATCGACGGCTATCAGCGGGGTCACCTCCAGCATGTGGCTCTGCAGACAGCTCGAACGGTCGCCGGCGAAATTGAGCGTGTAGTCTTCCAGGAACGAGCAGCCCGTGGGCAGGCCCTGCGAGGCGTACCATACCGTGCGGTAGAGGCAGGCCGTCTTCCAGTCGCCCTCGGCACCGAAGCCATAGCCCTCGGCCATCAGGCGCTGTGATGCCAAGCCGGGTATCTGGTCGAAGCCTACGAAGTCGGCCTTGTTGATGTCGGCATCGCCCAGGTCGTCGAAGTTGGTGGTGAAGGCGGTAGCGCCCTCGTCGTGGAGCACGCGGCGGATGGCTATCTCGGCACGGGCGGCATTGCGCACCTTCTGCCAGTAAACCTCCTCGCCGCTCTCGTCAATCTTGATGGTGTACTGCTGCTTGTATTCCTCTACCAGGGCATCTACTTCGGCATCGGTTACCTTGCGCCAATATTCCATCATCGACGACACGGGATAGTAATCGACATGGTATCCCAGGCGCTGCTCGAACTCTACGCGGTCGCCATCGGTGACGGCTACGTTGTTCATGTTCATGCCGAACATCAGGCAGCGCACATTCTTGGCATCGGCGATGCCGGCGCAGACGCGGGCCCATACGGCAATCTTCTGCTGGGCTTCGGGGTTCTTCCAGTAGCCGCAGACCACTTTGCGGGCTACGCGCATGCGGGTGCAGATGTGGCCGAACTCGATGTCGCCGTGTGCCGACTGGTTCAGGTTCATGAAGTCCATGTCCATTGTCTCCCAGGGTATCTCGGCATTGTACTGCGTGTGGAAGTGCAGCAGCGGCTTCTGCAAGGCCTGCAAGCCCTTGATCCACATCTTGGCGGGCGAGAAGGTGTGCATCCACGTGATGATGCCCACACACTGGTCGGCGTTGTTGGCAGCCTTCATCACGCTCTCTACCTCTTTCGACGAGTTGGCGGTGCCTTTGTAAACCACCTTGATGGGGATGATGCCGCTGTTGTTAAGCCCGTCCACCATCTCTTTCGAGTGGGCATCTACTGATACTACTGCGTCGCCACCATAGAGCAGCTGTGCGCCGGTTACCCACCATATTTCTAAATTCTCAAATGCTTTTACCATAGTTGTGCTATCTTTAATTGTTTTTTATTTTTTAATTCTTATTTTTTCTTCTGCCCGTAGTAGGCGTTGGGGCCGTGCTTGCGTGAGAAATGCTTCTCGACAAGCAGCGGGTTCATCGTGGTGTCGGGGTTGACACAGAACGACACAAAGGCCATCTTGGCACACTGCTCGGCGACCACGGCGTGATAGACGGCCTGGTCGGCATCCTTGCCCCATGCAAACGGGCCGTGGTTCTTCACCAGCACGGCAGGGGTGTGGACGGGATTGATGTGGCCGCGCTGGAAACGGTCCACGATGACGACACCCGTGTTCTTCTCGTATTCTGCCATCTGGTCTTCCGTCATCGAGTCGGTGCAGGGGATGCAGTCGTGGAAGTAGTCGGCATGTGTCGTTCCGATGTTGGGAATGTCCTTGCCGGCCTGTGCCCATGCCGTGGCGTAGGTGGAGTGGGTGTGTACGATGCCGCCCAGCTCGGGGAATGCCTTATATAATATAAGGTGTGTGGGAGTGTCGCTCGACGGGTTGAGGTCGCCTTCCACCACCTTGCCGCTTTCGAGGTCAACCACCACCATGTCGCTGGCTTTCATGACGTCGTATTCTACGCCCGACGGCTTGATGACTACAAGGCCTTTCTCGCGGTCGATGGCCGATACGTTACCCCAGGTGAATATCACGAGGTTGTGTTTTACAAGGTCGAGATTGGCCTTGAACACTTTCTGTTTCAGTTCTTCTAACATTTTTGTTCTTTATAATTTGAAATGAGACGCTCGTTATAGCTGTTTTTTACAATTTGAAATGAGACGCTTCGTTATAGCTGTTCTTTACAATTTGAAATTAGAGGCTTCGTTATAGCTGTTCTTGTTGAACCGGTAGAGGTAGGCACCACGCTTCGACCCCGTCTTGTCGATGAGGTCGGTCTTCTCGATGAAGTCCATGTCCTTGATGCGCTTGCGGAAGTTACGCTTATCGACCTGCTCGCCGTTCACGGCCTCATAGAGGCGTTGCAGCTGGGTGAGCGTGAACAGCTCTGGCAGCAGCTGGAAACTGATGGGCGACGTCTTGATTTGGTCTTGCATCAGCTGGCGGGCTTTGATTAACATCTCGTGGTGGTCTGAGAACATGGGGGGCAGGTGGTTGATACCTACCCATTCCACGCCGTGCTCGCGCATCAGTTCTTCAGGATAGTCCTTCACGTTGATAAGGGCATAGTAGGCAATGGACACCACACGGTCGCCGGGATCGCGGTCCACACGCCCGAAGGCTCCCACCTGGCGCATATAGACATGCTCCAAGCCCGTCAGCTCGTAGAGCGTGCGGTAGGCAGCGTCGTCGATGCTTTCCTCGTTGCGAACGAAGCCTCCGTAGAGGCTCCATTCGCCTATGCCGGGGTCAAACTTACGACGACCTATCAGCACTTTCAGCTCTGAAGACTCGAAGCCGAAAATGATACAGTCCACGGACACGAATATCTTCTGATGTTCTTTGTAATAGGTAGTCATAAAGTGTTGTTGCTAAATCACCTTCTTCGGTTTACCATAAGGATATGTAGAGGATGGTCAGGATGACGATGACGCCAATGGCTCCGATATTGAAGACACGGTCGGTCTCGAACACCTTCAGATCGACAGCCACCAGTTTCGGGTCCTGCACCTTGTCCTTGGCATTCGAGCGCAGGTAGATACCAATGGTTGCCGTAATGGCTGCGAAGAAAATCATGGCACCCTCGAAACCGTGAATGTGCATGGTGTGGTTGAAGAAGCCGCCCACGAAGAGCACCAGCGAGATAGCCGAAATGCAGAACATGATGGTGCTCCAGCGCAGCATGGTCTTCACGGTGTCCTCGTCAAGCTTGTCGGCAGGAACAGCCTTGCTGCTCTTCAGCGAGATCCACACGAAGAGGATGACCAGCGTGATGAACACCACACCCGAACGGATGAGGAACGGCATGTCGGGGAAGGCAAACTTGTAGATGATGGAGAATGCGAAGGTGCCTATGGCACATACCACGGCAGCTGTTCCGCTGGCACGCTTCCACAGCAGACCCAGTCCGAAGATGACGACCACGCCGGGATATACGAATGCCGAATATTCCTGAATGAACTGGAAGGCCTGGTCGATACCACCCATCAGGGGATAGACGGCGATGAGGGCAATAAGCAGGGCACAGACAGACGTCAGACGTCCTACGGTCACCAGTCTCTTTTCCGAGGCGTTCTTGTTGATGAACTGCTTGTAGATATCCATCGTGAAGAGCGTAGAGGTAGAGTTGAACATGGAAGCCAGCGACGAGATGACGGCAGCTGCCAGAGCGGCAAAGCTCAGACCTTTCACCACGGTAGGTGTGAAGTTGCGGATGAGGAAGGGGTAAGCATCGTCAGAGCGGGAGATTGAACCTGCCAGCGTCTCGCGAAGTCCCTCGCACTCGGGAGCGTTCATGATATAGAAGGCGCACACGCCGGGGATGCAGACGATGAACGGAATCAAGATCTTCAGGAAGGCGGCAAATACCATACCCTTCTTGGCCTCGTCGAGCGACTTGGCTGCCAGGCCCTTCTGGATGATATACTGGTTGAAGCCCCAGTAGCCGAGGTTGGTGAGCCACAGGGCACCGAAAATCAGCACGATGCCGGGATTGGTGAAGAAGGGGTCGTCCTGAATGGCAGGATAGGCTCCCTCGTTACGCGTCACCACCAGGTTGAAGTGCTTGTCGGCGGGATCTTGTGCCAGATAGTCCTTGATATGGCTCAGGGCATCCCATGCTCCGCCAAGCCCCATTTCGTCGCCGATGACCGACAGGGCGGCATAGGCCGTAATCAGACCGCCGCCCACGAGGAAGGTCACCTGCATCACGTCGGTCCATGCCACCGATGCCAGACCTCCGTAGATGGAGTACAGGCCGGCAATGAGGAAGAGAGAGAAGATAATGCACATGCGAACCTGGTCAATCTCGATACCGGCAACGGTGAAGGTCATGTCGGTGGGCAGGCCCAGAATCTGCTGGATGGCCAGTGCGCCCAGCCAAGCCACAGAGGTCAGGTTGACGAAGACATAGAGGAACAGCCACAGCAGCGAGAAGGCAAAGCCCACACCCCAGTTGTAGCGTTCGCGCAGGAACTGCGGAATGGTGAATATCTTTTTCTCAATCATCAGCGGCAGCAGGAACTTGCCCACTACCAGCAGCGTTGCTGCGGCCATCAGCTCGTAAGCGGCCTGTGCAATACCCGAGGCATAGGCAGAGCCTGACATGCCGATAAACTGCTCTGCCGAGATGTTGGCGGCAATGAGCGATGCACCGACGGCCCACCATGTCAGGGTGTTGCCTGCCAGGAAGTAGTCGGTCGATGACTTCTCTTCTCCTTTCTTGCCGCGCGACAGGAAGATGCCCATGCCGACAAGAATAATAATGTACACGATAAAGACCAGGTAGTCGGCGGTAGCAAAACCGTTGTTGCTAAGCGCCTGGATAATTTTGTCCATTGTTCTTGATTAGTTTTATTTTTGTAATTTTTTTTATTCTTTATTTTGTCTTACTTGATCGAGAACTTATAGGCAGCATGGCTGTAATATTTCTCGCCGGGCTTCAGCGTGGGGCTGGCCCATTCGGGATGGTTGGGCGAGTCGGGGTACTTCTGGCTCTCCAGGCATACGCTGACGTGCTTCGGATACTTGATGCCGTTCTTGCGCACGATGTCGGCATCGCGGCCTACACCCTGGAAATTGCCGCTATACACCTGTACGCCGGGCTCGTTGGTGTACATCTCCATGAAGATGCCCGACTCGGGGGAATAGAGCGAGGCGCACACCTGCGTGTCGTCGCCCTTGCCGTCCTTATAGGTGTTCAGACAGTAGTTGTGGTCGTAGCCCGTGGCGTTCTGTATCTGGTCGAAGCTCGAATGGATGCTGTCGCCCACGGCGTGCGGTGTGCGGAAGTCCATGGCGGTGCCCTCCACAGGCTTTATCTCGCCGGTGGGAATGTACTGCTTGTCAGAGGGGGTGAAGTTGTCGGCATTCACGTAGAGCACCTGCGTATAGGCCGGCTTGGTGAAGTCGCCGCTGAGGTTATAGTAGTTATGGTTCGTCTGGTTGATGATGGTCTCCTTGTCGGTCTCGGCCTCCCACGTCATGTCGAGCGTGTTGTCGGCTGTCACCTTATAGGTGGTCACGGCCTTCACCGTGCCGGGGAATCCGTTCTCGCCGTCCTGGGCAACGATGGTCAGCTTCAGGATGCTGTCGCCTATCTGCTCGGCATCATACACCTGGTTCATCCAGCCCGTCGTGCCGCCGCCGTGCAGACAATTCACACCGTCGTTCTGCTTCAGCTGGTACGTCTGGTCGCCCAGCGCGAACTTGCCTTCCTTGATGCGGTTGGCATAGCGGCCTACGCTCGACCCGTAGTCGGAGGGGGAGTTCAGCGTGTCGGCATACTGCTGGATGTTGTCGAAACCTAACACCACGTCGGTGGGCTTGCCGTCTTTGTTGGGTACCACCAGCGACACCACGCGGCCGCCATAGTTGGTGATGCACACCTCCATGCCGTTGCTGTTTTTCAGGGTGAACAGCTTGACGGGTTTCTCGTTGATGGTAGTGTCGAAACGGGCGGGGTCCAGACCGGACACCGTCTTGGCAGGCTCTACGCCTGGCGAAGCACAGGCTGAGAGCAGAGCAATGGCTGTTCCCATGCCGAAAATAGTTGCTTTAAAGTTTGTCATTTTTTGTTGTTTTAAGTTGTAATTACTAAATTTGGGTGTAAAATTACAACTTAATTTTGAATCAGCAAAGGAAAAGAGCGAAAAATTTGGAATTTTGCTTGCTTATTTGTAACTTTGCAGCCGATTTTAATTTTTAATAAGAAAAAAAAGTTTATGAAAGCATTTGTTTTCCCTGGTCAGGGAGCCCAGTTCGTAGGTATGGGCAAGGACCTCTACGACAACAACGAGACCGCCAAGCAACTTTTCGACAAGGCTAATGAAATACTTGGTTACAGCATCACCGACATCATGTTCAACGGTACCGACGATGACCTTCGTCAGACCAAGGTGACACAGCCTGCCGTTTTCCTTCACTCCGTCATTTCTGCCATCTGCATGGGCGACAAGTTCCAACCCGAGATGACCGCCGGCCATTCGCTTGGCGAGTTTTCTGCGCTGGTGGCTGCCGGTGCCCTGTCGTTTGAAGACGGTCTGAAGCTGGTGTATGCCCGTGCGATGGCTATGCAGAAGGCCTGCGAGGCCCAGCCCTCGACGATGGCTGCCATCATCGGACTGCCCGACGAGAAGGTGGAGGAGATTTGTGCCGAGGTGTCGAAGATGGGCAAGGGTGTGTGTGTCCCCGCCAACTACAACAATCCCGGCCAGCTGGTCATTTCAGGCAATATCGACGCCATCAACGAGGCTTGCGAGCAGATGAAGGCTGCCGGAGCCAAGCGTGCCCTGCCGCTGAAGGTGGGTGGTGCCTTCCATTCGCCGCTGATGCAGCCCGCCAAGGACGAGCTGCAGGCTGCCATCGAGCATACGCAGTTCCAGACGCCGAAGTGTCCCGTCTATCAGAATGTTGACGGCAAGCCCCATACCGATGCTGCCGAAATCAAGCAGAACCTGATAGCCCAGCTCACCTCGTCGGTACGTTGGACGCAATGCGTGCAGAACATGATATCCGACGGTGCCGACGACTTCACGGAGTGCGGTCCCGGCAAGGCGCTGCAGGGCATGATAGCCAAAATCAACCGCGAAGTGAGTGCTCATGGCATTGAAGCTTGACGTTTGAAGTTTGACGTTTGACGTTTGACATTTGACGTTTATGATTTGACGTTTGACATTTGACGTTTATGATTTGACGCTCAACGGATGGATAAATTCATAATATATCAGGTCTTTACGCGCCTGTACGGCAATCGCAACACCACCCGCAAGCCCAATGGCACCATTGTGGAGAACGGCTGCGGCAAGATGAACGACTTGACGCCAAAGGTGCTGAAGGACATCGCTGCGATGGGCATCAGCCATGTGTGGTTTACGGGCATTATCCGCCATGCCACACAGACCGACTACAGCGGCTATGGCATCCCCCGCCAGCATCCAGCCATCGTGAAGGGTAGGGCAGGCTCGCCCTACGCCATCACCGACTATTACGATGTCGATCCTGACTTGGCGGTAAACGTGCGGAAGCGCATGCAGGAGTTTGAACAGCTCGTGGAACGCACCCACGAGGCGGGCATGAAGGTGGTCATCGACTTCGTGCCCAACCACGTGGCTCGCCAGTACAAGTCAATCTGTAAGCCTCGCCATGTCAAAGACTTGGGGGCTTCCGATGAAGTATCTCGCGGCTTCGACCCGCAGAACAATTTCTACTATTGTCCCGGCGAACGCTTCGCCCCCTGGTTCGACCTCTACGCAGGCCAACAGGAGCCATACATCGAGGAACCGGCCAAGGCTACTGGCAACGACCATTTCGACTGTGCGCCCAGCAAGACCGACTGGTATGAGACCGTCAAGCTGAACTACGGCGTAGATTACTATGCCGGGTGCATAGGCCATTTCGACCCCATTCCCGATACGTGGAAGAAGATGACCGACATCCTGCTCTTCTGGGCTTCAAAGGGCATCGACGCCTTCCGCTGCGACATGGCCGAGATGGTGCCTACCGACTTCTGGCATTATGCTACAGAGGCCGTCCGGGCGCGCTATCCCCACATCCTGTTCATCGGCGAGGTGTACAACCCCTTCGACTATCGCCGCTACCTGAAGAACGGCTTCGACTGGCTCTACGACAAGGTGGGCATGTACGACACCATGCGGGCCGTCATAGTCCATCAGGCTCCCACATCGGCTATCAGTCAGGCATGGCAGCAGACCGACGACATCCGCACGCACATGCTCTATTTCCTGGAGAACCACGACGAGCAGCGTGTGGCCAGCGATTTCTTTGCTGCCGACGGGCGCAAGGCCGTGCCGGCGCTGGCGGCGCTCCTGCTGATGCACCAGAATCCCTACATGCTCTATGCCGGCGAGGAATATGGCGAGCCGGGCATGGACAGCGAGGGATTTAGCGGACACGACGGGCGCACCACCATCTTCGACTATTGGAGCATCGACACCCTTTGCCGTGCGGCAACCCGCCAGCTGACGGATGCCGAGGTCGAGCTACAGGCCATCCATAAGAAGCTGATGCAGCTGGCCCGCAAGGAGAAGGCTGTCACCGACGGCCTCTGCTTCGACCTGATGTATGTCAACCAGCACCTGCAGCGGCAGTATGTCTTCCTGCGCAAGGCGGCAGGCGAGCTGCTCCTGGTGGCTGCCAACTTCGACGACAGCGAGGCGGAAATCAATGTCACGCTGCCCGCTCATGCTTTCGACTATCTTTCCGTCAAGGAAAAGAAAGTTATGGCTGTCGATTTGCTTACCAAGGAGCGCGAGAGCATGATGCTACGCCCCGACGGACAGGTGCGCATGTTGGTGCCCGCCCGTGGCGTCAGGGTGTGGAAGATGAAGGTTTGACGTTTGACGTTTGAAGTTTATGATTTGATATATCCAAGGCAATGGCAGACGACTATATTTTCAACGAGCACAACAAGGAGGAATATCCTCCCGCACACACCGCCGAGCACTTGCTCAACCAGGTGATGGTGCGCATGTTCGGATGCGAACGCTCCTACAACGCCCATATCGAGCGCAAGAAGAGCAAGATGAGTTTCCACATCGACCACAAGCCGTCGCGGCAGGAAGAGCGCGACATCGAGCGGGAAATGCTCCGGTTGATAGCCGACGACCTGCCTGTCACCTTCGAGTATGTCGATCGCTACCATCTGCCCGACGGTGTCAGCGGCGACCGGCTACCTTCCGATGCCAGCGACACCGTCCGGCTGGTACGCATCGGCGACTTCGATGTCTGTCCGTGCATCGGGCGCCATGTGCGCTCCACAGGACAGATAGGCCGCTTCGAGATGCTGGGCACCAACTGGGACGAGCAGGAACGCTCGTTCCGCATACGCTTCAAAATCGTATCGTAAACTGCATCGCATGATACACATTGTTTATAACCTATAAATCAACGACTAAAATGAAACAGACAATTCTTGTTACCGGTGGTACCGGCTTCATAGGCAGCCATACCACCGTTGAGCTGCAACAGGCAGGCTACGAGGTGGTCATCGTTGACAACCTCTCCAACTCCAATGCCGCCGTCATCGACGGCATCGAGAAAATCACAGGCATCCGACCTGCCTTCGAGCAGTGCGACTGCTGCGACATGGAGGCTATGGAGCGTGTCTTCATCAAGTACCCCGCCATCGAGGGTATCATCCATTTCGCCGCCTCCAAGGCCGTTGGCGAGAGCGTCGAAAAGCCCCTGCTTTACTATCGCAACAACCTCACCTCACTCATCAACCTGCTCGAACTCATGCCCAAGCACGGCGTGAAGGGCATCATCTTCTCGTCGTCGTGTACCGTCTATGGACAGCCTACCGCCGAGAACCTGCCCGTCACCGAAGAGGCCCCCATCCAGAAAGCACTCTCGCCCTACGGCAATACGAAGCAGATCAACGAGGAAATCATACAGGACTATATCCACAGCGGTGCGCCCATCAAGAGCATCATCCTGCGCTACTTCAACCCCATCGGTGCCCACCCCTCGGCCTTCATCGGCGAGCTGCCTAACGGCGTGCCCATGAACCTCATTCCCTTTGTCACGCAGACGGCTATCGGCATTCGCCAGCAGCTGAAGATTTTCGGCAACGACTACAACACCCCCGACCACACCTGCATCCGCGACTACATCTACGTGGTCGATCTGGCCAAGGCTCACGTCAAGGCCATGGAGCGTGTGCTCGACAAGCCGGAGACCGATGCCGTCGAGGTGTTTAACATCGGAACGGGCCGCGGACTCTCTACCCTTGAGGTCGTTGAAGGCTTCGAGCGTGCCACCGGTGTCAAGCTCAACTGGACCTTTGCGCCCCGTCGCGAGGGCGACATCGAGCAGGTCTGGGGCAATGTCGATAAGGCCAACAAAGTGTTGGGCTGGAAGGCAGAGACACCTACCGACGACGTGCTCCGCTCTGCCTGGAAATGGCAGCAGAAGCTGCGCGAAGACGGCATACAGTAGCCGCCGAGCGTTCACCGCACGAGCTCTCGCCACACGAGCAAGAGAGGGTTCCCGATACGATATACCGGGGGCTCTCTTTTTCCTTGGTGTTAGTCATTGCCTAACTGTTGTCACGCTGCTACTGTCGCCATTTACCAGCCACTCTGTTTCCGTTTACTCATTCTCCTTTTCTCAGCTGCTTGCAGCTTTGCTGTGGAAGTACATGGTCTTTATGTATCGGAATAGGAGGTAGTTTGATTTTATCCAACGGGGATTGAACTTTTGGAAAATAAACGGTTAGAAGAGTTACCGACACCACCTTACTTTTCAAGTTTCCTTTTTGGGCAATCGAATTGGCGGTAATCGTTGGTCGTAAGTTCGTATGTTAGGTTTGCGATAACGGTATTGGGCATTCATAGGCACGCTTATAAGACAAAGCAAGAATACGAAGCATGCCCTTATCAAGTAATTACATACAAATGCAAAGATGCCGATGCCAATCAATTCACCAAACCATTCCCACTTGCTTTTCTTAAAACGGGAATAATCGTAATCAGACCTGGGATTATAGCCTTCCGTTTTGACCAATTTGACTGATTACCAGAAGTTCCAGAATTAAAATTGCAATCTTCTGAGTACTTAGTAAGTTCCGCGTTCTGCTTTTTAACTTCTTCCATAATTAGTGTTCACTGATTTGTTAGTAACTAATTGACATTTAAATATATATAACATTATTTCTTCTTTTGTTTAACAAAAAATGAGTACCTTTGGGTGTTAAAACTGACAAGCAGATGAGATTTAAGCCAAGCTACAAGCAGTTGACCATTGACGGTTTCAGGTCCTCCCTTGAAGGGTTGGACAAGACCAACCGCTGGGTTTGGCTGGGCGACCATCTTCCTTGGGACGAATATGAGAAACTGTACGGTCAGACACTCAACAACCAGACAGCAGGAGCCAGTGCCAAGCCTGCCCGCATGGTGATAGGTGCCATGATAGTCAAGCATATCACCCGCCAGTCCGATCAGGACACCATTGAGATGATTCAGGAGAATCCGTATATGCAGTATCTCTGTGGACTTGGGGAGTTCACCGACCAGCCGATATTTGATTCCTCCCTCTTCGTTGACCTGCGCAAGCGTATCAGTGACGATGACATCAATAAGATGACCGAAGCTCTTTTGAAGCGTGAGCAGCAGATGAAGGAAGATATGCGTAAGCACAAAGAGGACGAGGCCAGGAATCGTGATGAGGAGCCGCCAGCTGCGCAAGATGAGCCAGACGGAGAGGTACAAGCGCAGGCACGACCTGCTCAGGACCATCCCCGGAATCGGGCTCGTCACTGCCATGTGCATCCTGACGGAGGTCTGCGACGTGAAGCGGTTCAGCAACGAGAACCAGTTCGCCGCCTACCTCGGCCTGATACCGACGAGCCACAGCAGCGGTGAGAAGGCCGTGCATGGCGAGAAGACTTTCAGGGGCAACAAGCAACTCGGACCGATGATCATCGAGGCTGCGTGGATTGCCATCGTCAGGGATGCGGGCCTTGGGTCACAATATCTGAACTACAAAAAGAGAATGGAACCGCAGAAGGCGATAGTGAGGATAGCGCGCAAGCTGTCGAACATCATCTTCTCCGTCCTAAGAAACGACAAAGGATATGTACCATACCAAAAGGGTGATTGACATACGGATTATCAGACAACTTCGCAAGACGACTCCTGCTAATTTCTGAGGTGCCACGCTGATGGTGTCCTCTTTGGAAAGATTGTTGCGTCTTACTATATATTCTGAAGAAGTAAATTGATGGGCGGAAAATGGGCATACGCGTCATCTCATAGAAGTTTGTCTGATAGGTCTGTTGTCGGTAGTCATTCGGTACCCAGCGCAGAGCGTTGGGCTGACAGTTGCGTCTTCTTCAAAAGTCATTGTACTAACGGACTTCACGCTAAGTGATTGATACTAAATAGTTAACAAACAATAAATATTTTCCAATTATTTGGATAGCAACATAGAAGAAATTAGAATAATTACAATAATTTCTTCAACAAATTGTTTTTATTACCGTATTCATAATATATTTCTTGGCCTAATTATCCGGCTCACAGGGGGTCCCCCTGTGACGTGACGTGCGATACAGGCCTCGCTCATCATTCTCTTCATAGCCCTTGGCGTGGCCATACCCAACGTGTTTTTCCGTCGGATGATACCGGCATGAAGTCCGTCATCGGCGACAAAACTGCTATTCCTTCTTCAAGTAATCAAACAAATTGATTGTGCCTGTCTCGTTTTCAATATCAAGTAGCGGTACTTTCTCCACCATCCTTGTAACACCAGTATGCTTGTCAACATAAAAATGAACCGTTGCCCCCGTATAACTGCGGAATACCACTTCGTACGTAGAATCCGATTCCACCCCCATCTTCACATACATGATGGAGGGATTCTCTTGGGCAATACTCCAATCATACGTCTGATGGCAATAGTTGCTGACTCCCTCGTAAGCATTTTCTTCCGTAACCCTTCTGTCAGGATGGTCTGAACCGCACGAGCAGCAGAACTGCATCATTAACAAGGAATAGACGACGATAAGCGGTTTCATATCTTTAGTTCTCCTAGATTCCGCAGCACTTTAGTTTAATAGCTTTTATAAGTTCCTGAGCAACAAAAAGTTCTTCGACGCGCGAAGCGGCAAAGCCGAGCGGCCCAGGATTTTGTCATGTCAGATTTTTCACTTACCTTAGTGCTGCAATTCAAGACAAGCAAAATCATCAATGACATGGCAAAGGTACAAATAAAATCTGAGAGAATCACTCCTTTTGGAGGGATATTTCACGTGAGAGAGCAATTTTCCCGTTATCCATTTATGAATAATTCTTTGACAAGCCAAGCGACAAGCCGATTACGTGGTCATTCATGGACATTAGATGTTTAAAATATCAGGATATATGACTTCATCGAACACGAATTATCCCCGAGCTTCTTTGGCTAAAAGTTCGGGGATAATTTCACTTTTATACTGAAAAACCTCACACTCTGAGATGAGTAGTAGCACTCACAGCATAGGGCGCGAGTCTTTCGAGTGAGACTTTCGGTTCATCAACTGTCATTTACTTGCAGACGGCGCGGACGCCAATACCATAGTGGCGATACTCGTTCTGCACTTGTCTGCGAACGAGGCTTCCTTCATTGTATATGATATCAAGTCTCCATGCAAAATCATAATAGTAAAGTGGTGCATGGTCTGTCCCGCGGTTATCGGTATCTAGGCTTTTCGACCAATAGATGGCAGATATTTCGGAGCCTGTGTTATTGTTACCTCCTCCATAGATTCCCGTAGCGGGCAGGAAGATGCTCTTGTCGGTGTAGCCATCTTTCTTGCTGGTCACGATGACACCTGCCACGTTCGAACCGTCGCCTTTGTAGTCGGTAGTCCACTCCCATCTACAGTTGTCCTCGTTGAGCAGTTCTTCCCACTCGGCCTTAGTCGGCATGCGCCATACACCGCCCCAGATCTTGGCGGCAGCGTCATCTTCGGACGCCAGTTCTTGATAGTCCCATGAAGAGCCATCATACTTATACTTTGTGTATTTACCTGTGACGCCGTCGTTGTACCATGCATAGTTGCCCTCCGAGAATTGGTAGCCGCTGCCGAATGCATGGCCCGTGGTCTCGCCCCATGCGAAGTAGAGTCCGCGGTCGGTCACGCTCTCTGCTCCCACGTTCATGGTGGCCCACTTCACGCTCAGTCCAAGGTCAACATATTCGTGCGTCTTCATCTTCACCTTCACCTCGTAGTACTTACCGTCAGTGAACGTGGCTGTCTTCGGGCCGTAGGTATAGGTATTGCCCGCAGCATCGGTAGCAGTCAGGGTATATGCAGTAGCGTTGTAATTGCAGAGTGCCACGAAGACTTCGTTGGTCGTACCTTCAAGGCCAGTGAGGCTGACACTTTGGGTGGTAATGGTCGTGGCATCTGATCCGTATGCTCTGCCCTTTTTCATATCTCCAGTACTCGTGATAGCCAGACTTGTGGCGTTGATGGGGGTTGTGCCGTCAGCCTGGTAGAGCGAGAACTTCACGATGGCTTGCTCGCTCACGAGCGTTATGCCCCCCGTTACGCTAACGGTCTTGGCTTCGGTGTCAATGGTGTATGAAGTATTCGCAACGTCACAACTTGCAAAGTCGTATTTCTCTTCAATGGAGCCAGTGCCTGTCAGCAAACCATTCTGGCCTGTTGAATAATCACTTGCATTGTCAGAACCAAGCGCATTGCCATGGAGCACAAAACGCAAAGCAGGTGCATCAGTGTCGAGGTCGGTACCAGACTCTCCTGTCTCGACTGTAAGTGTACCGCTAAGGGTAGTCGTGGCATTGCTGCTGGCTGCTGCAGTCAGTTTTCCTACATAGTTCCATTCCGCTGTATGGTCTTTATCTTGTTGCAGCACATAGACCATCTCGCCCTCGTTCCACTTCACGTTGAGTGTCTTGCCGTCGAGCGAGAGTCCGCGGGTGGTGGCAGCGTCGCCCTTTGTGACCTGCACGGTCATGGTATATACTTGCGGCTCCGTCGGGTTGGCGGGCTGGTCGTTCATGAAATTATCTTCGCTTGAACAAGCGGTCAGGGCTGCTCCTGCCATCAGCAGGGCGGCCAGGGTCTTGATGTTTGTCATAATCTTCTTCATTGTCATGCGTCCTTTTGTTTTATTGCCATACCCATTCGCCATTAGTGAGCGTTTCAGTTACGTCACCGTTAGCAATGCCATAGTCGCCTCGGGTGGCATCTACTACGCTGCCAGCCAGCAGCATCGTGCGTTGTTGCAACTCGACAACTCGCGTCGTCGGTTTCTGATAATCTTTACGTTTCATTGTCTATTGTCTTGAAATTTAATTTGTGAATAAATAATGTTTGTTGTTCTTGTGTCTGTCGCCGTCCCCACCGTTACAGTCGGAAAAGTGATTAGTGTGTCCGGTCAGAAAGCGAGGCAGGCTCGGACATAGTAAATGTTGGCGTGATCGGGACTATCGAATTCGACGCCATTCTTGAAGATACTGTCGTAAAGAACCATCTGCGAGCTTACAGTTTCACCAAGCAACTTCGTGAATGTGTAGTAAATTTTTTCCTTCTTCAATGGATCTCCACCCGCTGTTTCCAAAGCTGTGTTCAGGCCGGTGTAACTGTAGGGGTTTCCACCATTAGCTTGGAACATGGTCTTCCACTGATCTACACTTGGAAGCACCCACTCGGAAGAAGAGACGGGGACAGACTGATTTTTGCTCTTGCAAGTGTTTTTTGCTGCCGACAAGTCCGCCTCGTTGATCTCGTCGTCGGTCATGGCAATGGCCAGGCCGTGAAAATAGCCATGGTCTGTATCTTTGCCCACGTATGCTACCATTGCCACCTTGGTCTCCGTCGATGAAGCCTTGGCGAACTTACCGTCGGAGAGAATCACGTCGCCGACGGTTGCCATCTGCACGGTGCTCTGGTAATATTTGCCAGCCTCGGTATCCTTGGAAACCACAGCCTTGGCGACGTAGTTCTTACCGTCGGCAGTTGCGCTGAACCAGTAGGTGTAGGCCGTCAGGGTTGGCAAGGCTACGTAGAACTCACTTTTGGCCGAGGCGAGGCTGACAGTGGTAATCGAGGCTAGACTGTTTGACACCTCGAATGACGAGACGCTCAGGTTCGTGTCACTGAGATCCTTCACGGCAAACTTGAAGATGCTGTATTGCGGCGCGGGCTGCGTGGTGACGTCGAGGCTGGGCTTGGTGGTATGGATAGTGCCGGCACCTACGCGCACGTCGAAGTCGGCATTGAGTTCGCCATTCTGACTGGCCAGCATGCTGGTATAACTTTTCTCGGCTGTCTTGGCATCATTGACGGCTGTTGAGGGATAGATCAACTTGCAGGCGGTGCCGTCGACCGTACCACTCTCTACGCTGAACTCGATGGTGGCTGCACCGCTTTGGTCGACGCTCTTGATCTCGGCATCGGCTTCATAGTTCGTGCCACCCTTCTCGTAGAGGATGGCGATTTTCTCGCCCACGGCCCATGAGGCCACGATCTTATTGTCGCCCGGAGTCAAGGCACGTGTGCCGGCTCCACCAGTCTTTGGAGCCAGCGTGGCGGTGATGGTGATGCCCTCGGCCTTGGCCGGCTGGGGGGAGTTCTGGAAATCGTTATCGTCGTTGCTGCAGGCGGCAAATGTCAGTGCCAGTGCAGCCATCAGGAAAAACTTTGTAATCTTCATTGTCTTCAATTTAAATAGTTGCTACACTGTGATTGATTAATATGTGAACGGGTTGCCGCCGGGGGGGTAGTCATTGGGATCGTTCAGTCCGCTTCCTGCCAGCAACTGCGTGCGTTGTTGCAATATGACGACCTTCATCGTCGGTTTCTGATAGCCTTTTTTCTTCATCATCTTGAATTGTTTTTTAAGTTAAAAAAGTGATTAATTGCCTGTAAAAGTACACACGGGGTCTGACCCCGTGTACACTCTCCCCGCGTGCAGTTAGGCCGCCGCTACAGTTTAGAAAGCGAAGCAGCCAAGAACATAAAACTGCACGGAATGGGTGTCGGCGTTGGACTTGAGCATCTTGCTGATGTACGCGTAGTATTGTTCGACGTAGTTGGTAAAAACATAACCATATTCCGTGCCGGATTCCGTTTCAGTTGTCGTACTCGAACAATAGTCGCCATTCGTCCATGTAGTGCCAGTGGCGGTAATCTTTTCCATGAAGCCTGAAATGATGTACAGCGGATCAGAATAAGGATTACTTTGTTCTTTAAAGCCGTCGCCATTTATGGCACAGCCCGTGAACATGTTTATCCAATCCTCTTGAGACGGCAGGCGCCAGGTGCCAACATTGCCGGAAATGGTGGGATATCCCGTATACGCATTGGCATTGCTCCAATACATTTTTGAAGGGCTGCTGTTGAGTTGGATAGCCAGGCCGTTAGAGCCGTTCTTGTAGGCCACCATAGCCACAGCGGTCACGCCTTTGGGCATCTTGTCCTTGTCGGCCACGGCGTATGCCTTGCCATCGCTGCCCACAATATCGCCGACACCAGAGGCAGAAAGTGCATGGCCTACTACCGTACTCCTATTGATGTTATAGACCTTGCCGGCTGCGAATGTCTTGTTGTTGTCCCCATCGAGGTTGAGGGTGATAGCTGTGCTACCCACTGTCAGGGCGAGATCTTTTGACTCTTTACCTCCATTAACGCCTATAGCAAATGTAGCGGTGCCCGAAGCATCGGTTTTTACAGTTCCGGAAACATTATAAGTCCCAACTGTTAAAACCACTTCGACCTCAGTATTGGACGCCAACCCTCTGATGTCGAAGTTGAGAATTGCATTTAGGGGGCTCAGGGCAAAGCCATTATTATACCCGTCAGCCTTTTCCATGCTGAACTGCTCTACGGCTTCTGCCTTCGTGACGGCAAAAGTCTTGGTGGCATTCCTATTGACAGTGGCTTGATTCTGACCTGATTCTACAATAGATATAAAACCACGTGATTCGTAGCCGTCTGGAAGCAGCCAGGCACTGGCCAAATTTCCGTTGTGCGCCGAGAGAAGTGCGTCGGCAGTGCCAGAATAGGAATTTTCAGTGTAAATAGTGCCGCTGAATGTTCCGCCAGACTGCCATGTCAGCGTGCCGATATATTTGCCTGCATCATCGGTTTCACCACTAACAAACAGTTTGTCGCCCGTGCTGAACTCCAGCTTCTTGGCAGATTCGTTAAACGTGGCGCGAGTGGTGGCGGCATCGCCTTGACGAGTCACGTTGAGGGTTGCGGGCAGGGGGTAGCCTTTTTGGTTGTTAATCTCGGTGCCGACGGCATCATCGTCGCTGCTGCAAGCAGTGGTCAGCAGCATGGCTGGCATCAGCATGGCTGCGACCAGCGTCTTGAAGATATTCTTTGTTTTCATTGTTCTTCTTCTTCGTTTTTTGTTGTTAATACTCGAATGGCTGCAGGGTCATCAGATGTCTATGTCCTCCCACTTATTGTTCATTGTCGCATTCACCTGTCCGCTGGCTTGCAGCAGATGTGCGGGGTGTTGCAATTTGATGACCTTCGTCGTCGGTTTCTGATAATCTTTACGTTTCATTGTCTATTGTCTATTGTCTTGAAATTTAATTTGTGAATAAATCATGTTTGTTTTTCTTGTGTCTGTCACCGTCCCCACCGTTACAGTCGGAAAAGGGATCATTTTATCTCGCAGGACCGACGCCGCCACCGCCGTAGATGAGGCCTTCGAGATCCTCATCGGCAAGGTTGGTGCTGGTGGTGGTGAAGATGCTGCCAGTCAGCAGGTACGTCTGCTGCTGTAACTTGACTACCCGCATCGCGGGCTTCTGATATTCTTTCTTTTTCATATTGCTTTATTCTTACTTAATCACGACCTTGAACTTTGTTCGAGCTCGCTCACGCTCGATAAAGCATGAGCGAGCTCTGCTTTATTCTCACTTAATCACGACCTTGAACTTTGTTCGAGCTCGTTCACGCTCGATAAAGCATGAGCGAGCTCTGCTTTATTCTCACTTAATCACGACCTTGTTGCCTTTATTGATATAGACTCCCTTTTGCGTGGGCTTGCCGTTGAGTCGACGACCGTCAATGGTATACCAAGCATCGGAACCATTAACCCCGAACCCTGAACCATCAACCAACGTGATTCTCGTTGTCTCGCCGTCGCCGAAGTTCAGCACGAAACGGCGAGCCTGCTGAGGCAGGTCGCCGGCCTCGATGCCGTTCAGATAGAACACGGCGCGGCAGGAGCCGACGGTCACTTCAGCCAGGGGATAGTAGAGCTTGTTGTCGGCACCGAGGTAGAGCACGGTCTTGTTGCCTGCCTCCAGCGTGAATGGCGAGAACCAGCCGGAGAAGTTCACGTAGTCGGTCGTGACGGGGCTTACGGTGCTGCTGATGGTGACATTCTGGAAAGTCGGGTCTTTGATGTTGTCGCTCTCGGTGGCCCACTTCACGATGTAGGGCTTGCCGGCCTCGATGCTGTTAGCGTCGGTGAAGTTCAGCGTCAGCGTGCCGTCGGAGAATGATGACGACGAGAGCGTCTTCACCGTGGCCCCTTCGAGCGGTGTGCCTGTGAAATCGCTGACTGCGAAGGGCAGGCAGAGCGTGTTCCACGAGCCGTCGCGGTAGAGGGTGCGGTCGGCGAGGGTGACGTCAAATGATGTGCTCCTGTCTTCGATGAGGGCACTATTGTCGGCATCGTCGGCCAGTAGGAAGGCGGGAGTGGTGAAATACAACGTAGTCCAGTCTGATGTATTTTCACCTACCACCGACTGCACCTGAACCATGTAGCTGGTACCAGGCCGAAGTGCTGTCAGCGTTGCTGTTGTCCGAGGAACGCCGTTTCTTGTGGTCCAACCGCTGTAGTCGATATTGCCATTTTCGTCCTGCACATAACTGCGGTATTGCACGTTGTATGTGTCGGCATAGCCGGTCCAAATGAGGGTGGCCGCAGTAGCGGTGGCTTCGTTCACGCTGAGGCCTGAAGGGGCGACGTAGCGTGGTGCCGTGGCGAAGGTTTGGGTGTGGGAATAATAATGGTTTCCTTGATAATAATACCCCACCTGGTATTCGTAGATGATGTCGGACTGTAGGCCGCTGATGTTGGTTCCGCCGTCGTCTGCACTGTCAATGGTAGTCCAGGCACCGTCGCTGCCGGCCTGACGATAGCGCAGCGAGAAGCCCCAACATGCTGAATAAGCCGACCAGCCGATGGTGGCATCGGTAGGAGTAGAGCTTGAGACAGTGAAACCAAACACTATCCACTTGTCCAAGTAGAAATCTACACCGGCTATAGTCTTTTTTGTAGAGTACAAGTCGGCGGGAGCAGAGGTGTAAACCTTTGTGCCATTAGTAGAGCCAAGCGGAGTGGTATAGTAAAAATCAATATCTATGTAATCAGAATATGCATTGCCACGACCTAACGTGGCACTACCTTCGCTGCCAAAAGTCATACTGGTTGGAGCAAAGAGGCAATTCTTGATTTTGATCCATGATCTTTTGTCCAAATAAGAAGTCTCAAGCCAGCCCACGAAACCGCCGCAGTGATGGGTGCTGCTGCCCGTCATGCTGCCGTCAAAGACGCTATCCTCGATTTTGCACTGTCCATAGGTTGTTCTGGCTAAGAAGCCGCCGTGGGTGCCGTCGCCATCGACGCTGCTATGAATGTTGACGCTGACACGGCAACGATAGATATAGAGGTCGCCATCGGAGAAGGCAACGAGGCCGGAGGCAAACTTATTTGCTGTGTAGATGTCGCCGGCGACATGGAGGTCGTGGATGGACGCACCATCGATGTTGAAGAACGGGGCGCAATACTTCTCAGTGTAGGGCGCCTCCGCCGTGCCGTAGTTGAAGGTCAGCGTGTGGTTGTCGCCGTTGAAGTCGCCGGAAAACCAATTGTTCGGGATGCCCACCATCGTTGTGACCGTGATGTCATCTCCCATTTTGAAAAACTGGCCGCTGTAGCGGTTGCCTGCATTCACATTGCTGGCCAACTCGTTCCAGTGGTCGGTGGTTCTGATGATGTACGGGTCCTCTATGGAACCGCGGCCGCCGCCGAAGCCGTCGGCCCATGCCCCCTGTGCTATCGCAAACAGGAAGGCGATGAAAAGAAATGCTTTCTTTCTCATACTGTCATTTTTAACTTTGTTGTTAATGCTATATATCATTCTATTGGTTTCTAATGGGGGATAAAAACAATGCGGCCTCCCTTGGTTTTATCCAAGGAAAGCCGTATATTCGCGCGCGGATGCCCGCGACTTCTAATAAGGTGTGACTGGCTGTTAGTACCTGAGAGAGAGAGAGAGAGAGAGAGAGAGAGTAGCAAAAATATTGTAACGGCCAAATGTTTCGGCCATTATTTTCGCTGTGTTTGCATTATTTAACGTCTCTCTGCGTGGCATAATTGCTACTTGATTTGATTTTGGTGTCTGAGGTAGTTTATTCGGCAA
Source organism: uncultured Prevotella sp. (assembly GCA_947165435.1). Classification (GTDB taxonomy): domain Bacteria; phylum Bacteroidota; class Bacteroidia; order Bacteroidales; family Bacteroidaceae; genus Prevotella. The sequence goes on from CAMVAI010000055.1 coordinate 21,841, forward strand.
TCTCCATCATGTCGAAGTACATCAGTCGGGTGTGCTCGTCCTCGTCCTTCTTCGTCAAGTGGAGGAACCCGTTTTTCTCGTAGAAGGGAACGGCAGAGAGGTAGGCATCGACGGTGATGAAGCGGAAGGCAGAATTTGACGCACTATGATGGAGCAAGTCTTTGACAATGTTCATGAGCCTTCTTCCTACTTGCTGGCCTCGGTAGTCTTTGGAAACGGCGAACCGACCTATCTTGATAGTGGGGTAACTACGAAACTGCTTGCTCTGGGGAAAGTTCGAGCGAATCTTTTTCCAGCGGCTGCCGATGACTTCATCCTTGCTCACCTTGTCGTTGAGAATACAGAAATAGGCGGCAATACGTCCATCGTCCTCCAAAATGAACGTATTGGCTACACGAAGTTCGAGCGACGGCTTCGCATCCTCGAACAGGAAATTGTTGAGCTGCTCGTCTCCGCAATCGAAGTCAGTCAACTCATAGTCGGGTGTCAGGCGGACAAGGTTCATGGCTCAGATGCAAACAGTGATGTACTTCTTTGCCTCGGCCACTTGCGCCTCAAACTTGCGGCGGTTCTCGGCCCGCTGCTCCTTGCTCATGTGCTCTACCTCCAGCCTTCGCATCTCGAAGTTGAAGGCATCCTCGCCTTTCAGCACGGGGGTTTCTCTGATCGGTCTTGCCATAATAAATACGTATTTATGTGAAATTTCGGTGCAAAGGTACGAAAAGATTTGTGAATTGCAAGCGGTTTGCACGATAAAAATAACGAAAGGCGGGCGAAAGTAAAGCTCACAGGGGGGCTCTTATAGTAACCATGTACCAAGACGTGGCGCATACGCTCTATGTCAGCCCAGTTTAACACGGGATGAGCGTCACGGAATTCATGAGTCAACTTATAGACGGCTTCCCCGATAATCTCAACGTGCTTCACCAAACCAAAATAGACCACAGGGTCTGACTTTGCCTCTTCCAACGTGTGATGTTCCTTGTAATTTATCAGCACGTTGATAGCTTCAAGCATGTGGCTTAGCCGTTCAACATCCCTAACCTCTTCTCTGATAGATTAATTTTTTATCCCGATTGGCAGATTCCACCGCAAATGGCAACAGACAACCGTTTTCTATCAAGTCGATGCGTCGGCCCGTGCTCTTCTCCAACTCGCCCATCATATGCGAGATGGTAAGCAGGGAGATACGTGCATTCTTATCGTACTCCACAAGTATGTCCACGTCTGAATCCATAGTTTCTTCTCCTCGGGCAAAGGAGCCAAAGAGCCAAGCTTTCAAGACGGGCTGCGTCTTGAAGTATTCGGCTATTTTCTCTGTCATGGCCTCCGCACTCATATAAGCTGACAATTATTGTTTCCGTGGGCAAAGATAAGGATTATTTCCGAAAGTTCCAAATATTCCGCCTAATTTCCTTGTTTTTTTCTTTTTCATACTTTGTATTTCTCACAGGGGGTCTCCTACATCGTTCAGTACATGAAAGAAGAACGGCAGCTAAGCCGAAGTCGAGGATTGCATAGGTAATTAATTGGTAACAATAAGGTATCCCTGCTAACTTGAAAGGTACAGGTTGCAAGGATACCCTATTACTATTAGAAAAACATAAGATTTCTTATTTCATCTGCTCCAGCAGTCTTGCAAGTCCTTCGAGGTCGCGTGGATCGGCATTTACGTCAAGCACCCTTCCGTTTTGGTCGATGAGCTTGTAGGTCGGCCAGCCATGGACTTGCAGGAAATGCTCAACGGCACTCTGCTGGTCGGCGGGCAGGTTGTAATGGACAACGTTCTCGCCCGTGACGCTGTACTCCTTGATGACGTTCTTCCACGCCTCGTCACTACTGCGGTTGGCCAAGTAGAGATAGACAAGATTGTAGCCCTTCAGCCTTTCGTATTCTTCCTGACTATGCGAGAGCGCAGCCTTGCAGGGGCCGCACCATGTGCCCCAGATGTCGAGTAGAATCAGACGGCCATGATAAGGCTCAATGAGTTTGCGAAGAATCTGCTCACCATCACTCATGTTTGCCACGTCATCGGAGGATTTCAGATTGCCCGATTTCGTGATGTCACGCTGCTGTAATTCGAGGTACTTGTTTTGCTGTGCCATGACGGCGGCTTTGGCTGACGGTAATTGCACTTCCTGCTCCATCATACTGACGGCGGAATTGGGAATGGGTTCACGCGACTGGTCGATGGCCCGATAGAACTGGCGTGCCAGACAGATGTCGCGCAGTGCGCGGTCGCAGCCAACGGAATCGATGATGGCCAAAGCCTGTCGGTAACTGGCAAGATTCATCTCGTCTTGCAGTGGTTGGCCCAGACGAATTATTAGGGCGTTTAATTTTGTGATGGTCTCGCTGTTGTTGAAGGCGTTGATGATGGAGTCGCGCTCTTGCTGTGTAATATCCTTCCTGACATCAATCTCTAGCTGCTCGTGCATGGCTACATACTGATTCATCGCCTCACGCTCATCGTCGGTCAGAGCGAACACGCCTTGCTGGTCTAAACGCAAGGCAGTGCTTCTGAAGAGTTCACCCCAGTCTCCTTGCCGCTGGTCTCTGAGATGGTCGAGGTAGTCGCGCACAAATGTACTGAAGTCCCGGTAGAGCGTATAGGGTTTGCAGGCTTTCTGCCAAAGTTCATTGCCTACATAGTCTAAGTACTCTTTGGGCAGTTCATGCCCAGACATGGAGAAACGAGCCTGCATCATCGATTCTCCCTGGTCGGTCTGATAATAGCCTGTCAGATAGTCGATGTATCGCTGCGAAATATTAGGATGCTTCTCAAGGCATTCTTGCAGTTTGGTCATACTGGCAGCACGCGAGCTGTCTGTCCGTGCCTTGAACTGCATGGCGCTTATCGTGCCTTCTTCGTTCTGCTCAATACGGTCGCTATTCCAGTCATGAGGATAGGCCAGCAGTTCGTTCTGCAACCTTACGTCGTCGCCCATCCAGAGTGTTTGTCCTGTTATGAAGTCATAGAGGAAGAAGTAGGTCTTGCCTGGTTCCAGCACGGTGCTCTTCCTCGTTCGTCCCCAGTCGAGGAACACCTGAGAAGAGTTCAGAATCGGCATTTTAAGCGTAAAGCGTCCAAGAGTGTCCATTTTTGCAAAAGAACTCTCTTGCTTGTCGGCGAAGATGTTCTCAAAGGCGATGTTAAACTCCTTTCCTTTCTTCCAAGCCTGTTCAGGCATGTCCTTCAGCCATCCGATGACGGTCACGCTGTCCGTCTGTTTGTAGCCGTTGTCCGCAAAACCCGTACGCATGTCTTTTGTCGGATAGTCGGGCAGTGCTGCCGTAACGATGGGACTGCACGTCACAGGTCTCTCCTTGCCGATGGTGATGCTGCGCTTGCCTTTCTTCATCTTGCTGATCATAATGGTTGGACCGCCAGCAAGCGTCATGCTATGGGCATCCTTCTTCTCCGTCTGGGTAGCAATGTCCCACACCTTATTATTATATATGGCGTGCTTCTCTGCAAATCCTATCAGCCAGTCGCCCGTCGCATCGTCACGCCAGTAAGTGTTCGTGATGCCCTCTGGCAGATAGTCAATACTGTGGATGTTCAGCAGCTGCAAGCCGTCGGGCGACACGAAGTCAAACTTCTTCGTGTCTGTTGGCAAGGGCTCAAACTTCATCACTAGATTCAGCGTGTCTTCAGTCATCGTGTACGGCTCACCAATCTTGATGACGGTGGCATCCTTCACAACGTACTCCTTGCCGCCAGCTTTCAGGGCAGTTCCCTGTACAAAGCCAATCTGCCGTCCTTTTTGGAAGTTGATGTGCAGGCTTACATCTGTGCGGTCTGCATACATAGCCACACGGTTCACTTTGATGACAGGAACGTTAGCGTAGCCCATGACAACATCCTTCCAAATGGTTTCTTGTGCTTGACCCATAATTGCGATAAGAGTGAGCAATACGGTAATGATAGTTTTCTTGTTCATTATTCTTTTGTTTAAGCTCACAGGGGGTCTCTTACCTTTGCACCCGACTATAGATAATGTTCTAAATGTCCGATGTTAAACAT
>CAMVAI010000056.1 GCA_947165435.1 uncultured Prevotella sp.
TTCGTGGAGCAATGAGTAATTTTCGTGGAGAGGCCACTGGTGATCGTGGAGAGGCCACTAATTTTCGTGGAGAGGCTACTGGTGATCGTGGAGAGGCTACTAATTTTATCAATGTGGTGATAAGGCTTTTGCCCTTTCAGGGCGTGGGCTACTCTTTCTATCCCCCAGGACGATGCCCTGGGCTAACAGCTTATTGCCCCTTCGGGGCACCATCTGATACATGCGGATTATCATTAAAAAGAAATACCCAACACCTACAACACTTGAGAATCTTTCAACCCATCGTTGTTTCAGGTGTCGTAGGTGTTGGGTGTTTTTTTGTTAACCTACCTGGCTGCCCGGCTTGACATTCTTGGTGGTGGTAACCACCGAGAGCGTCTCGTCGTGATCGACGGCCGAGAGTATCATACCCTGGCTCTCGATGCCCATCATCTTGCGCGGCGCGAAGTTGGCCACGAAGAGGATGCGCTTGCCCACTAGCTCCTCGGGGTGCTCGTAGAAGGCGGCAATGCCCGAACAGATGGTGCGGTCCTGGCCGGAGCCGTCGTCGATGAGGAACTGCAACAGCTTCTTCGACTTCGGCACGCGCTGGCACTGCTTCACCAGTCCCACACGGATGTCGAGCTTCTCGAAATCCTCGAAGCTTACGGTGGGTTTGACCTCACCAAGCCCCTCCGAGGGAGGGGGTGTCTGATTACATAACGAGGCGGCAGCATCCGTCGATTTTTCAGTGGCTTTCATCACATCAATGCCCCCTCCTTGGGAGGGGCTTGGGGAGGCTTTTTTCATAGCCTCCAGCTTGTCGAGCTGCTTCTGTATCACCTCGTCGTCAATCTTCTCGAACAGCAGCGAAGGTTCGCCCAGCTGATGCCCGGCACGGAGCAGGTCGGTAGAACCCAGCTGGTCCCACTCGAAGCTCTCCATGTTCAGCATGCCGCGCAGCTTCTTGCTGGAGAAAGGCAGGAACGGCTCGAAGGCGATGGCCAGGTTGGCCGTCAGCTGCAGACAGATGTAAAGAATGGTCTCGCAGCGCTTCTGGTCGGTCTTCCATACTTTCCACGGCTCGCACTCGGTGATGTAGCGGTTGCCGATGCGGGCCAGGTTCATGGCCTCAAACTGTGCGTCGCGGAACTTGAACTGGTCGAGCAGGGCCTCCACCTTTTGCTTCACGTCCTTGAACTCGGCCAGGACCTGACGGTCCACCTCCTCCAGCTCGCCGCAGGCAGGCACGATGCCGTTCCAGTATTTCTTCGTCAGCTGCAGGGCACGGTTCACGAAGTTGCCATAGACAGCCACCAGCTCGTTGTTGTTGCGGTCCTGGAAGTCCTTCCATGTGAAGTTGTTGTCCTTGGTCTCCGGGGCATTGGCGGTCAGCACGTAGCGCAGCACGTCCTGCTTGCCGGGCATGTCTTCCAGGTATTCGTGCAGCCACACCGCCCAGTTGCGCGAGGTGGAAATCTTGTCGTTCTCCAGGTTGAGGAACTCGTTGGCCGGCACGTTGTCGGGCATGATGTAAGCCCCCTTCGTCCCCCCCTCGGAGGGATGAATGGCGTTTGCTTCGTTCCAGGCTTTCATCATCACGGGGAATATGATGCAGTGGAACACGATGTTGTCCTTGCCGATAAAGTGTACCAGACGGGTGTCCTCGTCCTGCCACCACTTCTCCCAGTTGCCCCAGCGCTCAGGCTCCTTCGCACAAAGCTCTACGGTATTCGACACATAGCCGATGGGGGCGTCGAACCACACGTAGAGCACCTTCCCTTCTGCTCCCTCCACCGGCACGGGGATGCCCCAGTCGAGGTCGCGGGTCATGGCGCGTGGCTGCAAGTCCATGTCGAGCCACGACTTACACTGTCCATAGACATTGGGACGCCACTCTTTGTGCTCTTCCAATATCCACTGTTTCAGCCACTCCTGATATTGGTTCAGCGGCAGGTACCAGTTCTTGGTCTTCTTCAGCACGGGAGTAGAACCGCTGATGGTTGACTTCGGGTTGATAAGCTCCGTGGGCGAGAGGTCGCGGCCACACTTCTCGCACTGGTCGCCGTAGGCTCCCTGGTTGTGGCAGTGGGGGCACTCGCCCGTCACGTAGCGGTCGGCCAGGAACTGCTTGGCCTCCTCGTCGTACAGCTGCTCGGTGGTCTCTTCCACCAGCTTGCCCTCGTCGTACAGCTTGCGGAACCACTCGGCGGCAAACCGGTGGTGGGTCTCCGACGTGGTACGGCTGTAGATGTCGAACGAGATGCCGAACTCCTCGAAGCTCTTCTTAATCATGGTGTGATAGCGATCTACCACGTCCTGCGGGGTGATGCCTTCCTTGCGGGCACGCACGGTGATGGGTACGCCGTGCTCGTCGCTACCGCCGATGAACAACACGTCCTCCTTCTTCAGGCGCAGGTAGCGCACATAGATGTCGGCAGGCACATAGACGCCTGCCAAGTGACCGATATGCACCCCGCCGTTGGCGTAGGGCAGTGCAGAGGTCACAGTGGTTCTCTTGAATTTCTTTTCTGCCATTTCTTACTATCTTTTTTGTTTTGGGCGCAAAATTACTAAAAAAAAGTGAGTCGGCAAAATAAGGTCATCTTTTTTTTGTACCTTTGCGGCCGGTATGTAAACACGTCATGTCGAACAAAACAGATATACCCATGAACAAACCGGATATACTCATGAACAAGGAAGAGAGTTACCGCCTGCTTCTGCAGCAGGTACAGTCGCTTACCGACGGCGAGAGCGATGCCGTCTCTATCATGGCCAACGTGAGTGCCGCCATCCATGAGACCATGCACTTTTTCTGGACGGGCTTTTATGTGGTCTGCGGCGACGAGCTGCACCTCGGACCCTTCCAGGGCAGCGTGGCCTGCATGCACATCGCCTACGGACGGGGCGTATGCGGCACGGCATGGCAGCGGGGCGAGACCATCGTCGTGCCCGATGTCGAGCAGTTTCCGGGCCATATTGCCTGTAGCAGTCTGTCACGCTCTGAAATCGTGGTGCCCCTCTTCGGTGCCGACGGTCAGGTGCGTGCCGTGCTCGACATCGACAGCCGGGAGTTGAACACCTTCGACGAGGTGGACCGCCACTGGCTGGAAGAAATCGTGAAAGCCATCAAATGGTAGGTCATTGCCCTTCCTTCTCGGCAGCCTTCTGCTGACGCTTGGCTTCCTCCTCGGCAGCCTTCCGCTGGCGCTTGGCTTCTTTCTCGGCGGCCTTCTGCTGGCGCTTGGCTTCTTTTTCCGCAGCCTTCTGCTGGCGCTTGGCCTCCTTTTCTGCATCTTTCTGTTTCTGCTGGGCCTCCTTCTCTATGGCCTTCTGCTCCTTTTCCATGGCTTTCTGCAGCCGCTTGGCCTCTTTCTCGGCGGCCTTCTTCTGCTTGCGGGCCTCCTTTTCCTTCCGTTTGATCTCCCTCTTCTCGGCACGTACCGCCTTGGCCGAGTCGGTCATCTTGTGGAAACGGATGCCGGGCTTGATCTTGGTCTTCTGCATCTCGTTCGTATTGGTAAACGAGAAAGTGCAGCCGATGTCCATGCGCTTGCCCTTCTCCACGACGCTTCCCTGGGCAACGGCACCGTCGCTGTTGATTTCGGCCACCAGGTTGTGAACCTTGATGAACTTGTACTTACCCTCACTGACTACGGCATCGATATGTCCGATGGGCAGCTTGCCGCCCTTCACCTTGCGCATCTTGGCCGTGCGGGGCTTCGAGATGTCGAAACGGAAATTGGCGGTGCAGGCGATACGCCCGAGGTCAGGCATGTCCATGGCACGGCCTAACTGGAAGGAGTCGGTCTTGACGCTGCCGAACACATACTTGTCTTTCTCGTCGAGGGTGAAGCGGAAGTCGGCATCGCCCACGCGGGTGGTCAGCCGTCCGTAGAACTGCTCCTTCTTCCACAGCACGTCGAAGCCGCCTTTGTAGCCGATGGTGCCAAGACTGTGCAGCTGCTTCATCATGTATTTCTTGACGGGAAACTGGCTGATGATACGCTCCTTGGAACCACCCTGCGCCGTCATCTGGTGGACGTCGAAGTGTACGTGCAGCTTGTACTTGTCCCTCAGGTTGGTGATACGCCCCGTAGCCCTGACGTTCAGCTTCTTGTCGGTGGTACTGACCACGGCGTCGCGGAAGTCGATGCGGTCGTCGCTGCCGCTCATCTTCACCCGCAGCTGTAAGGGTATGGAGAAACGGCTCAGCACCGGGGCGAAGGGCCGCGAGATGTCCTTGAGCAGCGTGGTGCCGGTGATGGTTGACGTGTGGTAGGTGAAGGCCCGCCCGTCTTTCTTCGACGGAATCTGCATTACACCGCTGTCGAAGGCCACCTTGGTATTCTTCATGCGGATATCGACATTGCGCAGCCACAACGTCTTCATGTTCGTGGCCGCCTGCAGGGTGAGGCTCTTGATGTCGAAGCCGGAGCCACGGTCGGACAGCTGGCATTCGGCCAATGTCGCCGCCACGCTGTCCTTGGCCACATGCGTCAGCTGCAGCTTCAGGCTGCCCACCACGTCGAAGTGGCCTTGGTCGAAGAATCCACGCTTGGGCTTGTTCTTGTTCTTACGCGGCAGGTGGTTGTCGGTGACATAGCGCAAGCCCACAATGTCAATGCCGCGCTGGTCGCCCTGTTCGACATAATAGAGGGTGCCGACGTCCACGCGGTTATCCACCTTCGTGCCGTTCTTCTTGGTGTGTACCCAGCTGGAGGTGAGGTTGGCAATTTCCGCCCACCGCCTGCCGTCGCGCTCGATATAGCCCAGCTTGGCCAGCGAGGCCCGCCGGTCGTTGTAGGTGACGTTGATGCGGTCAAGGTTCACCTCTTCAACAGCGAGCGACACGTTCTGATGGGCTTTGACCGAGTCGGGGGCAGCCTCAGCCTGCGACTCGCGTTTCTTTTCTTTCTTGAAGGCATCGATGACGAACTGATAGTTGGCTGGCTCGTCGGGCGACGGCTTGTACAACCGGGCAGTGAGCCCTTGCACGCCAGCTTTCTTGATGATGACGTTACGTTCCAGCAGCGGCCATAGCTCCAGGTGGGCCGACAGCTCTTCCATCTCGAACATCTTGCGCTGCTCGCGGTCTTCGATGGTTACTCCCTGTAGCGTCAGTTCCAGCGGCGTGACGCTCACCCGGACATGGTCGGCAGTGACCTGCGTCTGCAGGCGTTCCTCAAGCACGGCGACAGCCTCCTTCAGCAGGCGGTTCTGAACGGTGTCGGTGTTCAGCATCAGGAATCCGCCACCCAACGTCACCACTACGGCGGCTACGAGACCGCCCAACACTTTCAGTATTCGTACAAGCACTTTTTTCATGTTCCTCCTTTTATTTTATATTAATCTTACTTCTTCAGCATCGCCTTGAGCTTGTCCTCCAGCGCCCTCGGCTCCAGGTTGCGGGCCACCACCCTGCCCTTGCGGTCGATGACGACATTGGCCGGCACATCAGCCATGCCGAAGCGGGCCAGCAGCGGGGTGTCCCACATACGCCCGTCGCAAATGGTGGACCACTTCAGCGAGTCGCGCTCCACACGGTTCTTACAGTCGGCGGGGCGCCCATCGACACAAATGCTCAGCACGGCGAGGTCGTCGCCATAGTCTTTCTTCAGCATTTGCAGCCTGCGCTGCTGGTCGGTGCTGCGGTAGCTCCACGAGGCCCATGCCGTGACCACGCTCACCTTGCCGCTGAATATCTTCTCCGTCACGCGACGGCCTTTCACGTCGGTGACGGTGAATGGCGGACACTTGCTTTTCAGGGCGCCATGCTGCAGGTTGATGAACTGGTTTCTGCGCTTCTTCAAATTCTCGTTCTGCGGGTCACCGTTCATCAGCAGCACCGCCAACTTGGCTGCCGTGGCATAGTCGACCTCGCGCGGCTGTTCGAAATAGCGGTACAGCAGGTAGCGGCTGACGGGCGACGTAGGATGCTCGCTGACGAAGGCCGCCACGGCAGCGGGAATCTCCGGCGGCATGAGCTTGTTCAGGTTCATGCGTAGCTTGGTCATCTCCTCGTTGTCGTCAGTGCCCTCGATGGTCAGTTCCTTCAGGTGGGTGGCATCGCCCTTCATCTCTACCGTGGCATGCGGCTCGGCAAACACCGGCTGTTCCGAGAAGTTGGGGAATATCACCACGAGGGTGGCCGGTCTCTGCAGGTTCCACTCATACTCGAAGCGGCTGTTGCGCACCTTGATGGTGTCGATGCCTTCAAAGCCGCCGTCGGGGCTGTACACCCAGAACTCGCCGAAGTTCATATTGCGCAGTCGCCCCTCGATGCGGAAGCGCCCGCTGTCGCTGCTGCACGAGCAGAGCAGCAGTGCGGTGGCAAGAAATGCTAACAGCCGTGTCTTCATTTTTTATCGGGCAATATTCTTCAGTTCCAGGTCATTCTCAGCATACTGCCGTAGCGAGGCATCCTTCTGCAGCGCCGAGCGCAGACAGGACGCTGCGGCATCGGCATGGCCCTGACGGGCATGGAGCACCGCCAGCAGATAGTCGGTCATGCCGTCGGCATCGTTGATGGCGGCCAGCGTGCGGGCGGCCGCGCTGTAGTTCTTGTTCAACAGCTGGGCCAGAGCGGCGCTGTTGGTCTTCACGTCGCCAAAGTCCTTCTCGGCCTGGGCATAGTTGCCCTTGGCCAGATTCAGGTTGCCCAACGCCTCGGCCATGTTGGCGGCCGTGGCAGCTCTGCCGAGGTAGTTCTCGGCGGCCTTGGTGTCGCCCTGTTGCAGGGCCAGCAGGGCAAGGTTGGCATCCACCTCCGGCAGACGGGTCTGCAGGGCTTGCGCCTGTTCGAGGTATCTCTTGGCAGCCTCGTATTGCCCCTGGCCATAGGCCATGGCCGCCAGGTTGTTGAAGGCCCGTGCATCTTTCGGATAGAGCCGGGCGGCATCTTTCAGGATGCTCTCGCGCCGGGCGGGCGTGTCGGCAATAGAGGCGGCGTATAGCAGCTCCTCGATGCTGAGCTTCGAGGGGTCGCTCTTCAGCTGTGCAAAGAGCTGTGCGTCGTCGCGGCCTATCGTCTCGTAGTTGATGGTCAGTCGGGCGCGCCGCAGCTCGGGCAGTATGCCGTCGGCCAGCTCGCGGAAGCCGTGGCTCATATTTCGGATTTGCTGTTCGCGCTCCTGCGGGTCTTTATACATCGAGAGCACACGCAGGATGACATCCTTGTCCTGAATGTCGGAGGCCATCACCAGCTGCTGGAAACCCTCCCAGTCTTGGGCGGTGTACTCGGCCTCCACCTCCCCGTCAACATGGGCGGCCTGCAGCTGCTGCTTCACAAAGCTCTCGGCGTTCTGCTGGCGCCGATTGGCCAGCTTCTCGTTCAAGGTCACACCACCGTCGGGCGAGGCGTAGGCCGACACCTGCACACTGCTCAGGTTCAGCCTTTGCCGGTCGGCACTAATGCGCTGCAGCAGACTGACGAACTCCTGCACGGAATTGTTCTTCAGCTCGCTCTTGCGCAACTCGGCCTGCTGGATGAGGAACTTGATGTTGGCCTCTTGCTTCTGCTCCACCACCCGCTGGAAGGCATCCTTCGCCACACAGGGCGTGGCGGTGGCGATGGTCTTGTGGTACAGCTGACTGGTGGCTACCACACCCTCGGCCACCTTCACCGCCGGCACCTCGACAGCCTTCTTGCCCACCACGGCATCGAAGGTCAGGTAGAGGTCGCTCTTCTGCATGGCGGCCTCGTAGGGGAACGTGGCCTTCATCGTGTAGCGACCACCCAGCCGGTAGGACACCGTCTGGTCGTTGCCCGTCACCTGCTCGCCCTGGAAGGAGGTGGGCTGACCCTGCACGGCCTGCGGCTGTCCGTCCTTCATGAAGCGCAGCTCGGGGGTCACCGTCACCACAGCTTTCTTCGGCATATACTTTTCGGGGAATATGCCGCTGATAGTGGCCGACACCCGTCCCGACTCAGCCTCCAACGGGTTGGGGTTGACCTTGAAATAGTCGGCAGACAGTGGGTCTAACTTACTGGAGCAGGCGGTCAGCACAGCTGCTGCCAGCAACAGTAGCATGCCGGGCCCGGGAGCCTTGACGGCGCGTTTGAGATTCATGTTTTCGTTCATTGTTTACAATACTTCTCTGCAAAGGTAGTTATGAATTTCCGTAAAGGTATAAAACCACGCTGTTTTTTATGTTTTATTAATGATAACAGTGGCCTCTCCACAATTTCAGAAACATCTCGCACGAAAAGCGGAATGCACCTCACTGCCCTTGGGCAGGAGGTGCATTCCACCGGTCTGCAACACGTGCCGCGAGCGGGACTCGAACCCGCACAGCCGTTATGGCCAAGGGATTTTAAGTCCCTCGTGTCTACCATTCCACCATCGCGGCCGATAGACCTGTGTTGCGTTAAGCGGGTGCAAAGATAGGAAAAATTTATCTGACGACCAAATTTTTAGCTAACAATTTAATTCCAAGCGCGCAAAGCAGTGCCGTTGAAAGCACAATTATACCTGCTGAGCGGCCTCCCCTGCGCTCCGGCGACGACAGCCCCCGTCTCCAGGTCGTAGGTGCGCGCACAGTAGTTGCACACCACCTGCTGGCGGTTGCCCGTCCACTGCATGGCCCGCTGCACCTCGCAGTTCGAGCATGTGCGGTCAAAGGCTGTCAGCCCGCTGAAGTTGGTACAGCCGATGATGAGACCTATCTCGTTGTTGGCACCAAGCATATAGAGCAGGTTGTTCTCCGGAGCCGTGGTGATGAGGTTGTCCTCCAGCTGTGCGCCCTCTTCGTTGCTCTGCACATAGACGTGGCGCGGCACCTTCTTGCCGTCGCCCTTGGTAGATACGAAGACGTAGCAGCCGGGATTCTGCGCAGCCACGAAGAGCTGGCTCGTGGGGTGGTCCTGATAGGAGAAGGTGAAGCTGCACTTGTTGTCAAGGCTGATGGTGTTCTCGCCCTCACAGCCTGCCGAGAGCAGGGCTGCCGCCACGAGGCCGACAACGGACAGAAGCAGGCGGTTCATTGCAGGAGCCTCCTTTCTGCCTCGCGGGCTTTCTCGAAGGCAAAACCGTCGAGCACCGCGTCCATGAGGGCCTGGATGCGGTCGTTGCACAGGTTGCCGATAGAGCCCTCGTGGGTATGGTGGATGTCCTTGTCAGGGCTGAAGGTGCCGGCCTCGATGTCCAGCCCCACCTTCTTGTAGGCATCGCGGAAGGGCATGCCCTCGGCAGCCAGCCGGTTCACCTCTTCTACACTGAACATGGGGTCGTACATGGGGTTGTCGAGAATGTCGTCGCGTACCTCTATCTTATTGATGATATATGCCGTCATCTGCAGGCAGTCCTTCAGCTCGGCGAAGGCAGGCAGGAACACCTCCTTGATAATCTGCAGGTCGCGGAAGTAGCCCACGGGCAGGTTGTTCATGATGAGCGTCACCTGCTGGGGCAGTGCCTGCAGCTTGTTCGACTTGGCGCGAATGAGCTCAAACACGTCGGGGTTCTTCTTGTGCGGCATGATGCTGCTGCCCGTGGTACACTCCTTGGGCAGGCGCACGAACGAGAAGTTCTGCGAGTTGAACAGGCAGGCATCGAAGGCCAGCTTGGCCAGCGTGCCGGCAATGGTGGCCAGAGCGAAGCCCACGTTGCGCTCGGTCTTGCCGCGCCCCATCTGGGCATAGACGACGTTATAGTTCATCGTGTCGAAGCCCAGCAGGTCGGTGGTCATCTGGCGGTTCAGGGGGAACGACGAGCCATAGCCGGCTGCCGAGCCGAGGGGGTTGCGGTTGGTCATGCGGTAGGCGGCCTGCAGGAACAGCATGTCGTCGCACAGGCTCTCGGCGTATGCCCCGAACCACAGGCCGAAGCTGCTGGGCATGGCCACCTGCAGGTGGGTATAGCCGGGCATGAGCACATGCTTGTACTGCTCGCTCTTCTGTATCAGCTCGTCGAAGAGCACCTTCACGCCGTCGGCCACCTCTTGCAGCTCGTGGCGCGTGAAGAGTTTCAGATCGACGAGCACCTGGTCGTTGCGCGAGCGCCCGGAGTGTATCTTCTTGCCCATGTCGCCAAGCTTGCGGGTGAGCATCAGCTCCACCTGAGAGTGGACATCCTCCACGCCGTCCTCTATCACGAACTCGCCGCGCTCGCAGACGGCATAGATGTTCTTCAGTTCTGCCAACAGCAGCGGCAGCTCGTCGCTGCCGATGAGTCCGATGCTTTCGAGCATCGTGATATGGGCCATCGAGCCCAGCACGTCGTACTTGGCCAGGTAGAGATCCATCTCACGGTCTCTGCCCACGGTGAATCGCTCGATCTCGGCATTCACCTCGAAGTTTTTTTCCCAGAGTTTATTTGCCATTTTTCTTCTTTTTGGGGATTTCGGGATTACGGGATAACGGAATTACGGGATAACGGAATTACGGGATACCGGGATACCGGGATAACGATATTCCGAAATACCGAAATCCCGCAACACCGCTACCAATTAAACATACGGAATCTGCGCCAGCGCGTCGGCAATCTTCTCCACGCCGTCCTGCAGCGGGCCGCTCACCATGCCTTTCAGCATGAAGGGGATGTCGGCCTTGACGGTAATCTTCATCTTGCTCTCCGTGGCCGTGACGGGCAGCACCTGTATCCACAGGTTGAAGGGCAGCGGCGACTGCTCGGTCTCGAACTTCACGCACTTGTTCTCCTCGCGCTCGACGATGCGCAGCTTCAGGTCGCCGACGGGCGACACGTTGACGCTGACGGAATCCTGGTCGAAGGCGAAACTGTTCAACTTGTCCGTGGGCACCCGGTCGCGCACGCGCTCCAGGTTGCTCAAATCACTGATGTTGCGATACACGTCCTCTACGGAATAGGGTATCTGCTTGACGCTACTTTCAAACTTGGTCACCTTTGTCGTTATTTACGATTTACGAATTTTCTAATTACTAACTGCACTTTCCCACCTGATTTTTATGACCACGAATTTCACTAATTACACGAATTCAAACCAGTTACAGTCAATTCCTGTTCTGCATCGTAAAATAAGTTTAATTAGTGAAATTCGTGGTCGTCAGGAAGGGTGGGAAACTTTTATTACTCGATGCCCCAGACGGAGGGGTCCTTGCGCCATTCGGCCAGCACAGCCTTGTCGGCCTCGCTGATATAGCCGGTCTCGGCAGCCTGCTCAAGCACGGCATTGTAGTCGCTCAGCGTGACCAGACGCACACCGGCAGCGCGGAAAGCCTCTTCGGCAACGGGGAAGCCGTAGGTGAACGACGCCACCATGCCGACCACCTCGACACCGTACTGGCGCAACGCCTCGACGGCCTTCAGCGAAGAGCCGCCCGTGGAAATCAGGTCTTCCACCACCACCACCTTGGCGCCCGGCTGCAGCTCGCCTTCCACCTGGTTGCCCATGCCGTGGTCTTTCGGCTTCGGGCGCACGTAGGCGTAGGGAAGCCCCAGCTCGTCGGCCACCAGCGCACCCTGCGCAATGGCTCCGGTGGCCACACCGGCTACGGCCTCAGCCTCGGGGAACTCACGCTGGATGGCATGGCACAGTTCCAACTTGACAAACGAGCGGACGGAGGCATAGCCTAACGTCTTGCGGTTGTCGGTATAAATGGGCGACTTCCAGCCCGAAGCCCATGTGAAAGGCTCGCTGGGCTGCAACTTGATGGCCTTGATGTCCATCAGTTTCTGGGCAAATTGTTTCTTGATTGTATCCATAATGACAGTTTTTGGCTGCAAATGTACGAAATAATGCTGACATACGGAAGCATTTTCAGAGAATTAATGCATGAATATCTATGATTTTTCACTTTGCATACAAAAGTAGTCAAAATTCCGCAGAATAAAAAGTTTTCTTTCAAAAAAACGAAACATTTACAAAAAAAATTTGCATACAGACAATCGATTACAGCTACAACGGGTACAGCAGTCCGAAAAAATAGCCCGATTATTTTGAGGAACCAATAATTATGCTTACCTTTGCAGCCGATTAGAGCAAAGTGCTCGTCAAGGGGTGCTCGCTGTTGCGGGCTGAGATGATACCCTTCTGAACCTGATACGGGTAATGCCGGCGTAGGGATGACGGAGTAACACAATACCCCCCTTTTACAAATAATAAATAAAAAAAATAAAAATTAAAAAAGGGATGAGACAAATGATCTTTTTAGCAGCACTGGGCATGACAGCGATGGCCCAGGCACAGGAGACGGACTCGCTGAAGAGTGTAGCACTGCAAGAGGTGCAGGTGACCGCGACGCGCGCCACGAAGAAGACCCCCGTGGCCTTCTCCGACATCAGCCAACAGCAGCTGAAGGCCGTCAACTACGGACAGGACGTGCCCTACCTGTTGTCGCTCACCCCGTCGGTGACCATGACATCAGACGCAGGCAACGGCATCGGCTACACATCGCTACGCATCCGCGGCACCGACCCGTCGCGCATCAACATCACCGCCAACGGTGTGCCTATGAACGATGCCGAGAGTTCTACGCTCTTCTGGGTAAACATGGGCGACTTTGCATCGTCGGTGAAGTCGATGCAAATACAGCGCGGCGTGGGCACCTCGACCAACGGAGCCGGAGCCTTCGGAGCCACGCTCAACATGCTGACGGAGAATGTAGGCATGCGTCCCTTCGCCGCCATCGACCTCAGCGGCGGTTCCTACTACACCCACAAGGAGACGCTGCGCTTCGGCACGGGGCTCATCAACGAGCATTGGGGACTGCAGGGCCGACTGTCGAACATCGGCTCGAAAGGCTATCTGGACCGTGCCGCGACAAAGCTCAACTCCTACTTGCTGCAGGCAGGCTACTTCGGCGACAACACGGTGGTGAAGTTCATCACATGGAACGGCATCGAGGAGACCTACCACGCCTGGAACTACACCTCGAAGTACGAGCAGAGCCTCTATGGCCGCAGGTACAACTCGTGCGGCCTCATGACATCCGACGACAACGGCAATCCTACCGGCTACTACAAAGACCAGACCGACAACTACCACCAGCAGAACTACCAACTCATCTGGAACCAGCGCCTCACGGACGAACTGAACATGAGCGCCACCCTGCACTACACCAAGGGCAACGGCTACTACCAGCAGTTCCAGAGCAAGGCCACGCAGCAGATGTATGGCACATCGTGGAAAACCTTCGGGCTGAGCACCGACGAGAGCGTACAGGAAGACTTGGTGGATCAGCAGAAGATGGACAACGACTTCTACGGCATCGTGGCCTCGCTCAACTATAACAACCACCGCAACCTGCAGGCCGTGCTGGGAGGCGGATGGAACCGCTACAACGGCAACCAGTTCGGCCACATCGTCTGGGCCAAGCCGGGCGTACAGACCACCGTGCCCGAGCCTGCCGCACTGACGTCCGACTTCGAGTACTACCGCAACCACTCGCGCAAGACCGACTTCAACATCTATGGTAAGGTGACCTACGACTTCATACGCGGGCTGAACGCCTACATCGACCTGCAATACCGCCACATCGGCTACAAGCTGCAAGACCCCACGGTGGCCTACGGCGTGAACGGCGACAAGCGCTATGTCATTGACAACCACTACAACTTCTTCAACCCCAAGTTCGGCATCAACTACGACATCAACCCGCACCATAAGGTCTATGCCTCCTACGGCATCGGCCACAAAGAGCCCGTGCGCAACAACTTCATGCAGCAGATAGCCAACCCCGACCGCCCCGACGTCGTGGCCAAGGCCGAACGGCTGAACGACCTGGAGGTCGGCTACAAGTATCAGAGCAGCAAATTCTCGGCAGGAGCCAACATCTACTGGATGGACTACAAGGACCAGCTGGTGCTGACAGGAGAACTGAACGCCATCGGCGAGGCACTGACCAAGAACCTCGACAAGAGCTACCGCTTAGGTATAGAGCTTGAGGCCGCATGGCAACCCGTCGATTGGCTGCGCTGGGATGCCAATGCCACATGGAGCCGCAACCGTGTGAAAGACATGACGGTGACACTCACCGACGGCACCAATGTCAACCTGGGCACACAGCCGCTGGCCTTCTCGCCCGACTTCATCCTGAACAACATCTTCACCTTTACCTGGCGCGGGCTCAAGGCCAGCATCCAGAGCCAATATGTCAGCGACCAGTATCTGACCAACACCGGATTCAAGACCATGGAGTGCAAGGATGCCTGGACCGGTAATGCCAACACGACGCACGAGACACTGATGCTGAAGTCGCACTTCACCACGAATGCCGACCTCTCCTACACCTTCGCCCTGAAGCCATGTGGCATCAAGGAGGCCACCGTGGGCATCACCCTCTACAACATCTTCTCGGCCAAGTATGACAACAACGGATGGGCCGCGCCACAGCTGGTCAGCGACGGACAGGGCGGCGTGAAGGCCGTCAACGAGTGGGGCCTGCGCGACCAGGGTGCCGCCGGCTTCGCCCCCTCGGCACCGTTCAACGTGATGGCACATTTAAGCATCAACTTCTGATATGGATTTCTTAGCAACGTATTGGCTTGACATACTGACCACGATACTCGGCCTGATTTATATCTGGCTCGAGTATCGTGCTCATATCGCCCTATGGCTGGTGGGCATCATCATGCCGGCACTGGACATCTACCTGTATTGGAGCCACGGACTGTATGGCGATGCGGGCATGGCTGTTTACTATACCTCAGCTGCCATCTACGGCTATATTGCATGGCGGTGGGGCAAAGGCGAGAAGCGCGAATTGCCTATCACCCACATGCCCCTAAGGCTCTATCTGCCAACAGTCATTTTCTTCCTGGCGGCATGGGGCGCCACCTATTATATATTAGTCACCTGGACCAACTCCACCGTTCCCGTGCTCGACTCGTTCACCAATGCCCTGTCGTTCGTAGGACTGTGGGCACTGGCGCGTAAGTACATCGAGCAGTGGTGGTTCTGGATTACGGTCGACGTGGTGTGCTGCATATTGTATGTGCAAAAGGGCATCCCCTTCAAAGCCGGACTCTACGGACTGTATGTGGTCATCGCCGTGGCAGGCTACTTTAAGTGGAAAACAATGATGAACGTCTCAGCGCATGAATGATTTTGATGCCGTCATCTTAGCCAACGGCGACTTCCCGACACACGCCGTACCGCTCGACGTACTGCACAGCACACCGCATGTGGTGGCCTGCGACGGGGCCATCACCCGCTATCCGCAGGCAGAAGTGGTGGTGGGCGACGGCGACAGCATAGCGGCAGCATTCCACGACCGGCTGATACAGGTGGACGAACAGGAGGACAACGACCTGACCAAGGCCACCCGCTACTGCGTCGGCCGGGGGTGGCGCAGCATAGCCTATCTGGCTGCTACGGGCGGCCGCGAAGACCATACGCTGGGCAATATCGCGCTGCTGATGCGGTACTACCGCGACATGGGGGTAGAGGGCGTGATGTTCACCGACCACGGCTGTTTCACGCCGGCACAAGGCGACCGCACCTTCCCGTCGTTTAAGGGCCAGCAGGTGAGCATCTTCAACTTTGGCTGCCAGGAGATTACTTCCGAAGGACTGAAATGGGACTCCTATGCTTACCGGGAGCTGTGGCAAGGCACCCTCAACGAGGCCCTTACATCCTATTTCACACTTCGTGCCGACGGATGCTACATGGTCTATCAGACCTACGAGGGGAAAGAAAAAAGTAATGGCTGAGGATGCTTTTCAGACTTTTCTGCATCTCACAGCTACATTTCTCACTCCGCATTTCTCATTTCTCATTTATATTTCGTACCTTTGCAGCCACTTAACGTTAAGATTATGAAGATAGAACAACAGATACAGCAGGCGGCCTTGGCTGCCGTGAAGGCACTGTACGGACAGGACGTGCCCGAAAAAATGGTACAGCTGCAGAAGACACGCAGCGAGTTTGAGGGCAACCTGACCCTCGTGGTGTTCCCGTTTGTGAAGATGGCACGCAAGAGCCCCGAGCAGACCGGTCAGGAGCTGGGCGAATACCTGGCACAGCACTGCGAGGCCATCAGCGGCTACAATGTGGTGAAGGGATTCCTCAACCTCAGCATAGCCGACGGGGCATGGCTGCAGCTGCTGGCCGACATCGATGCTGACGCCCACTACGGCGAGCAGTCGGCCCACGAGGATTCGCCCCTCGTCATGATAGAATACTCCAGCCCCAACACCAACAAGCCCCTGCACCTGGGCCACGTGCGCAACAACCTGCTGGGATGGTCGCTGGCACAGATTATGCAGGCCAACGGCAACCGCGTGGTGAAGACGAACATCGTCAACGACCGTGGCATACACATCTGCAAGTCGATGCTGGCATGGCTGAAATGGGGCAACGGCGAGACACCCGAATCGTCGGGCAAGAAGGGCGACCACCTCATTGGCGACTACTACGTGGCCTTCGACAAGCACTACCGCGAAGAGGTGAAGGCCCTGGCTGCCGAGCTGACGGCTGGAGGCATGGCTGCCGACAAGGCCGAAGAGCAGGCCAAGCAGGAGGCTCCACTCATCAAGGAGGCCCACGCGATGCTGGTGAAGTGGGAGCAGGGCGATGCGGAGGTGCGCGCCCTGTGGGAGAAGATGAACGCCTGGGTGTATGCCGGTTTCGACGAGACCTACCGGAAGATGGGTGTCTCGTTCGACAAGATATACTACGAGAGCCAGACCTACCTGAAGGGTAAGGCCAAGGTAGAGGAAGGACTTGAAAAGGGACTCTTCGAGCGGCACGACGACGGCTCGGTATGGGCCGACCTGACCAACGAGGGTCTGGACCAGAAGCTGCTGCTGCGCTCCGACGGCACCAGCGTCTATATGACGCAGGACATCGGCACCGCCGAGATGCGCTTCCAGGACTACCCGATAGACAAGATGATATACGTCGTCGGCAACGAGCAGAACTACCACTTCCAGGTGCTCAGCATCCTGCTGGACCGCCTCGGCTTCAAGTGGGGCAAGGAGCTGGTACACTTCTCCTACGGTATGGTGGAGCTGCCCAACGGCAAGATGAAGAGCCGCGAGGGTACGGTCGTTGATGCCGACGACCTGATGGAGCTGATGGTGGAAGATGCCTACAAGACCTCGATGGAGCTGGGCAAGTTTGACGACATCACGGAAGAGGAGCGCCGCGAGATAGCCCGCATCGTGGGTATGGGTGCGCTGAAATACTTCATACTGAAGGTGGATGCCCGCAAGAACATGCTGTTCAACCCGGAAGAGAGCATCGACTTCAACGGCAACACCGGGCCGTTCATACAATATACCTACGCACGCATACGCAGCATATTAAGGAAGGCAAAAGCCTCCCCAAGCCCCTCCGAAGGAGGGGATGTTAAGTTACACAACACTAATGATAATTCCGCCTCTTTATGTAACCAAACACCCCCTCCTTCGGAGGGCCTTGGGGCGGCTCTCAGCGACAAGGAGATTGAGCTCATCCAGAAGATGTCGGAATACGGGGCTGCCGTCGAGCAGGCCGGCAAAGACTATTCGCCCTCGGGCATTGCCAACTACTGCTACGAGCTGACCAAGGTGTTCAACCAGTTCTACCACGACTACTCTATCCTGAACGAAGCCGACGAAGCCAAGCGACAGACGCGCCTGGTGATAGCCCGCAACGTGGCCAAGATACTGAAGAACGGCATGGCCCTGCTGGGCATCGAGGTGCCCGAGCGCATGTAGGCGTTTGAAGTTTGAAGTTTGAGCGTAGAGCCATGAAGATGGAGCAAATGAATCCTTTCGACTACCGCCACGACACCGTGCTGCCCCTGCCCCCCGAGGTGAGGGCAGACGCGTGGGCTGTGGATGCTGCATGCAGCGGCAACCCCGGACCGATGGAGTATCAGGCCATCGACCTGGCCACCGGGGCGCGCGTCTTCCACTTCGGGCCGATGAAGGGAACGAACAACATCGGCGAGTTTCTTGCCATTGTGCATGCCTTGGCCTTGATGCAGCAACAGGGCTTCCACGACAAGGCCATCTACAGCGACTCGTACAACGCTATTCTCTGGGTCAAGAAGCGGCAGTGCAAGACCAAGCTGGAGCGCAACGCTGCCACCGAGCCGCTCTACCAGATTATTGCCCGCGCCGAGCGGTGGCTGCAGACCCACCAGTGGCGCAACCCCATCATCAAGTGGGAAACCAAGAAATGGGGCGAAGTGCCGGCCGACTTCGGCAGGAAATGACACGACAACCAAGAAGGATATGCTTGAGAAATGTAAGACACTGTTAGCCAAACCTTTTTTCCACGACTTCCGGACGCTGTTCGGGCTGTGGCTGCTGTTGCCGGTGGTGGGTGCCGTAATGAAGGTACACAGCTGCAACAATTTCCTTATCTTCAAATATGTGTTCTACCATGCCCTGGAGGGCAAGTCGCTCTACGCCCTGTACCCGGCGGAGCACTTCGACTGCAACCACTACGGGCCGCTGTTCTCAATAGTCATCGCGCCGTTTGCCGTGATGCCGCTGTTCTGGGGACTGCTGCTATGGCTCGTAGCGCTGTCGATGTTCCTCTATGTCGCCATACGCCGGTCGCAGTTCACACGCGGACAGCAGCTGTTCATGCTCTGGTTCTGCGCCCACGAGCTGCTGACGGCCCTCTACATGCAGCAGTTCAACATCGCCATAGCGGCCATCATCCTGCTGAGCTACTACCTGATAGAACGCGAACAGGACTGCTGGGCGGCCTTCCTCATCGTGCTGGGCACCTTCGTCAAGCTGTACGGCATCGTGGGGCTGGCGTTCTTCTTCTTCTCGAAACATCCGGCTAAGTTCATCGCGTGGCTGCTGTGCTGGACAGCGGTGATGTTCGCCGCCCCGATGCCATTCTTCGGTGCCGACTATATCGTGGGACAGTACGGCGAATGGTATGCCAGTCTGACGGCGAAGAATGCCGACAACATGTTCGGAGCCGGCACAAACATATCGCTGTTAGGACTGGTGCGCAAGGTGAGCGGCTGTGCCACCTATAGCGACCTGTGGCTCATCGGCGGCGGACTGCTGCTGTTCGGGCTGCCCTATCTGCGCTTCGGGCAGTACCGCCACACGGCCTTCCGGCAGACGCTACTGGCCTCGGTGATGATGTTCGTCATCCTGTTCTCCACTGGCAGCGAGTCGAGCGGATACATCACCCCGTTTGTGGGTATCGTCATCTGGTACACGGCGGCACCGTGGCAGCGCACACGATGGGACGTGGCACTGATGGTATTCGCCTTCGTGCTGAGCAGTCTGTCGCCCAGCGACCTCTTTCCGACCTACCTGCGCAAGGAGTGGGTGCAGCCCTACGCGCTGAAGGCGCTGCCCATCGCGCTGATATGGCTGAAGCTATGCTACGAGATGGCAACCAGGAATTACGCCCCACAGCCTATAGCACCGAATAAGACATCACAGGAATAGCACCGAATAAGACATCACAGGAATAGCACCGAAAAAGGACATGGCACAGACAGGATTACAACAGGTCAAGGCATTCTTCCAGAAACCCTTCTGGAGCGACTGGCGCACGATAGCGGCGGTCTATACGCTGATGCCCCTCATCATAGGGCTGCAGAAATGGACGAGAGACACCGACACGTACCAGATATACAAGTCGGTGTTCTACAACACACTGCAGCAGCTGCCGCTCTACGAGTTCTACCCCTACCTGAAGGGCGACTGCAACCACTACGGGCCGGTGTTTGCCTACATCATCGCGCCGTTTGCCGTGCTGCCCGACACGTGGGGCGTGCTGCTGTGGGAGTGTGCGATGGTGGCGCTGTTCTGCTTTGCGGTGTGTTACATGCCGCTGCAGCGGTGGCAGAAGGTGTTCATGTTCTGGTTCTGTGCCCACGAGGTGCTGACGCCCCTGTTCGTCGAGCAATACGACCTGGCGATGGCGGCGTGCTATCTGCTCATGTTTGCCTGCGTGGAGCGCAAGCAGCCCGTGTGGGCGGCATTCTTCATCGTGCTGAACATCTTCATCAAGCTGTACGGGGTGATGGGCTTGGCGTTCTTCTTCTTCATCGAGGACAAGCGGAAATTCATTGCCGCCTGCTTCGGGTGGGCGGCCCTGTTCTTCGTGCTGCCCATGCTGATTTCCAGTCCGGAATACGTGGTGCAGCAGTACGTGGGATGGTACGAGTCGCTGGTGGCGAAGAACGTGCAGAACCTCACCGAGGCCTTCAACACCACGAACACGTCGCTGCTGGGCATGCCGCGCAAGATTTCGGGCAACACCGAGTATAGCGACCTGTGGCTCATCGTGCCCGGCATCCTGCTGTTCCTGTCGCCCTACCGGCGCACAGACCAGTACCGCCATGTGGCGTTCCGCTATGCCGTACTGGCATCGGCCACGATGTTCGTCACGCTGTTTTCCACTGGTACGGAGAGCTACGGATACATTGCCCCGATGACGGGCTTCGTCGTCTGGTACACCACGGCACCGTGGAAACGGGGGCGGTGGGACACGGTGCTGCTCATCTATGCCTTCATCTTCACGTCGCTATGCACGAGCGATGTCTTTTTCCCACGCTTCATCTGGAAAGAGCTGATAGCCCCCTACGCGCTGAAGGCACTGCCCACAACGATTGTATGGTTCTACCTGATATGGGAAATGAACACGAAGGACTATGCCAGGCAGCCATCCTTAGGCACGTTGCCGAAGCGCTAAGCCAGCACCTCGGCAATATGATAGAGCGGGCGCTGCTTCACCTCGACATAAATCTTGCCGATATAGACACCCATGATGCCTAACGAGGTAAGCACGAAGCCGCCCACAAACCAGATGCTGAGAATGAGCGACGACCAGCCGGGAACGGCGGTGCCCACTATCCAGGCATGGGCCACATAGACGGCGATGCACAGGGCGATGAGCAGAAACACCTGACCGAGATAGAAGATGGCGTACATGGGTTTCACGCTGAAGGCGGTGATGCCGTTCAGGGCGAGGCCCAACATCTTGCCGAGGGTATATTTCGACGAGCCGGCGTAACGCTCGCTGATGACGTCATCGACCGTGGTGCTACGCAATCCTATCTGCGGTATCAGTCCGCGAAGATAGAGGTTGTGCTCCTTGTAGGTGGCCAGCATGTCGAGGGCACGGCGGCTCATCAGCCGGAAGTCGGCATGGTTATAGACGCTCTCTACGCCCATCGAGTTTTGCAGCTTATAAAACGCCTGCGCCGTCATGCGCTTCACCAGCGGGTCGGCCTGCCGCGACACCTTCACGCCATAGACGATGTCGTTGCCGTCGGTGAAATGGCGCACCATCTGCGGTATGCACTCAATGTCGTCCTGCAGGTCGGCATCGATGGTGACGATGGCGTCGGCCCAGTCGCGGGCAGTCATCATGCCGGCCATGATGGCATTCTGGTGACCAGCATTGCGGGCCAGGTTGATGCCGCGCACAAAGCGGTTCTCGGCATGCAGCTCACGGATGATGTCCCACGTGCGGTCGCGGCTGCCGTCGTTGACAAACACCATCATGCTGTCGGGCGAAATAAGCCCGTCGGCTATCATGCGCTCGAAGAGGGCGGTGAGCCGCTCTGCGGAATGGCGCAGCACCTCTTCTTCGTTATAACAGGGCGATACGGTGGCTAACTTAATCATGGGTCGGAATAACGGAATTACGAGATAACGGAATTACGGAATTACGGAATAACGGAATAACGAGATAACGGGATAACGGAATAACGGAATCACGGAATCACGGAATAACGATATTACGTCATTCCGCCATTCCGGTTAACAAACTCATTAAAGGTCACAAACTCCTGGCCGCGCGCCTTGAGCATCTTGACCAGCCGGTCGAGGCGCTGCATCATCTGCCGACCGCTATGGTTGCGGATGATGAAGGGCATCTTGAACTCGGGGTGCTCCTTCAGGTCGTAGAACTCCCAGGGGTGGAAATAGGTGACGAAATAGCCGTCGTGGCCGAGCGTGCGGCGCACCAGGGCATGGTAGAGACCCTCCGGCAGATTGTGCAGCGCCAGCCAGAACAGGGGGAAGCGCAGCCACGGCGTGACGGAGGCGGGAATCTGCATCACACTGCCCTTCATGAACCATGTGCGGGGCTCTGTCAGGTGCATATAGCGGCCCGGAATGAAGGCAGGATTGAGCGACGAGTTGTAGCGGTAGCCGGCACGGGCTATCTCGCTGTCGCTGACGGGAAACATGCGGGGCTGGCGATAGCCATAGACCGTGCGCCCCGTGACGCGCTCAACAATCTGCTTCGACACGGCAAAGTCGGTCTCCTTCGGTTGCCAGTGGTCCACGCCGTGGCACGCCACCTCGTGGCCCTCGTCCATGATGCGGTGCATCACCTCGGGGGCATTTTCGGCAAAGTTGCCGGTGCAGAAGAAGGTGGCCTTTACTCCGTTCGCCTTCAGCACGTCCAGTATGCGGTTGGTGCCCTCGACAGACACCCGCATGCCGTCGGACAGCGAGAAATCCACGCCGTGTTCGCGGGGAACGTCAAACTCTTCAGTGTCGAAACTCAATAGTATCATTGCTCTTATGCCTTTTTTAGTAAGTAACTGTTCTATTTCAGTTTATACAAGCCCTGCTCTTTTTCAGAACAACGGATTTTACGGAATAGTTGTGTTCATCTACTTAATATAGTGCGGCAGGAATGAGCTCCTTGGCACGCTGGAAGTCATCGACGGTGTCCAGCTCGATGGAGAACATGTCGGTGGTATCGACCACATGGAACAAATGGCCCTGTGGGATGAGCCGCTCGAAGGCCCGCTCGTAGAAGATGTCTATCAGCCCCTCGCCGTCTATCATCTGCTCCAGCTCGCGGAAGAGTGCCGCAGAGTAGTCGGCAGCAATCTTCTCGATGCCTACCGACTCGCCGACGGCATCGCGGATGCTGCACGTCTTGCTCAGCTCCACCACCTGTCCGGCGGCATCGACAATGACCTTGATTTCCTCTTCGCCACACTCATGGCGGTTCAGCGCCAGGGCGGTAGCCGGCTCTGCCATCATGCGGCCGACGATGGCCGGGTCGAAGAGGATGTCGCTGTCCATGAGCAGGAAGTCGCGCCCGTCGGTATAGGGGCGTGTCATCCAGAGCGAGAAGATATTGTTGTTGTGCGCATAGTCCACATTGTCGATGAAGTGGATGGCGAGCTGCGGGTAATGGGCCGTGAGGAAATGGCGAATCATCTCACCCCGATAGCCCGTCACCACCACCAGTTCGCTGATGCCGCCCTGCACCAGGGCATCGACGGTGCGCTGCAGCAGCGTCCGCTGGCCCACCTGCAACAGGCACTTGGGCCGGGTGTCGGTGAGCGGGCGCAGCCGCTTGGCCATGCCGGCAGCTAAGATAACTCCTATCATAAGCACTGTTTAATGGTATCTACCACGGTCTGCGTCTGCTCCTTACGGCCCAGCGTGATGCGGATGCACGACTCCAGGCCCTTGTCGGTCATGAACTTGATCTTATAGTGCTCGTCGGCCAGGGCCTGCTGCAGCCGCTCCTTGATAGCCACAGGATACTTGATGAGAATGAAGTTGGCCACCGACTTATAGACCTTGAAACCGGGCAGCGCGCCCAGCTCGCGCTTGTAGAGCTGGCGCCCCCACTCCATGTCGTCGGCCACGTGGCGGTAGTGGGTATCGCTGTCGAGGGCGGCCAGGGCCACGGCCTCGGAGAAGCGGTTGTAGCCCAGATACTTGTTGCAGTAGCTGAGGAATTGGTCGTGGCCGGCACCGATGAAGCCGAAGCCGCAGCGCAGGCCGGGCAGTCCGTAGAACTTCGACAGCGTGCGCGAGATGATCAGATTGCCATACTTGTTCACCAGCGGGGCGATATAGTCGGTGTCGGTGGTGATGAAGCTGGCGTATGCCTCGTCTATGAGCACCATCGTGTCTGAGGGGATGAGCTCCATGATGCGCCCTATCTCGTCGCTCGTCAGGCAGTTGCCCGTCGGATTGTTGGGAGATGCCAGCAGCAGCATGCGGGGGTGGATGCGGTTGGTATAGGCTATCACCTCATCGACGTCGTAGGCGAAGGTGTCTTCCAGCTCGTGCAAGGGGTACATCTCGAAGGTGCCGCCGCACTCGGAGGCCACACGGTTGTAGTACCACCACGAAAACTCGGGGATGAGAATCTTCTTGTTGTCGCCCAGCATCAGGAAGTAGTGGATGGCATTCTTCAGCATGTCCTCGCCGCCGTAGGTCAGCAGCACTTGGCTCTCGGGCACATGGTAGATTTCGCTCAGGCGCACACTGATGACGCTCTTCTTGCCCTGGTCGTAGATGCGGGTATAGAAGCAAAGGTCCTTGGGATTGAAGTGGCGGATGGCATCGACCACCTGCGGACTGGGTTCGAAGTTGAACTCATTTCTATCAAGAAAATTAAATTCGTTCTGCATATTCTTTGTGAAATTTGGCGCAAAGTTACTACTTCTTTTGCGATAAACAAAAAAAAAGCCACATTTTATACTTTTTTTATCTGCCAAATGCTATATGCTAAGGCAATATGCAGCGAACAAAGCCGGAGCAAAGCAGCGGGCGGCAAGCCCACCATTCTTTGACTGCAGGTATGATTGAGCATAGGAATGATATGAAAACACACATTTTGGTGACATATCGCCGAAGTCAGGACGCGCATATATATCTGGGCTAACAAAAAAACAACCCGCACATCCCGCACATCTCGCACGTGAAAAAGTTTCAACACAGCATAAAGCCATCCTATTGCTGCAACAGCCTGGTGTGGGATGGATGCGGGATGGCAGTTGCAAAGTGTCAGCTACGTGCGGGATAAAACGAGCAAATCGTCAGCTACGTGCGAGATAAATTGAGCAGACTGTCAGTTTACGTGCGAGATGTGCGGGATGTGCGGGATGTTTTCCTTTTTCACAATATATATATTTACAGCAGAAAAATCCCGATGAAATCGGGAATTTTTGAAAAATTAATGGATAATTACATGGTAATTACATGTTCCATCTTCTTTTACATATAATTACCATGTAATTGATCATATAATTTTTTCCGTGTATTTTTTGGGGGCCGAGCGATGGTCCCAATGCTTGGAATTTTCATGGAGAGGCTAGTAATTTCCGTGGAGCAATGAGTAATTTTCATGGAGAGGCTACTAATTTTCGTGGAGCAATGA
>CAMVAI010000057.1 GCA_947165435.1 uncultured Prevotella sp.
TTCGCCTTTGATGACAAAACGAAAACTTTCACACCTTATTATATATTATATAGAGTGGCGATTACTCTTTTTTCCCGAAGATTCGCAACAGGTAAATGAACAAGTTGATGAAGTCGAGATAGAGCGTCAGCGCCCCCAGGAGTGCCAACTTCTGCGCGCCCTCACCGGCATCGGGAGCCTGTAGCAGCATTTCCTTGATCTTCTGCGAATCGTAAGCCGTCAGTCCCACGAAGATGAGTACGCCGACATAACTGAGAATCATTGTCATGCCCGAACTCTTGAGAAACAGGTTGACCAGCGTTGCGATAATCAGGCCAATGAGTGCCATGAAGAGGTATTTGCCCATTGTCGTCAGGTCAGTCTTTGTGGTATATCCCACCAGAGCCATAGCTCCAAATGTGCCTGCGGTGATGAAGAACACGGTGGTGATAGACGACTGTGTATAGACGAGGAATATGGAAGAGAGCATCGCCCCGTTGATGACCGAATAGAGTACGAACATCAGCGTGGCGGTAGTCAGCGAGAGTCGGTTGATCGCTGCGCTCACGCCAATGACCAATGCGAACTCAGCAATGATAAGTCCCCAGAAGATGACGGGATTGGTATAGATAGCCTGCAACACACCCGGGCTGTTGGCCACTCCGTAAGCCGTAAATCCGGTGATAACCAGTGCGAGCGTCATCCAAACATACACTTTTCGCATGAGAACGGGAAAAGCCTGTGAGACCTCCCATTGTCTCTCAGCCGAAATACCTTGAAAATTCAATTCTCTGTAATCCATTTTGTTTTCTATGTATTTAAATTTGACGGGGCAAAGATACGTATATTTTCGGTAGCATGCAAATGTTTATATTAAAAAAGAATAAAAAACTTGTTAAGACGAATAAAAGTTTGTATATTTGCGGTAGCATTTTGCAGCACACAGTCTGCATAGCGATAACTTAAAACATCAGATTATGACTTACAAAGTAATTGACATTGAGGGCGTAGGCGAGGTTTACGCGGAGAAACTGATTGCTGCCGGTATCAACACGGATGCAGAGTTGTTAGAGAAATGTGCCAAGCCGGCCGGCCGCAAGGCGCTGGCCGAGGAGACGGAAATCAGCCCGAAGCTGATTCTGAAGTGGGCCAACCACTGCGACCTATACCGCATCAAGGGTGTCGGTCCGCAGTTTGCCGAGCTGTTGGAAGCCGCCGGTGTTGACACCGTGAAGGAGCTGAAACACCGTGTGGCCGAAAACCTTCAAAAGAAGCTGGAAGAGGTGAATGCCGCCAAGAACCTGACCAACCGCGTACCCGCCGTGAGCGAGATTCAGAAGATGATAGACCAGGCCAAGGAGCTGCCTGCTGTCATGGAGTATTAAACAGAGACATGAAGACAAGACTTGTTGCACTCTTATGGGCGGTTCTGCTATGTGGAGCCGTCCATGCTCAAACGCTGTTCGTCCACCCGTGGATGCAGAAGCGCGTGGCCTATCTTGGCGACTCGATTACCGACCCGAGGAACAACGGTTCGAAGCTCAAGTATTGGAACTTCCTGCACGACTGGTTGGGCATAACCCCTTACGTCTATGCCAAAAGCGGCCGCCAATGGAACGACATCCCCCGCCAGGCCGGTCTCTTGCAGCAAGAGCATGGCGACTCGGTCGATGCCATTCTGATATTCATGGGCACCAACGACTACAACAACGGCGTACCCATCGGCGAATGGTACGAGGTGAAGGACGAAGAGGTGATGTACGGCCATGGTCATCCCAAAAAGCTGACTCCCCGCAAGCGCCGCTACCTGAACATGGACGGTAATACATACCGTGGCCGCATCAACATCGCCATAGACAAGGTGAAGCGCATGTACCCCACAAAGCAGATTGTGCTGCTGACGCCCATTCACCGTGCCGGTTTCTATGCCAACGAGAAGAACTGGCAGTGTACCGAGGACTATACCAACAGCTGCGGCATCTATCTGGACGAATACATCAACAGCGTGAAGGAAGCCGGCAATGTCTGGGCCGTCCCGGTGATAGACATGAACGCTGTCAGCGGCCTCTACCCGATGATCGACGAGCACGTACAGTACTTCAAGAACGGCGATACCGACCGGCTGCACCCCAACGACAAGGGGCACGAGCGCATGGCCCGCACCCTGATGTACCAACTGCTGGCACTGCCCTGCGTCTTCTAACCCCACACCTGCTCTTATTGCAACATCATCAAAACTAAACAAATATTACACGAATGAAAATAGGACTATTCATTCCCTGCTACGTAGATGCCGTCTTTCCTGAGGTAGGCATGGCCACGTACAAGTTGCTGAAGCACTTAGGGCTGGACGTGACCTATCCACAAGGGCAGACCTGTTGCGGCCAGCCCATGGGCAACGCCGGCTTTGAGCGGCAGGCCATCCCGCTGGCCGAGAAATTCGAGACGCTGTTCAGCGGCTTCGACTACGTGGTAGCCCCGAGCGTCAGCTGTACGGCTTTCATCCGGCAGAACTATCCGAGACTCTTGGGCAAGGAAAACGCCAGTGGCACAAGCAGTAGCCATGAGTGCCAGACGGCCAAGAAATGCATGGATGTTGTGGAATTTCTCCACGATGTAGTGAAAGTAGAACGCCGACTGGGCACCTTTCCCCACAAGGTGAGCCTCCACAACTCCTGTCACGGTGTGCGCGAGCTGGGCCTGTCCAGTCCGAGCGAGGAGCACGTGGCGAAGTTCAACAAGATTCGCGACCTGCTCATGCTCGTTGACGGCATCGACATTGTCGAACCCGAGCGCCCCGACGAATGTTGCGGTTTCGGTGGCATGTTCTCCGTAGAAGAGACTGCCGTCAGTGCCCAGATGGGCAAGGACAAGGTAGAGCGTCACATACAGACCGGAGCCGAATACGTGACCGGCCCCGACTGCTCGTGCCTCATGCACATGGCCGGTGTTGCCAAGAAACAAGGCATGAAGATAGCGTTTAAACATGTAGTAGAGATTTTAGCAGCAGGATTATGAGTACAGCACACAGCAAAGCAGCCAAGGACTTTCTGAAGAACCAGCAGTATGCTCACTGGCACGATGCCACCTTCTGGGCCGTTCGCAGCAAGCGCGACACAATGGCCTACGGGCTGGACGAATGGGAACAGCTCCGCGAGAAAGCCTCAGCCATCAAGCGTCACACCATCACCCACTTGGACGAATACCTCGAACAGTTTGCCGAGAATGCCGGGAAGAACGGCGTAGAGGTCCACTGGGCCAAGGATGCCCACGAGTTCAACGAGATCGTGTATGGCATCTTGAAGAACCACGGCGTGAAGAAGATGGTGAAGTCGAAGTCGATGCTCACCGAGGAGTGCGAGATGAACCCCTATCTGGAGTCGAAGGGCATTGAGGTAGTGGAGACTGACCTTGGCGAGCGCATCATCCAGTTGAAAGGCCAGAAGCCCAGCCACATCGTGATGCCCGCCATTCACCTAAGCCACGACGACGTCGGCGAGTTGTTCGAAGAGAAAGGCATCTCCAACGAGAAAGGCAACCACGACCCCACGTACCTTACTTATAGGGCGCGCCTGTCGCTGCGCAACGAGTTCCTGACTGCCGACGCCGGCATGACGGGAGCCAACTTCGGCATCGCCGAGACCGGCGACATCGTGGTATGCACCAACGAGGGCAATGCCGACATGTCCACCTCATGTCCGAAGCTGCACATCGCCGCTTTGGGCCTGGAGAAGGTGATACCCAACTACGAATGCCTGGCCGTCTTCCAGCGCATGCTATGCCGCGCCGGTACCGGCCAGCCCACCACGACCTATACGAGCCATTTCCGCAAGGCCCGCCCGACGGCCGAGCAGATGCACATCATCCTCGTTGACAACGGTCGGTCGGAATGGATAGGCAATGCCGAGCACTGGGAGAGCCTGAAGTGCATCCGCTGCGGCTCGTGTATGAACACCTGCCCGGTGTATCGCCGCTCGGGCGGCTACAGCTACAGCTACTTCATTCCCGGCCCCATCGGCATCAACCTCGGCATGTTGCGCGATGCGCAAAAGCACAGCGGCAACGTGTCGGCCTGCACGCTCTGTCTGAGCTGTCAGACGCTCTGCCCCGTCAAGGTGAATCTGGGCGACCAGATATACCAGTGGCGCCAGCAGTTAGACGCGCTGGGCACCGCCAATCCGCAGAAGAAGCTGATGTGCCAAGGCATGTCGGTGCTCTACGGCTCAGCAGGGCTATACAACTTCGCCACCGGACTGAGCCACTGGGCCAACCTTATCCCCTCTCCCATCATGAACTGCGGCCTGAACCCCTGGGCAGAAGGTCACGATATGTTCAAGTTCCCCAAGAAGCCCTTCCATGAGATGATTCAAGAGGAGATGGCCTCCCCAAGCTCCTCCGAAGGAGGGGGTGTTTAGATACACTGATAACGGGCTGGAATTTGCAGAGAATATAATCACGTAACACCAACTAAAAAAAGGAGCACCCTATATGTTACTAAACATCCCTCCCTTCGGGAGGGCTTGGGTGGGCTTATTATGAGCAGCAAAGAAGACATACTAAGTAAATACCGGGCAAACATCCGCGAGCGCTATGACATGCCCGACCTGAGCGACATTCAGGCCGTCACCTACGCCGAGCCGCTGGTGCAGTTTGTAAAAACCTGCGAGGCAGTGGGCGGGCAGGCGATAGAGGTTGACCAGGGTCGCGACATCAACGCCCTGATTCGCGAACTGTTTCCCGATGCCAAGGAGATAGCGTCGAATCTGCCCGAGATCACCATTGCCACGCGCAACCCCGACACCGTGGGCAACGCCCAGGAGCTGAACGGCACCGATGTCGGCATCATTCGCGGCATGTTCGGTGTGGCCGAGAACGGCTGCATCTGGATTCCGCAGACGATGAAGGAGAAGGCAGTGATGTTCATTTCCGAGCATCTGGTCATCCTGCTTCCCAAGAGCCAGATAGTGAACAACATGCACGAGGCCTACCGCCGCATAGCCACACACGACGCGAAGAGCGGCGTAGAGCAGTTCGACACGTATGGCTACGGCACCTTCATCAGCGGTCCGTCGAAGACTGCCGACATTGCCCAGGTGCTGGTGATGGGCGCCCAGGCAGCCCGCTCGGCCACCGTGCTCTTGCTGCCCGAATAAAAGACGCAAAATACTGCCCCCTACCCCTCCCCTGCAAGGGAGGGGATTATCTATGTAACACCTGGCCTCATAGGAGAGTCAGGAGGCGATGCCAAGATGCTTACAGCCTCCACTCGTAGGTATCGTAACAGACGGCACGCCCGCCAAAGCCCTCCTTTTGGAAGATGAGCGAGTCGTTAAGATCGTCGGTGTCAACAAGGTTCGATGTACCGAAGTCGAAGAAGCGCCAGCCTGCTGCCTCATAGCGGTCTAACAAGGTGCTGAACAACAAGTCGAGCGCACCACACCGCTTGCCTTCGGCATTAGCCGAGATATATTGTGTCTTAACCACCCAAGGGGTGACATAGAGCACGGTGCCACCCAGCAGCTGCTCTCCGTCGAACACGCCAAAGAGCAGTATATTTTGCGGAAACCGGTTACGCAGAAGCGAAATTTCCGACAGCGAATGCACCGGATGGGCGCCAAAACGGCTCATCAGGTTTTCTTCCAGCAACGCCCAAAAGGCTGCGCAGTCGGCCATCTGTTCCACACACAATCCGCGGGCTTTCGCCTTCTTAGCACCACGGCAACGCAATGTGCTAAAGGCCAGTCGCTGGCGCAGGTCAACGACCGAGGCGACATCGCGTGACCGCAGTGCGGCATGACACACGTTGGACAAGGCGAACAGGTCTTCCTCTGCCGGTCGGGCAGCATAGGGCCAGGGTATATGCTTATAGACCACCCGCTGGAAGCGGTGCCGCCGCAACGTGTCGTTCAACGCCACAAACACATCGCGTACACCTGCAGCACGGCAACGGTCTGACATGATCAGTCCGCCATAGGTCAGTCCTCGATGCGACCATAACGTACCCTCCCCGTCATCGCAGGCTGGCAGCAGGGCATAAAGCCGCCCATCGTCGTAAATCATCAGCGAGCAGTCGTCGAACCGGTCGGCATGATAGTCCATGTACCGGCGGTCGAAGAGGAACGTGCCGTTCTTCGACTGTGCCACGAAACGGTTCCACTCGTCCTGGCGGTCATGGGTATATCGGACAATATCAAACATCAGCGCACAAACTCCTGAAACTCATCATACTCATAGATATACTCATCCTCGTCGAACAGCTCCGAGGCCAGCACCAGACAGACGGCCCCGCTGGAGAAGTCCTCCAGCGTGCGCCAGACCCCCGTACCGACGTAGAGTCCCTGATAGGGGTGGTTCAGGTGGTGCGTCTCCGTCTGGCCACGCCCGTTGTCCAACACCACGTCGAACGAGCCGCTGACGGCGATGATTATCTCCTCGCACGTGCGGTGGGCATGTCCGCCCCGCCGCTCACCGGAGGGAATATCGTAAGTCCAATAGACGCGTGCTATGTCAAACGGCACGTTCTTCATCTGCTCTGCCACCGTCAGGTTGCCCCTGGGATCGACATGCTTGGGGAGGTCTATTATGCGTCCTATTACATCGTTCATATATTATATGAAACGAGCTAAAAAGCATAATATTGCACCTGCCATACACAATAATTTTTTTTCTGTTTTTGCTGCCACTCTGCCACCAGCACCGCAGAAACCCTTTGTACAAAGGGGAAGCAGGGGTGGTGGCAGCAAGGTGGGAGGTGGCAGCAAAGCCCCACCCCCGACCCCTCCCCAACAGCCCCACCCCCAACCCCTCCCCGAAAGGGAGGGGAGTGGCTGCGCGTAGTGAGTGCGCTGCCAGGCATGGGAACGCCGTTTTCTGCGCAGGAAAACGGTGTTTTCCACGCAAGAAAACGCTGTTTTCACTGTGGTGAACGCGTTTGGGGAATCGTTTGATGCCACTACGCTCCCTGCTGCCACCCCCTACGCGCAGCCACTCCCCTCCCTTTCGGGGAGGGGCTGGGGGTGGGGCTGGTGGGGCCTTGCTGCCACCTCCCACCTTGCTGCCACCACCCCTATATACCTGAAACACAGTGGTTTCGGAAGATTGGTGGCAGAGTGGCAGCAAATTTCGTAAAAAAATTTTTTCGTGGAGAGACTCCTGGCAACCGACTACCGCAGAACCACTTTTTCCAGTGCCGAATAAACCTTGTCAACATAGCATTTCTTAACGACATACGAGACAAGCACTATCATTACCACCTCCATGCACGTCACTGCCATGCCCGGCAGTTCAGCCGAGTACACGCCAAGGCTGTTCAGGATACTGTTAAGAATGCGCAAAGTAACAAAATGAGTGAGATAAATCTCGAAACTGATACTGCCTAACCACAGCATAAAGGGATGGTGTAAAAAGGCCGTTACGAGTGCCGTCACTTTGTCGGTCGTTATATACACAAACAAGAAAACAGGCGACACAACCCAGAACAGACTTGCACACCTAAAGCCAGAAGGCGACAGCTCGTAAATGTAAAAAACGACGACCATCTCCAGAAGCATCAGTACCTGCAAGCCAGTGACACCCGACTTCGACTGGCGTGAAATCCATGATGCCATGCGTAGTCCATAGGCTGAAGTACAGAAGCGGAACAAGAGGATGCCAAGGGCGAAATCGAGAACACGCGTCAAGGGCGAGATATATAGCACGGGGTTAACCATGTCCTGAGGAATGGCCATGACCAGACAAGCGTAGAGAGCGACGACGATTGCCGATACTATCCGCAGCCTGCTGGCCTGCATACTGACGAGCCACAAGAACAGCCTGGGGAATACGACATAGAAGAACATCATGTCCGACAAGAACCATGAAGGGCCATTAGCTACAAAGTAGAAGTCGTCGCTGGGCACCCAGCTTTGCAGCAGCAAGGCATTTGCCACGAGTTTCGGTATAGAGTAGAAGTGCCCCAGGCGTGCATCTAACGCCAGCATAATCAAAAAGGTCAGCAGGTGCAGGGGATAGAACTTCAGCAGCTGCCGTTTCAAGAACGGCTTCAACTGGAACCATCCGTCACGCACTTTCTCTCCATAGGCATAAGAGAGCACAAAGCCACTCAGCACAAAGAAAAAGGAGACGCCACACTCACCGCCAAAGTCGAACGACTTGCCGATGATGTGTGACATCACGACCAGCATGATGAAGAAAAATCTTAACGACTGAAGATTCTTGATCACGTTCCTGCCGCGTCTATTTCTTCATATAGGGTTCTGTGCCGAGCACGGTCTTGGCCAGCCGCTTCGCTTTGTCGCGCAGGGCAGTGGTGTCGTCGTCAACGTCGCCATAGCAGAGCACCACACCCATGCGGCGGCCCTTGTGAGCCTCTGGCTTGCCAAAGATGCGGATGCGCGTGCGGTCTTCCTTCAGCGCCTCGTCCAGGTTGTAGGGCAGCAGCGAGCGGTCAACGGGCGTGTTGGCCTCCACTGGCGACAGGATGACGGCCGAGGCTCCGGCATGCTCCAGGTGGATGGCGGGGATAGGCAGTCCCATGACCGCCCGGAAGTGCAGCTCGAACTCCGAGAGGTTGGTGGTGTGACCGAGCGTCACCATGCCCGTGTCGTGCGGACGGGGCGACAGCTCGGAGAAGATGACCTCGCCCTGCTTGGTGAGGAAGAACTCCACGCCCCAGATGCCGGCACCCGTCAAGGCTTTGGTCACCTGGTCGGCCATGGTCTGTGCCTGCTTCAGCGCCTCGTCCGAAATCTTATACGGCTGCCACGACTCGCGGTAGTCGCCGCCCTTCTGCACGTGTCCGATAGGCGGACAGAACAGTGTGGGCCACCCGTGCTGCTGGGTAACGGTGAGCAGGGTGAACTCCGACTCGAAGTCGATGAACTCTTCGATGATGACCTCCTTCACGTCGCCGCGACTGCCCTCCATGGCCTCGCGGAAAGCCGTCTCCAGCTCTTCGTCGTTATGCACGTAGCTCTGCCCATGGCCTGAGCTGGACATCAGGGGCTTCACCACGCAGGGGAATCCTATCTCGTCGGCAGCCTTCTTGAACTCGTCGAACGTCTTGGCATAGAAATACTTCGCCGTGCGCAGACCCAGC
This sequence comes from uncultured Prevotella sp., assembly GCA_947165435.1. GTDB lineage: Bacteria > Bacteroidota > Bacteroidia > Bacteroidales > Bacteroidaceae > Prevotella. Next base: position 9,077 of record CAMVAI010000057.1, read on the forward strand.
TCCTTCGAGGCCAGGTCGCGGATGGCCCGGCGGTTCATGGTGTAGTTGACGGCACGTGCCGACGGTACCACCTGGATGCCCTCTTCCTCAAACTCAAAGAGACGCTCCGTGCGGATAGCCTCAATCTCCGGCACGATGATGTCGGGACGGTGCTTGCGCACGACAGCCTCCAGGGCATCGCCGTCGAGCATGGAAAACACTTCGCGCTCATCAGCCACCTGCATGGCCGGCGCATTGTCATAACGGTCGCAGGCTATCACATACTGGCCTGCACGCATAGCGGCAATCACAAACTCCTTGCCCAGTTCGCCTGAGCCTAACAATAATATCTTCTTCATCTTATTTAGCCTCCTGAAAGCCTCCCCCAAGCCCCTCCGAAGGAGGGGGTGTTTAATTACATGATGAGGGGGTGGGCATTGTTTTTTTATTCTTTATCCGTACATCTTCTCATAATACTTCTGATAGTCGCCCGAGGTGACGTTGTCGAGCCAGTCCTGGTTGTCGAGATACCAGCGGACGGTCTTTTCGATGCCCTCTTCAAACTGTAGCGACGGCTCCCAACCCAGCTCTTTCTGCAGTTTGCTGCTGTCGATGGCGTAGCGCAGGTCGTGGCCGGCACGGTCGGTGACGTAGGTGATGAGGTCCATGTCTTCGCCCTCCTTGCGCCCAAGGAGTCGGTCAACGGTCTTGATAAGCACCTTGATGATGTCGATGTTCTTCCACTCGTTGAAGCCACCGATGTTATACGTGTCAGCAATCTTGCCTTCATGGAAGATGAGGTCGATGGCACGGGCATGGTCCTCGACGAACAGCCAGTCGCGCACGTTCTCACCCTTGCCATAGACGGGCAGCGGCTTGCGGTGGCGGATGTTGTTGATAAAGAGCGGTATCAGTTTCTCGGGGAACTGATAGGGGCCGTAGTTGTTTGAGCAGTTAGTCACCACAACGGGCATGCCGTAGGTGTCGTGGAAGGCACGCACGAAATGGTCGCTCGAAGCCTTCGATGCCGAGTAGGGCGAGTGCGGCTGATACTTCGTCGTCTCCAGGAAGAACTTGTCGCCGTATGCCAGATGGTGCTCATGACTGCTGGCCTTGGTAGTGAACGGCGGCTCGATGCCGTCGGGGTGCGTCAGCTCCAAGGCGCCATACACCTCGTCGGTAGAGATGTGGTAGAAGCGCTTGCCCTCATACTTTTCGGGCAGGCTTTCCCAGTAGAGCTTGGCAGCCTGCAGCAGCGAGAGCGTACCCATCACGTTGGTCTGTGCGAAGGTAAACGGGTCCTTGATGCTACGGTCCACATGACTCTCTGCAGCGAGATGGATGATGCCGTCCACCTTCTTCTCCTGCATCAGCTTATAGAAAGCATCGAAGTCGCAAATGTCCATCTTCACAAACTCATAGTTGGGTTTGTCCTCCACATCCTTCAGGTTGGCCAGGTTGCCGGCGTAGGTCAGCTTGTCCAGATTGATGATGTGATACTCGGGATACTTGTTCACGAACAGGCGCACCACATGGCTTCCTATGAAGCCTGCGCCACCGGTAATGACGATTGTACGTTTCATATTTATTTTCGATTTATAGATTTTCTATTTAAATGCCGTGTGGTCTCCAAGAGTGACTACTTCGCAATCGCTGAATTTATTGCCCTCGATGGTCAGCCTGACCAGCGTGCGCTCCTTGTGCCACCCCTGCAGGCCGGCAGCCCCGGGGTTGATGTGCAACAGGTTCAGCGTCTTGTCGAACTTCACCTTTAATATATGTGAGTGGCCGGCAATGAACAGCTGGGGCGGCGAGGCATAGAGCTGGCCGCGTATGCTGTAGTCGTAGTTGCCGGGATAGCCGCCTATATGCTTCATCAGCACATCGACATCCTCACACTTCCAGCGCAGCACCTCCGGGTACATCAGCCGCAGGTCGCCGCCGTCGCAGTTGCCGCAAACGGCCCGCAGCGGACGGAAAGCCGCCAGCTTCTCGGCCACCTCCAGCGATCCGATGTCGCCGGCATGCCATATCTCGTCGCACGGCTCGAAATAGTGCAGATACTTCTCGTCCCAGTACGAATGGGTGTCGCTGATAATTCCTATTTTCTTCATACGGTCCTGTGTTTCTTATAAGCCCAGCTTCATTCTTACGAAACTGGCAATAATCCCTGCTGCACGCTCGAAGCCCAGCACCGTGGTGTCGATGCACAGGTCGTAGCTTGCAGCATAGCCCCACTTCTTGCCGGTATAATAGTTGTAGTATTTGGCGCGCCGTGCCTCTACCTGCTCTATCAGCTTGCGCGCAGCCTCGTCGTCGTGCGTCTTCACCCTGCTGATGAGTTCGATGCGCTTCTCCATCGACGCGGTGACAAACACATTGACCACGTTGGGTCGGTCGCGCAGCACATAGTCGGCACAGCGGCCCACGAAGATACACGACCCCTCGTCGGCAGCCTTGCGGATGGCATCGCTCTGGAATTTGAACAGCGACTCCTGCGAGAAGTCGTTCTGATAGAAATTGTTCTCGCCAAGATGCAGCGACGGCACACTCAGAAACGACCTCAGAAAGCCCTTCCGCTCGTCGTTCTTCTTGAAGAACCGGGGCGAGAAACCACTCTCGCGAGCTGCCAGCTCCAGCAGTTCGCGGTCATAGTATTTTGCATTGAACTCATCAGCCAGCATGCGGCCTATCTCCAGTCCACCACTGCCCAACTGGCGGCCCAGGCAAATGGAAAGCCCACCCGAGCCCCCCCGAAGGGAAGAATGTTCGATGGGAAGCCCCTCCAAGCCCCCCCGAAGGGGGGGATGCTGATTTGATAAAGAGGCAGTAATATCTTCTTTTTGAGTCATATCAGTATTGTCTGTATTCATATCTTTCTATTAGCATTCTAAACACCCCCTCCTTCGGAGGGGCTTGGGGAGGCCTTTCATTCTAAACACCCCCTCCTTCGGAGGGGCTTGGGGAGGCCTCCTGACTGGGGGAGGCCTTCAGCCTCTTGATATACCAGAACAGCAGCGGCAGCGTCATGGCAAACGAACCGAAGTCGCTGACTGCCATCGAGTACCACACACCGTCGAGACCCAGGAAAAGCGGGAACACATAGGCCATCGGAATCAGCAGTATCAACTGGCGCGTCAGCGAGAGGAAGATGCTGATGCGCACCTTGCCGATGCACTGGAAGAAATTGGTGATGACGGCCTGCGAGCCCACCACGAAGAACACCAGCATGTTGAGCCGTATGCCACGCCCTGCCATCGCTATCAGCGTCGCATCGGTGGTGAACACACGGGCCATCTGGTAGGGGAAGAGCATGCACAGGGCCCAGCCGGTCAGCAGAAATACCGTTGACACCCCGATGGTGAGCCACAGGCAACGGAACATGCGGTCGTAGTTCTCGGCACCGTAGTTATAGCCTACGATGGGCTGCATGCCCTGCGTCATGCCCATGACGAACATGAAGAGCACCATCACCACCGAGTTGGCTATCGAATAGGCCCCCACGGCCATGTCGCCGCCATAGTGTACAAACTGGTTGTTCATGAAGATGACCACCACACAGGCGGTGGCATTCATCAGGAACGGCGAGATGCCGATGGCGATGATGTTACGCACCAGCGTCGCCTTCAGCCGGTAGATGCCACGTTTCAGGTGTATCAGCTCTTTCTGGTCGGAGAATATCCACATCTGCCAGCAGAGCGCCAGCGACTGCGACGTGACCGTAGCCAAGGCGGCTCCCCTGATGCCCCAGCGGAACCACCACACAAAGGCCACCACCAGCACGATGTTGCACGCCACCGTGAACAGGGTGGCATACATGGCGTGGCGCGGCTTGCCGGCAGCCCGCAGCACGGCATTCATGCCAAAGTACATGTGGGTCACCATGTTGCCCAACAGGATGACCACCATGAACTCGCGGGCGTAGGGCAGCGTGACGTCGGAGGCTCCGAAGAACCGCAGGATGGGGTCGAGGAAGGTCAGGCACACCGTCATGAACAGGAACCCCACGATGAGGTTCAGCGTCACAGTATTGCCCAGCAGGTGCTCAGCCGTCTGGTAGTCTTTCTGTCCTAACTTGACGCTGATGCACGTCGAGGCGCCCACACCCACGGCGGCACCGAAGGCGGCTCCAAGGTTCATCAGCGGGAACGTGATGCCCAGTCCGGCAATGGCCTCCGGCCCCACCACCTGCCCTATCATCGAACGGTCGATGATGTTGTACAGGCTCGATGCCGTCATGGCCACGATGGCGGGCAGGGCGTACTGCATCAGCAGTTGCCCCACAGGCTTCTGTCCTAATTCGAGCGCAGCTTGTTTGTTGTCCATAGATATAAATAATGTGCAAAGGTACAAATAAGCAAGCGAACTTCCAAATCTTTTAAACTTAATTTGTCGGTTTCAACATTATTTGCTACTGCAACAGAGTCAATCAGCAAGTGCAAGTCGGTTGCAAAGTATACGTTAATCTTCCATAATAATTTCCATTTTTCAGCATTATTTCGTAACTTTGTCCGCCAAAATCATGACATCATGAAACGACTACTGACCATTCTACTCATGGCATGTTGCACAATAGCACTGCTGGCAGACAATCAGCAGGACGCCAGGCGTCGCGTCCGCTACAAAGACGGGCCGGCGTACATCTATCGCGTCTATCTGTCCGACAAGCAAGGGTCGGCCAATCTGATTGCCCACCCCTCGCGCTTTCTCTCGCGACGTGCCATCGAGCGGCGCCGCCGCCAGCAGTTGCCGATAGACTCCACCGACCTGCCGGTGGCTGCCCGCTACGTGCGCCAGATAGAAAACCGGGGCATGAACGTGATTGGCCAGAGCCGTTGGCACAACACAGTCCTGGTACATGTCCACGACACGCTCAACATACAAAGCATCGACCAGCTGCCCTGCGTCAAGGCACGCCGACTGGTGTGGCAGTCGCCCGACTCCGTTTCCGACCGGATACTGAAGAGCAAGGTGCGCAAGCACTTCGAGGCGCACGACAGCATCGGTGGGCAACCCTACGGCAGGGCTTTCGAACAAGTGAAGGCCCTGCATGGCGACCAGCTGCACCGGCAGGGGCTGCGCGGCGAAGGCATGATGATAGCCGTCATTGACGGCGGTTTCCGCAATGCCGACCGCATACCCGCCCTACAACATGCCGACATCCGTGGCTGCCGCGACTTTGTGTTCATGCCGGTCATTCCCGCCTATGCCGATACCGACCACGGTACAAAGGTGCTCTCGACCATGGCCGTCAATGAGCCGACATGCTACATAGGCTCTGCCCCCAAGGCCGCCTACTGGCTGCTGCGCAGCGAAGACCAGCAGTCGGAGCAGGAAGTGGAGGAAGACTACTGGACCATGGCGGCCGAGTTTGCCGACTCGGTGGGCTGCGACCTCATCAACTCGTCGTTAGGATACAACGAATACGACCATGCCGACACCTCGCACCAGCTATGGCACCTTGACGGACAGACGGCATTCGTCAGCCAGTCGGCATCCATGTTGGCACGGAAGGGCATCGTGCTGGTCAACTCGGCAGGCAACTCGGGCATGGGACCGTGGAAGAAGATCAATGTGCCAGCCGATGCCGACCACATACTGACCGTAGGAGCCATCACTCCCGACACGCCCTACCACATAGCCCCGTTCAGCAGCGTAGGGCCTTCGCAGGATGGGCGCATCAAGCCCGACATCGTGGCGATAGGGGCACCAGCCTACCTCATCAACGGACGGGGAGCCATCACACAGGATATGGGCACGTCGTTTGCAGCACCCATCGTCTGCGGACTGGCCGCCTGCTTGTGGCAGTCCATGCCCGAGAAGACGGCAGAGGAAATCATAGAACTGATCAGGCAGACCGGCCACAACCGCGACCATCCCGACAACATCTACGGCTATGGCTTGCCCGACTTCTGGATGGCGTATCTAAGGGGAAGAGCCTCCACAAGCCAAGAGGCCTCCCCAAGCCCCTCCAAAGGAGGGGATGTTTAGAATGAAAGCCTCCCCAAGCCCCTCCGAAGGAGGGGTGTTTAGAATGCTAATAGGAAAAAAAATACTGGGAATACAGATATGAGTCAAACAGAAGATACCACTGCCTCTTTATCAAATCAACATCCCCCCCTTCGGGGGGGCTTGGAGGGCCTTCCCGTCCAACATTCTTCCCCTCGGGGGGACTTGGAGGGGCTTCCCGTCCAACATTCTTCCCCTCGGGGCAGCTGGGAGGAGCATGGTCATTACACCCTGCGACAGCTGAACCAATTGGTGCGCGATGCCGTCAGCGATGCCCTACCCGACGAATATTGGGTGGAAGCCGAGCTGTCGGAATGCCGTGAGCACGGCGGTCACTGCTACATGGAGCTGATAGAGAAAGACAGCCGTAGCAACACACCCGTGGCACGCGCCTCGGCCAAGTGCTGGCGACAGACGTGGCAGATGGTACGCCCCTACTTCGAGCGGGCCACCGGCCAACCGCTACGGGCGGGTTTGAAGGTGCTGCTGAGGGTCTATCCGCAGTTCCACGAGGCCTACGGATTCTCATGGATAGTGACCGACATCGACCCCACCTACACCCTTGGCGATATGGCGCGCCGCCGTCAGGAGATTATCCGCCAGCTGAAAGAAGAGGGGGTCTTCGACTTGCAGCGCGAGCTGACAGTCCCGATGTTTGCGCAACGCATCGCCGTCATTTCGGCAGCCACTGCAGCAGGCTTTGGCGACTTCAGCCGGCAGTTGGCAGACAACGAGTACGGCTTCCGCTTCACTGTCACCCTCTTTCCCGCCATCATGCAAGGCGAGCAGGTAGAGGCATCGGTGGTCAGCGCGCTGAACAGCATCTACGACCGCATCCACGATTTCGACGTGGTGTGCATTCTACGAGGCGGAGGGGCCACCGCCGACCTGAGCGGCTTCGACACCCTGGCACTGGCTGAGAACGTGGCACAGTTTCCGCTGCCCATCATCACCGGCATAGGCCACGAGCGCGACGAGAGCATCCTCGACATGGTGTCGAACACCCGCGTAAAGACACCCACCGCAGCGGCAGCCTTCCTCATCGACCATCTGCGACAGGTCTTGGAGCGGCTCACCACGGCACAGCAGCGCATCAACATGGCCGCCGCACAGCGCATCGCCGGCGACAAGGCACGGCTGAGCCATCTCTCCACACTGATAGCCACCCTGCCCCAACGACTGCTGAGCGACAACCGCCACCGCATCGACCTGCTACAACGGCGCATGCCCATAGCCATCGAGCGGCAACTGACGGCACAGAAGCACCGCATCGACCAGCTGTCGCTGAAGCTGCAAGGCTTCGACCCCCAGCTGTTGCTCACGCGTGGCTACAGCATCACCCTGCTCAACGGCAAGGCCCTGCGCGACCCGCGACAGGTAAAGCCGGGCGACATCATCGAGACAAGAATAGAAAAAGGAACCATACAATCTATCGTGAAATGAATACTGAAAAGCCAACAATGAATACTGAAGAACGAAAATACGAAGAGGCCCTGACCCAGCTGGAAACCATCGTACACAAGATGGAGGGCGGCGAGTATGACATCGACGAACTCGCCAAACAGCTGAAAACTGCGCAGCAGATTATCAAGTTCTGCAACGACAAGCTGACCAAGACGGAAGCCGAGCTGGCCAAGATCATGAGCGCCCAAACAGAAGCATGAGTTGCGGATGGCGCAAAAGGTAGTCAGAAAGCAGCAACTAACTGTTCTTCTTATAGCTACGAACGGCCCATGCAGCCATGAACAGCCCGATGGCGATGAGAGCCAGCACCTGATGGGCCACGTCGCGGAAGCCGCCGCCGCGTATGAAGACGGTGCGGATGGCATCGATGAAGTAGTGCATGGGGTTGACGTAGGTGGTCAGGTAGGCCCAGTCCGGCATAGAGCGCGTGGGGGTGAAAAGACCGCTGAGCAGCATGATGCAGACGATGAAGAACCACATGACGAAGATAGCCTGCTGCATGGTGTCGCTGTAGTTGGAAATAATCAGTCCGAACGACGAGAAGAACAGGGCCAGCAGCATGGCGAGGACATAGACGAGCCAGAGCGGTCCGGCAGGCGTGAGTCCATAGACGAGCCAGGCCAGCAAGAGGCAGACGGTTACGACGAAGAGGGCTATCAGCCAGTAAGGGATGAGCTTGGAGAGGATGAAAGCCCATTTTGATACGGGTGTGACGTTGATCTGCTCGATGGTGCCGGCCTCCTTCTCACCCACGATGTTCAGTGTGGGCAGGAAGCCCGTCATCAGCATCATGACGATGGCCAGCAGGGCAGGAATCATGAAGAGCTTGTAGTCCTGGTGCGGGTTGTAGAGAAGCCTCACCACCGCCCCCTCTCCCACGGAGAGGGAAGTGGATACTCCGGCTGCGGAAGATGATACTCCTGTAGCGGAAGATACAACAATCTGATTCAGATAGGACGAGCCTATGGCGCCTTTTGTACCGTTGACGGCATTGGCGGCAATGAGATACCGGCCGTCGCGAATCTCCAGGATGATATCCGCCCTACCCTTTTCGATGTCCTTCATGGCCTCGGCATAGGTAGCCCGCTGTCCGTTGAAGATGAAGTAGTTGCTGGCGGCAATCCGCCGGACCATCCGCTGCGACTCGACGCTGTGGTCGATATCAACCACATCTACCCGGATATTCTTTACTTCCATCTGCATGACCCACGGCATGACGCACATAATCACGACAGGGAACATGACGATGAGTCGCGGCAAGAAGGCATTGCGGCGAATCTGCAGAAATTCTTTTTGTATGAGAAATTTTATCATTGCTTTCGTTTTTTTTCGTAATGTCGTAATGTCGTTATAACGTTATACCGTCATAACGTTATACCGTCATAACGTGATGAACCCGCCTTACTCCAGCCTCACTTTAAACTTCTTCAGGGCGACGATGAGCAGCAGGGCGGTCATGGCGATAAGCACGACGACCTCCTTCATCACATCACCGATGCCCACACCCATTATCATCAGTTTGCGCATGGCGTCGATATAGTAGCGGGGCGGCACGACGGCGGCTATCCACTGTAGCACCTGCGGCATCGACTCCACGGGAAACATCATGCCGGAGAGCATCACCACGGGCATGAGCAGCACCATGGCCGAGAGTAGCAGAGCCACAAGTTGCGTCTGTGCGACGTTGGAGATGAGCAGACCGAGCGAGAGGGCCAGTAGGATATAGATGATGCTCACCATGATGATCCAAAACAGCGAACCGGCAAGCGGCACACCCAACACGTAGCGGGCCATAAGCAGGATGACGATGAGTATCACGAAGGCCAGCACCAGATAGGGCACCGCCTTGGCGATGATAACCATCAGCGGGCGCACAGGTGACACGAGCAGCACCTCCATCGTGCCCCGCTCCTTCTCGCGGACAATGCTGATAGAGGTCATCATGGCACAGATGAGCATCAGCAACATACCCATAATAGCCGGCACGAAGTTGTAGGCTGACCGCATCTGGGGGTTGTAGAGAAGCCTCACCCCCGGCCCATCAAGTCCCCCTCTGTCTCCCCCCAATAGGGGGAGGGGGAGTGAATAGTTCTTGCCTTCCGTGGGTTGAGCGAGGATGGCTTGCGCATAGTTGGTCCACTGCTGCGCCATATTGGGGTCGGAGCCATCCACCATGATCTGCCAACTGGTGCGACTCCTCCCCTTATTGGGCGGAGACAGAGGGCGACTTGAGGGGGCGGGGGTGAGTGCCATATCCGCCTGCTGGCTGCGGATGAGCCGCTCTGCCTCAAGCGGTGTGTTCACTATTTGCGTGATGGTGAAGTATTCCGACTGCGAGAGTCGTTCGATGGCTTGCTGGATGCGCGGCGACTTTTCCGACGTGACAACCACCGTTCGCACATTCTTCACATCCGTCGTGATGGCGAAGCCAAAGAGAAGCATCATCACCACCGGCATACCGAAAAGGATGAGCATCGTACGCTTGTCGCGCAGGATGTGCTTGGTTTCTTTGAGGACAAATGCTATAAACTGTTTCATACGCTTAATCGCTTGAACGAGTGGCCTGACGGGCCAAATAGGTGAACACATGATCCATGTCGGGCTGCTGGAACCGCTGTTTCAGTTCGTCGGGCGTACCGAGGGCACTAATCTTGCCATCCACCATGATGGAGATGCGGTCGCAATATTCTGCCTCATCCATGTAGTGGGTGGTCACGAAGACAGTGATGCCGCGACGGGCGGCTTCGTAGATGAGTTCCCAGAACTGGCGGCGCGTGGCAGGATCGACACCGCCCGTCGGTTCGTCGAGGAACACCACGCCCGGCTCGTGGAATATCGAGACGGAGAAGGCCAGCTTCTGTTTCCACCCTAACGGCAGACTCCTGACCAGTGCGTCCTTGTGGTCCGCAAACTGCAGGCGCTCCAACAGCTCGTCGGTCTTGCGGCCTATCTCTTCACTCTTCATGCCGTAGATGCCGGCGAAGACTCGGATATTCTCGGCAACGGTCAGGTCTTCGTAGAGCGAGAACCGTTGCGACATATACCCTATATGCTTCTTGATTTGCTCGTATTCCGTGCGGATGTCGAAGCCCACCACCCTACCCGTCCCGCTGGTGGGCTGGTTCAGTCCTGTCAGCATGTGCATCGCCGTGGTCTTGCCGGCACCGTTGGCTCCGAGGAAACCGAATATCTCGCCCTTCTTGACCGTGAACGAGATGTCGTCAACAGCATGGAACGTGCCAAAGGCCTTGACCAGGTGGGAGACGGAGATGGCGGCCTCACCCCCGGCCCCTCTCCCAAGGAGAGGGGAGTGATTACCTTTGTCGTCAGTTCTATCTGCGGAAGAACTATCTACTCCCCACGCCTTATCACCTCTATCTGCGGAAGAACTATCTACTCCCCTCTCCTTATCACCTCTATCTGCGGAAGAACTATCTACTCCCCTCTCCTTGGGAGAGGGGTTGGGGGTGAGGCTGACTCCCCTCTCCTTATCACCTCTATCTGCGGAAGAGCTATCTACTCCCCTCTCCTTGGGAGAGGGGTTGGGGGTGAGGCTTTTTGGACAAAACACGCTGGCAAACTGGGTGAGGATTTCATCTGGAGTACCAATGCCACGCAGCTTTCCGTGGTCGAGGAAGGCCACACGCTCGCAGCAGCGTACCTCGTCGAGGTAGGGCGTAGAGGCCACAATGGTGATGCCCCGCTCCTTCAGCGTCAGCAGCATCTGCCACAGCTCCTTGCGGCTCACGGGGTCAACGCCCGTGGTGGGCTCGTCGAGGAAGAGCACGCTGGGCTGATGGACCAATGCACAGGAGAGTGCCAGCTTCTGCTTCATGCCGCCCGACAGTGCGCCGGCCTTGCGATCCTTGAACCGCTCTATCTGCGAGTAGATGGCCTTGATGCTGTCGTAGCCTGCCTCGACGGTCGTTCCGAACAGCGTGGCGAAGAACTTCAGGTTCTCCTCGACCGTCAAGTCCTGATAGAGCGAGAACTTGCCCGGCATATACCCCACCCTGCTGCGCACCTGGCGCATCTGGCGAACGACATCGAAGCCATCTACCACTGCCGTGCCCGCCTCAGGCAGCAGCAGCGAGCAGAGTATGCGGAACATCGTGGTCTTGCCGGCACCGTCAGGCCCGATGAGTCCGAACACCTCGCCCTTCGAGACCGAGAACGACACGTCAGCAAGAGCGTCACCCCCGTCTCCTCTCCGATCGGAAAGGGGAGTAGATGCCTTTTTCCCGTATGACTTATAGATGTGGTTGACCTCGACTGCGTACATTTTTTTCCTAATGATGAGTGTAATAAAACTATTCATTTCCTCTCCCCTATTGGGGAGACAGAGGGGGAGCTTGAGGGGCTGGGGGTGAGGCTCACTTCCCCATACATACCTATCTTTATATACCCGTCGTTCCTGACGGCTATCTTCACGGCATACACCAGGTCGGCCCGCTCGTCGTCGGTCAGTATGGTCTTGGGTGTGAACTCCGAGCGCGACGATATCCATGCCACGGTACCCTCGTACTCCCTCTTCTGCTGGTCGCCGTAGTCGGCAAACACCTTCACCCGCTGCCCAATCTTTATATGTTGCAGCTGCGCCGAGGTGACGTAGGCCCGAAGGAACATGCCTTGCGTGTCGGCCACCTTGAACAGCGGCTTGCCGGTAGCCACAAGCTCGCCACGCTCCACGTATTTCTCTAAGACGGTGCCCTTGGTGGGCGCCGTGATGTGGCATTTGCGCAACATGTCGCGCAGCTGTTCTATCTGTACGTCTGCCGTAGATACTTGCGAGTTGAGGGTCGAGAGTTGTGTGCTGAGCGTGCTCACCTGTGCGTCCAACTGTTTCTGTAACACCTGCACCTGGCTGGTGGCATCGTCGAGCATCTTCGACGGTGCCGCCCCGTCGGCCACCAGTTCGCGGTATCGCTGCTCGTCCTGCCGGGCCTTGGCCAGCTGCTGGCGCGTGGCAGCAACCTGCCGCTCCATGTCGGGCTTCTGGCTCTGATACACCTGCTTGGTTGCTACCAGCTGCTGTATCTTCAGCCACGTCTGGGTGGTGTCTATCAGTCCCACCTCCTGGCCTTGGCTAATGCTGTCACCCTCGTTGACGATGAATGTCAGCAAGGTCCCATTCTGCTCTGCGAACACGGTGGTCTCCGTGGCCTCGAACGTGCCAGTGGCATCATACGCTTTCTCGTCTCCCCCGCAGGCTGTCATCAGCAACACCACACCTGCCAGTATGCTTCTTGTCGGTTTCATATTCGTGTTATTCGTGTAATTCGTGAAAATTCGTGGTCAAAATGAATGATTTGTCGTGTATTTGTAGTCGTAGATGCTCTTCAGCATCTCTATCTCGTGCATCGACTGCTGCACACGCGCCGCGTTCTCCTGATTGATTTCGCGCACCAGGCTGTTCACGTCGATGATGCCGTGGGCGAGTTTCGACTCGGCAGCCTTCCTCACGGCCGCCCGCAGCGCAATGATTTCCTCGTCGTCGGCCATCAACTTCCGGTAGCGGGCTATCTCCTCCTGGTGCTGTATCTGCTCCAAGCGGTTGTTGAAGAGAAACACCTCGCGGTTCGACTCCGTCAGGTCGCGCTGTAGCTGCAGCTTCGCCTTGTCGTTCTTTCGCGTATAGAGCGCTCCGATGTTCCAGGTGAGGCGGGCACCTACCACGCCGTTCAGGCTCCAGCGGTGACGCATCATGTCCTCGAACATGTTCAGGCCCGGGTAGCCGTAATACCCCTGTGCAAACACGCCAAGCCGCGGCATCAGTGCTGCGTTGAGTCCTCGCTCCTGCGCATCAGCCAGTCGCTGCTGGGCATCGAAGAGCCGCATCTCGGGGCGAGACCCACCCTCGCCCCCCGAGGGGGGCTCTGCGGTAGGCTTTACTAATGTTGCCCCCTCGGGGGCAGAATGGGGGTCGATACCGCAAAACGTGTAGAGCATCGCCATCAGCATGCGCTTCTGCGACGCCAGGCTGTTGGCCTGCTGTACGACGTTCAGCCGCTCTGCCCTGACGTTCTGCCAGTCGCTCTCTGCCGCCGTACCGCCTTTCACCATCGCCTTCAGTTGCCGCTCGTTGCCGGCCAGCAGTTCCTGCAGGTCGCGGTTCAGCTGTATCTGCTCGTCCAGCATGAGCAGCGAGAAGTACATCTCGTTCACACGGCGGCGCACCTGATAGAGCGTCACCTCCACCTGTGCCGACTGCACATTGCCCTGCTCGCGGGCTATGCGCTGCTGGCTCTTGATGGCAAAGCCGTCAAATACCGTCTGCTGCACGTCGATGCCTACGCGGTACTGGTCTCGCCTCAGCCCCTTCACGTCGATGCCCATACCCGTCATCATCGTCTTCATCTCGTCGGGCCATGCCGTAACGTCGCTCTGATAGGTAGCCTGTGCCTGTGCCGACACTTGCGGCAGCCAGCCTTTCCGGATGTTGGCCACCGTCAGTGCTGTGGTCTTCTCGATGAGACCGTTCTGCCGGATGAGCGGATAGTTCTGCTCCGCTGCCCGCCAGCACTCCTCCAGCGTCTGCCCCAATGCCGACATGCTGACGGCGGTGAAGGCGAAAATGAGGATTCTTTTCTTCATAATCATGGCGTTTATTGATTTCGATGCTGCAAATTTACACCTTTATTATGATATATTGCTTACCGACTTGTACGAAAAGATTATGAATTTGTACGAAATCTGTTATTTTTGCTTGCTATTCTCGCTGAAATACACTAATTTTGCAACCGAATCGTACAATTCCGCAATAACATGGGCGACAGCAAGAGTATCAACTATTTCTCCATCGACTCCGTTGACCTGCAAAAGATGGCTGGCGAGGAGAGTCATGTATTCAACAACGATGACATCAGCATCATCCTGAACGGGCGACCGTCAGACAAGACTTTCTTCCGTGAGCGTAAGGTCTATCAGCTGCCCGAACCGCGCCTACTGCTGTTCATGAGCGGCGAGGCTGACGTGCATCTGGACCTGGAGCAGTATCATTTTGAACGGGGCACGGTGATACTCACCACACCCGACGTGATTCTTGAGTTTGAGCGCATAGGCCGGGATGTAGAGGTATGCGGCATCGCCATGAAGAAGGCTGTGCAGGTTTCCGAGAGTGTCGTCGCCAGTGCTTCTGCCAAGGACTTCGAGCTGTTGCTGCGCATGATATACCTGCTTTGGGATGTCGCCACAGTGTCGCCCTTCCGCCGCGAGGCAGTATTGCAGACGGTCAGGGCTATGGTAGCCAATGTGCAGTACGTCAAGCAAGCCTCCGACAGCTCGACAGGCAATAATACCGTCTCTCGCTATCAGGAGTTGTTTCAACAGTTCAAGACGCTGGTGAGCCGCCATTGCGAGCGTGAGCGCAACATTCCCTTCTATGCCGAGCAGCTGCACATCACGCCCCACCACCTCTCGGCAGTCATCAGCCGGGCCAGCGGCCGTAGCGCGATGTACTGGGTCAACCGTGCCGTGGTGCTTCGCGCCAAGGTGCTGCTGCACACCAGCGGACTGCTGACCTACGAGATTGCCGAGCGCCTGAATTTTGCCAACCCGCCCGCCTTCAACAACTTCTTCAAGCGCGAGACGGGCTTAACGCCTAAAGCGTATCGGGAAAACGCTCTTTCTACTTACTGATTATTAATAACTGAACTTTCCCATCTATTTTAAAACCACTAATTTCGCTAATTTAACGGCGCAGGGGGAAAAGTCCGTGGATGGCCTGACACACCATCCTACCCAAATTGATGTGCACCGGATGCCCAGCACTTTGTCTATAATCGGAGCCACAAAACGGGAAAAAAGCTCTCTCACATGAAATATTCCTCCAAAAGGAGTGATTTTCTCAGATTTTATTTGTATCTTTGCCACGTCATTGATGATTTTGCTTGTCGTTAAACGCAGAACTTAGGTAAGTGAAAAATCTGGCATGGCAAAATCCTGAGCCGCTCGACTTTGCCGCTTCGCGCGTCGAAGAACTTTTTGTTGCTCAGGAACTTGTAAATAATGTTAAACTAAAATGCTGCGGAATTTAGGTCA
>CAMVAI010000058.1 GCA_947165435.1 uncultured Prevotella sp.
CAACTGCCGCCCCACACCTATCCCGCACCTGACTGTTGCAGCAATAGGATGGCTTCATGCCGTGTTGAAACTTTTTCACGTGCGAGATGTGCGGGATGTGCGGGTTGTTTTTTTGTTAGCCTATATATATACGCGCGTCAAGACTTCGGCGATGCGTCTTTTATGGTCGCTTCGCTCAAAATTATAAGAAAATTTATTTCAAAATTATAAGAATAATGGGCATGCATAGCCTATTTTGATAATTTTCTATCCAATTTTCTTATAATTTTGAGGCCACAGGCCGACCAAACAATAGAGGTACTGAGTAGTTACTTTGTTTATACAATGAGTTAATAACTCTTAAATCAAGAGGGCAGAATGTGTAAATTAAAAGAATAATTCGTATTTTTGCAAAAAACGAAGTAAGAGGGCGAAACCTGAAGGGAAATGTATCGCTTTCAGATGATGACATCCGGATAGGTTACCCAGGGACACAAGCAAACTAATATAGATTCCGGCTTATGAAAAAAATACTAATGTTACTGGCTTTTATGCCGATTTTAGCGAGTGCCATTGAAGTCAATAAAGTCTTTTACAGTCTTGATTACAGCAATAACACCGCAGAAGTAGCTGGTTGTGACGACGAACTGGGTAGTGCTACCATCCCTGCAACAATCACCGATGAAGAAGGCTATACCTATACGGTGACAAGCATCGCAGACAACGCCTTTTCTGAACACTTTTTTATTCGTAGCGTTGAACTGCCCAATACCATCATAAGCATTGGCAAGTCTGCATTCTACAAGATTAAGAATTTCACGTATATCAACATTCCCAACTCTGTGAAAAGTATCGGAGACAAGGCTTTCATGGATTGTGCAAAACTTTCAACGGTGGACGTTGGAAGAAACAGCACCTTGACTAGCATTGGAAGCAATGCTTTTAACGGATGTTCTTCACTTCGTTCTTTCTACATCCCCAACTCGGTGGAAAGTATTGGAGCAGGTGCTTTCCGCTACTGTTCGGCGATAAGTTCAATCAATATTCCCACTTCTTTGAAAAGTATTGAAACGTGTGCTTTTGCAGGTACTGCCATCCAGTCAGCAACCATTCCCAGTTCTGTGACGAAGATAGGATCCTATGCTTTCGGAAGTTGCAAATCCCTCACGACAGTAACCATACCAAACTCTGTGACTACCATCGAAGGCGAGGCTTTCAGTTATTGCTCCGCCCTTACTTCGGTAACGATTCCCAATAGTGTGACATCCATCGAGTATAATACTTTCTACGGTTGCACCAGCCTTACTTCAGTCACCATCGGCGACGGGGTAACATCTATCGGAAAATCTGCTTTCGAAAATTGCACCAGCCTTGCTTCGTTAACTATCGGCAGCAGCGTGGCTTCTATCGGAGAAAAGGCTTTCTATAAATGTTCAGCTCTTCATTCGTTAACGATTCCTAAGTGTGTAACATCTTTTGGGCAGTATGCTTTCTATGATTGCACAGGTGAACTTACCGTAAATTGCAATATCCCTTCTGAATATACATCTCATTATGGCGTATTCTATGGTTCCAAATTCAGTTCTGTGAAGATAGGGGATGATGTTGAGACTGTCGGGAACCATGCTTTCTACTGGTGCGAAAGCCTTACATCGGTAACCATCGGCAACAGCGTAACATCGATTGGAAGTAATGCTTTCTATAACTGCAAAGGCTTAACATCGGTCACAATAGGCAATAGCGTAAAAACGATTGGAAAGGAATCTTTCTACAGGTGCGAAAGCCTTACATCGTTAACGATCCCCAACAGTGTAACGACCATCGGAGAATCTGCTTTCAGTTATTGTTCCGCCCTAACTTCGGTAACGATTCCCAAGAGTGTAACATCCATCGGAAGCAGTGCTTTCAGAGACTGCACGGGTGAACTTAACGTTAATTGCAATATTCCTTCCACGACAGGTAATGGTGTATTCCAAGGGACAAAGTTCAGTTCCGTGATAATAGGGGACGATGTTGAGACCGTCGGAGACTATGCTTTCTACGGCAGTTCCAACCTTACTTCGGTAACCATCGGCAACGGTGTGAAAACCATCGGAGAGAATGCCTTCCGTCAAATCAGCAACATCACTTCGTTAACCATCGGTAACAGTGTGACATCTATTGGGAAGGAGGCCTTCTTGGGTTGCTCCGGCCTGACAGAGGTTACTATCCCCAATAGCGTGATAACTATCGGAAATGATGCTTTCTATAATTGCGATGGTCTTACATCGGTATCAATAGGCAACAGCGTGACATCGATTGGGGACTGGGCTTTCTATAATTGCCAAAAACTTACTTCGTTAACCATTCCCAACAGCGTGACAACCATCGGGAAGTATGCTTTCGATGATTGTTCTGGCCTGACCAAAGTGACGATTGGCAAGAGTGTGACAACGATTGGAAGCATGGCTTTCTATGGTTGGGCTGCGTTGACTGATATCTACAATTACGCTACTACCCCTCAGGATACTTACTTCAGCAATTATTCCGCAACGCTGCATGTACGGCCAGGTTGTGGCGATGCCTATAGAGCCGCGTCTGCTTGGAAGAATTTCCAAACAATCGTGGAGGATGCCACAGATGGTGGACCGGTAGAAAAACCGAAGCTGTCGCTCTCGGCCAGTCCTTCCGGTGGCGATGTGACTGCAGGAACAAAAGTATATCTAATGGCAAAAGCTAATAGCTCTGAGGTGTCTGGTGCTAGCATTTACTACACGTTGAACGGCACTACGCCTTCAAAGAATAGCACGGCCTACACGTCTTCCGGCATCACCATTGACGCTTCGTGTACGCTGAAGGCTATTGCATATAAAGATGGTTATGAGGATAGCGACGTGATGGAAGAGTCGTTCACGGTGACGAATCATGATAATCATGGAATTGCCATCAACGAAACGAATTTCCCTGATGCGAATTTCCGCAAGTATCTGCTGGAACAGGACTATGGTTCCGATGGCGTGCTAACGGAAACAGAGATTGCAGGAATAACAAATATGTCTGTGTATGAGGCTGGCATTGAAAGCCTTGAAGGCATAGGCTATTTCAAGGGATTGGAATATCTGGACTGCGACGACAACCAACTTACTTCGCTCGATGTGTCCGGGTGTAATAATCTGCGAATGCTTTACTGTTCTCTCAACAAGCTCACATCGCTTGATGTGTCGGGATGCCCGATGCTGAATTCTTTATACTGCAACGGCAACCAGCTTTCGTCTCTTGATTTGTCTGGATGTCCAGAACTTTACTGGTTGTATGTCTATCAAAACCAGATCAAAGGCTCAGCAATGGATGCACTCATTGAGAGTCTGCCAACGGCAAGCAATGGTGAAATGGCTGTTGTCTATAATGAGAATGAAGGTAATGTTATGACCGCAGCTCAGGTAGCCGCTGCAAAGGCTAAAGGATGGACTCCACAATATTATAATGGAACAGTGTGGATTGAGTACGAGGGTGGCGACGGTGAGACCGCCGAAAAGTCTCACGTCTATCTGGTGTCCGTCACTTGTGACAATCAGAATCTGGACCGGCTCACGAATAGCGACAAGCTGATATTCCATGCCACATTCGGCAACGATGGGGCTGAAGATGAAATTCCGAGTGCCATCATGCTGCTTAGCGAAGATGCTAAGCGTGTCCTTGCAAGCGGCGAATACGAATGGACTGTCGTGAAGAAGGGTGAACAGGTGACGGTGGACTACGAGTATGCTCTCGACACTATCCCACAAGGGCAGTATAAGGCTACCGTTCTTTACTACGATTGGAACGAAGAAGTATGGCGCTACAGTAGCAGGTTTGTATATACCATCAATGTCGGTAACAGCCCTGCCAAAGGCACCGAGGGCGACGTGAATCAGGACAATGCCGTCAACACTGACGACCTCATCACCCTGTCGGACATCATCATCGGGCGCCGTGAAAAGACGGAGGCTGCCGACGTGAACGGCGACGGCGAAGTGAACATTGCCGACTTGGTGATGTTGGTAAATATGCTGACTGCAAAATGAGTAACCATCCACATGCCAGATGAAATATAGCACCGACGAAAACAAAAAACGTTTTTTCCTTTGCTTTTCGCTCACTTATTCGTACCTTTGCAGTCTGTAACAACGCTTATCAACAAAAAAAACGTAGAACTATGGCAATCGTAAAACCATTCAAAGGAATACGCCCACCGAAGGAACTGGTGGAGCAGGTAGAGAGCCGTCCGTACGACGTGCTGGACAGCGAGGAAGCCCGTGCCGAGGCCGGCGACAACGAGAAGAGCCTCTATCACATCATCAAGCCCGAGATTGACTTCCCTGTGGGCACCAGCGAGTACGACCCGCGCGTCTATGAGAAGGCTGCCGAGAACTTCCAGAAGTTCCAGGACAAGGGGTGGCTGGTGCAGGACGCTCGCGAACATTATTATATCTATGCCCAGACCATGCTGCCCACGTCGAGCTACTGCCCGGCAGAGGCTCCGCAGGGCCGGACGCAGTACGGACTGGTGGTGTGCGCCCATACCGACGACTACCAGAAGGGCAACATCAAGAAGCACGAGCTGACGCGCCGCGACAAGGAGGAAGACCGCATGAAGCATGTCCGCGTGAACAATGCCAACATCGAGCCGGTATTCTTTGCCTATCCTGACAACAAGGTGCTCGACGAACTCATCATGCGCTATGCCAAGAAGGAGCCGGAGTACGACTTCGTAGCCCCCATCGACGGCTTCCGCCACCAGTTCTGGATTATCGACGACGACCAGGACACAGCCACCGTCACTGCCGAGTTCGCCAAGATGCCGTCGCTCTATATTGCCGACGGTCACCACCGCTCGGCCGCTGCCGCCTTGGTAGGTCAGGAGAAACAACAGCAGAACCCCAGCCACCGTGGCGACGAGGAGTACAACTACTTCATGGCGGTATGCTTCCAGGCTTCGCAGCTGACCATTCTCGACTACAACCGCGTGGTGAAAGACCTCAACGGACTGTCGTCGGAAGAGTTCCTCGCCGCCCTGCAGGTGAACTTCACCGTCGAGGACAAGGGCACCGACATCTACAAGCCGCAGCAGTTGCACGAGTTCGCGCTCTACCTCGACCAGCACTGGTACAGTCTCAAGGCCAAGGAGGGCACCTACGACAACAGCGACCCCATCGGTGTGCTGGATGTTGACATTTCGAGCCGCCTCATCCTTGACGAGATACTCAATATCGGCGACCTGCGCTCCTCGAAGCGTATCGACTTCGTAGGCGGACTGCGCGGACTGGGCGAGCTGAAGCGCCGCGTCGATTCGGGCGAGATGCGCGCCGCCCTGGCCCTATATCCCGTCACCATGCAGCAGATTATGGACATTGCCGACTCTGGCAAAATCATGCCGCCCAAGGCCACATGGTTCGAACCCAAGCTGCGCTCCGGCCTGGTGATTCATAAACTTTCGTAAATGAGAAATGAGAAATGAAAGGAATGAGAAATGAAAATGCAGAAATGAAGGAATTCCATCCGCAAAAAATGAGCGCAGCCTCATTTCTTTCATTTCTCATTTCTTTCATTTCTTTCATTTAACAGAGTATGACCGACGAATACCGTACCATAGCAGCAACAAGCGAGGGATACTACACCGAGAAGCGGAGTAAGTTCCTCGCTTTTGCCCATCCCGTCAGCACCATTGACGAGGTGAAAGACATCGTGGCACGCTACCGCAAGCAATACTACGATGCGCGCCATGTGTGCTACGCCTATATGCTGGGAGCCGAGCGAAAGGACTTCCGCGCCAACGACGACGGCGAGCCGTCATCGACAGCCGGCAAGCCCATTCTCGGACAGATTAACAGCAACGAGCTGACCGACATCCTCATCGTTGTGGTGCGCTATTACGGCGGTGTCAACCTCGGCACCAGCGGACTCATCGTGGCTTACCGCGAGGCCGCCGCCGATGCCATCAGCCATGCTACCATCACGACGCGCCAGGTGGAGGAAACCGTCAGCTATTCGTTTGCCTATCCGCAGATGAACGACGTGATGCGCATCGTCAAAGACATGCAGCCCCGCATCGTCAGCCAGAGCTACGAGGGAGCCTCCTGCCACATCGTACTCTCCATCCGCAAGAACGAGGCCGACCGGCTGCGCGACAAGCTGAACAGTCTGATATGAAGAAGCCATTACTCATACTGGCACTGACGGCTCATCTGCTGTCTGCCGCCGCACAAGACTACATGGGTGGGGCCCACTGGATTGGGGCCATCACCCGCAAGGACGCACGGCTGCCCGAAGGGCGCACCTATCAGGGCAGCGTGCTGAAGGAGACACGCCAGCTGTGGGCGCAGGCCGACACGCTGTCGCGCCGCAGCATCGTGCTGCGCCGGTCGTTCAAGCCCTTCAAGGCCGTACAGCATGCCGAGTTGCGCATCTGCGGACTCGGTTTCTACGAGCTGACGCTGAACGGCCGGAAGGTAGGCCATTCGGAGTTTGCCCCCCACTGGAGCGACTACGACAAGACGGTATTCTTCAACACCTACGACATCACCCAAGAGCTGACAGCCGGCGACAACGAGTTCCGCGTGCTGCTGGGCAACGGCTTTTACAATGAGCAAGGCGGGCGCTACCACAAGCTGAAGATTTCGTTCGGGCCGCCCACCCTGCTGTTCTTCCTCTACGTCACCTATACCGACAACACCCGCGAACGGCTGCTCAGCGACGAGCACTGGCAGTGGACGGAAAGTCCCGTCACCTACAACAGCATCTATGGCGGCGAAGACTACGACGCACGGCTGGAAGCCGACAGTGCCGCACCCGACGCAAAGGAAGCGGGGGCCGGCCGCTGGAAACCCGTGGTGCTGCAAGAAGGCCCCAAGGGCAGGCTGATGCCGCAGATAGCCTACCCTGTAGAGGTGATGGAACGCATCGGCATCAAGGACACCCTGCAATATATCCCCTCGCCCACCGGTGGACTGGTGGGCGGCACCATCGTCCTCGACATGGGGCAGAACCTGAGTGGATTCCCAGAGATTACCGTCTGCGGCGAGGCGGGCAAACAGCTGAAGCTCACCCCAGGCGAGACGCTGACCAAGGAGGGGCTGGTGAACCAGAAACAGACCGGACGGCCACACTACTACACCTACACACTAAAGGGCGACAGCCTGCACCCCCAGCCCGAAGTGTGGCATCCGCGATTCTCCTACTACAGCTACCGCTACCTACAGATAGAGGGCAACCTGGAGGTGGTGAAAGATGTCAAGTCGTGCTTCGTCAGCAATTCGGCACCGCGCACCGGCACCTTCGAGTGCAGCAACGAGCGCATCAACGCCACCCACCGGCTTATCGACCGTGCCATACGGTCCAACTGGCAGAGCGTATGGACCGACTGTCCTTCCCGCGAGAAATTAGGATGGCTGGAGCAAGACTGGCTGAACGGCGAGGCGCTGGTCTATAACTACGACAGCCGGTCGATGATTGAGCAGACCATGCAGCAGATTGTCGATGCCCAGCATGCCGACGGCTCGATGCCCGAGATAGCCCCGGAGTACACCGTGTTCACCGGCTCGTGGGCCCGTCCGTTCCAGGAGTCGCCCGAATGGGGCGGAGCCATCATCGCGCTGCCCACCCTCTACTGGCTGCACTACGGCTCGCTCGACCTGGCCCGCCGACACTATGCGGCCATGAACCGATACATGGACTATCTGCACTCGCAAGACTCGTGCTACATCCTACGCATGGGTTTAGGCGACTGGTACGACTACGGACCAGGGCGCGCCGGATTCTCGCAGAACACCCCCATGCCCCTGGTGGCCACCGCCCATTACTACCAGTGGGCATGCTATCTCTACCTGCTGGCCAAGCACTTAGGCCATAAAGACGACGCCACCCGACTGAACACGATGGCCGACAGCATACGCCATGCCTTCAACCGCGAGTTCTACGACACGAAGAAGAAAATCTACGGCTCGGGCAGCCAGTGCTCGCTGGCCCTGCCGCTATACCTGAAGCTGGTGCCCGAGGAAGACGAAGCCGCCGTGCTGCAACACCTCGTCAGCGACATCCATGCCCACGGCGACCGGCTGACCACCGGCGACATCGGCAACCGCTACCTCTTCTACACCCTGGCGCAACACGGCCTGCACGAACTGCTCTTCACCATGCTCAACCACGACGACGTGCCCGGCTACGGCTACCAGATTAAGAAAGGCATGACCACCCTGACCGAGCAGTGGAACCCCGACCACGGAGCATCGATGAACCATTTCATGATGGGGCATATCGCCAACCTGCTCATTCCCGAGCTGTTAGGCATACAGCGGCATGGCGACCTGATAGAGATACGCCCCCACCCCGTCGGCGACGTGACGTGGTGCAAGGGCAGCGCAGAGAGCGCCCACGGCACGGTGACCGCCTCGTGGAAGATAGAGCGTGGCACGTTCTATCTGGAAGTCAACGTGCCTGAAGGCGGCATGGCCGATGTCTATCTGCCTCACTCGGAATATGCGCAGACGGTAGAGGGAGGCCTGCACCGCTTTGAAGAGCCCACGGACTAAGAACAGGGGGCTACCCATGTTTTACATGTTCAGACTCACGTTCAGACTCACGTTCTACATGTTCATACTCACGTTCAACATGTTCGGAAAGGCACTCACGCTCAGAAAAAGCACCAATAAATTTGGTAATTCGTTCACTAAATTGTACCTTTGCATGCTAAAATAAAACACACAGGCCATCACAATGGACGAAAAAATCGCAAAAACACTCAAGTCTTCCGAGACGGAAGACTGGCTGGACCTACACGTCGTACGTCCCTTCTGTTACTATTGGGCACTGCTCTTCGCACGCCTCGACATACACCCCAACACCGTCACCATCCTCTCCATGATTATCGGAGCAGGCAGTGCCGTGTTCTTCGGCTGTGCCAGCTACTACTATGCCGGCACCGAGGGGCTGCTGCTGAACATCGTGGCCATCCTGATGCTCTGTCTGGCCGACATCTTCGACTGCACCGACGGCCAGCTGGCCCGCATGACGGGCAAGAAGAGCCATCTGGGGCGCATCCTCGACGGACTGGCAGGCTTCACCTGGTTCGTGCCCATCTATCTTGCCATGACCTACCGCTTCTACCAGCACCACACGCTGGAGTTCCAATGGCTCGGCATCGACGACACGCCGCACAACGTGCTCGTCGCCACCGTGGTGGTCTTCGCCTTAGCCCTCGTTTCCGGCTTCATGGGCATCAGCGGACAGCAGCGTCTGGCCGACTACTACATCCAGATACACCTCTTCTTCCTGAAGGGCGACAAGGGTGCCGAGCTCGACAACTCGAAGCGGCAACAGGAGATATACGACCAGATGGACGCACAAACCCCTTGGGCAGAGCGACGCTTCCAGAAGTCGTATATCGGCTATACCAAGCAGCAGGAAGCCTCCACCCCGCAGTTTCAGCGGCTGATGGCCCTGTTGCGCCAGAAGTACGGCACGCCCGACGCATCGGGTGCTGCGCGTACCCTCTATGCCGAGCATATCCCACAGACCATCCGCGACGAGTTCCGCCGCCACTCGCTGCCCGTCATCAAGTGGAACGGACTGCTCACCTTCAATTTCCGCTCGGCATGGCTGTTTCTGCTGTGCCTGCTCGACGTGCCCGCCGTCTATTTCGTCTGGGAGATAGTCGGCATGGGGCTGCTCTGTCTCTACGTCAACCGCCGCCACGAGGCTTTCTGCCGCAAGATGGCCGATGCGATTGAGGTTTGACGTTTGAAGTTTGAAATTTAGAGAAAAGCAATCATGAAGTGGACCAAGCAACGCCTGAACAACCTGTTTTTCTTCCTCGGCTGTGCTGCCGTGGTGGTGATGCTGTTTACGTTCGACGTCAGTTTCATCGAACTGTGGCAACACCTGTGCCATGCCGGCTATTGGCTCATACCCATCATCGGCGTGTGGGTGGTGGTCTATGCGCTGAACGCCCTGGCCTGGCGGGCCATGATAGAAGGCAACATCGGCGGCAAGGCCCCGCTCAGCTTCGGGCGGCTCTTCCGGCTCACCGTCACCGGCTATGCCCTGAACTATGCTACCCCCGTCGGCGGACTGGGCGGCGAGCCATACCGCATCATGGAGCTGTCGAAGGACATCGACAAGGAGCATGCCACGAGCAGCGTCATACTCTATGCCATGATGCACTTCTTCGCCCACTTCTGGTTCTGGTTCGTCAGCATCTTCATCTATATCGCATTAGCACTGGCCGGCGACCTGCCGCTGACCGCCCCCATCGCCGTCACGCTGGGTGTCATCGTCGTGTTCTGCCTGTTCTTCTTCTACCTCTTCTCGCGCGGATATAAGAACGGGCTGGTGAAGTACGTGCTGGGAATAGTTAGTCACCTGCCGGGACTGAAGCGGTGGACGCTGCGCTTCTGGGCGCGCCACTCCGAGTCGATTGCCAACATCGACCGACAGATAGCCGCCCTCTACGGCCAGGACCGCCGTGCCTTCTACACCAGTCTCGTGCTGGAATATCTGTCGCGCGTCGTCCAGAGTTCCGAGGTGCTGTTCATGCTGCTGCTCTTCGGCATCGACAACGGCGGAGGCCTCTCGGGCATCGCCATCACCTATCTGCACAGCATCCTCATCGTGGCCTTCACCACGCTGTTTGCCAACCTCATCGGCTTCCTGCCCATGCAGTTAGGCGTACAGGAGGGCGGCTTCGTACTGTCTATTGCCGCCCTGGGCCTGTCGCCTGCCTTGGGCATCTTCGTCAGCATCATCTGCCGTGTGCGCGAAATCATCTGGATAGCCATCGGCATGGTACTCATGAAGATGCATGACTGAACATTCTCACAACGCCCTTATTACCAGATAGCCACCCGTTTCGACGGCTCCAGATAGAGCGTGCCGCTCTTGATGTCGTAGGCGTCGTACCATGCGTTGATGTTGCGCACCACACCGTTGCAACGCTCGCGAGCCTGTGAGTGTACATCGTCGGTATATCGCTGCTTGGCAAATTCCAGATCATAACTGCTGCTCCATGCGATAGCCCAGCCCTGGAAATAGCGTTTGCTCAGCTGCTTCTGCTGTTCGGGGGTAGCCTCCGGGTGCTTGCCAAGCAGGATGTCCAGCCCCAGACAGCAGCCACCGATGTCGGCGATGTTCTCGCCCAGCGTATTCTTGCCGTTGTCATAGAGCGTCTGGTCAGCCCAAGGCATCATCAGCAGCGCGGAATAGTTTGCTATCAACTGGTCGGTATATGTTGTAAACTGAGCCTCGTCAGCGGCTGTCCACCAGTTCTTGAATGCGCCGAACTTGTCATACTTGCGTCCATCGCTGTCAAATCCATGAGTCAGCTCATGACCAATCGTTGAGCCAAGCACTGCCAGCGTCAGCGCTTCCTCGTCAGCAGCATCGACATAGGGCTGCAGCAGGTTGGAAGGATTGATGGTTACGGAATTGCTCTCCGGCCCATAGGTGGCATTGTCTTCCGTATAATTATAAACATTCTCGAAGACGTCATTGAGCATGAGCACCTCACGGCGCGTACGGCCTATCATCCAGTGCTGCGTGTCGCGGCGTGCCTTGCGCAACTGGCGTATCAGCGATACCATATTGTCTTTCTTGTTCAGTTTCGGCATAGCCACATCGGGTGTCACGTCCGGCTCTGCTCCCACATAAAACTCCACCAGCTTCAGCTTTTCCAAGGCATTGGCACGCGTCTCCCCCGAGAGCCATCTGTTGTTTTCCAGCCGCTTCTGCATGGCCTGACGGAACTCCTCACACCATGCCACATACTTCTTCTTCACGTCTGCCGAGACATACAGCTTATTATACGCACGCAGGCAGTAGAGATTGCCCCAGATGGTGAGGATGTTGCTGTGCAATTTTATTCTGCCAAGGGGCAGTTTCACTTTCTCGCCCTTTGGTGTAGTACGCTCAATGTCAGCATATTCCTTCAGAATCTTGTCCGACATCAGCAATCCGTCGTACATCCGGATGTTGGCAGCAATAAACTTCTTCACCGAGTCGGGATTCAGCATCGTCTGCATCACGGCCTGATAGTTTTTCGTAGCCTCATCGCTCCAAATGACCTGCTCCAACCCTACGCCTAAGTCCATGCCCTTCATCAGAGCCGCCTGATAGGCATTGGCCGTACCAGCGGCCCTGCGCATAGGTTGTCCGCCATGATAGGCCAGGCGCTCGCTGAGCTCATGTTTGCCATAGAGCGGACTCAATGTTCGATCGTCGTAATAGAACGGCATCGGTTCTTTGACGACCCATGCCGGCTTGCCGTCAACGATTTCGATAATGGGCTCAAAACGACCGTTGTAGCCGGCCACCGTGGCACGTCCCAAAGCCTCCATGGCCTGCTCCATCGTGGTAGCGTTCTGCCACAGCTCGGCCAGCCGGTCGCCGACCATCTTGTCCAGTTCGGCTGCCGTGGGCTCCTGCGGATAGACATCTGTGATCTCCCACAGTGCGTCAAAGTCGGCATCGCCCTTCCCGTGCATCTCGTCAAACCGTTCTGTGTTCAACTCTCCGGCATACGAAATCATACCGTCAGGATAGATGTCGGTAGGATTCCACCAGAACTTACCCAGCATGTGCATGTAGAAGTCGTCGCCCAGCGTACAGCTGTCGGTCTGCCACTTGTCAAACTTGCTCCAGAACTGCGCTTGTTGCTCGCTCTCTGTTGCAGCAGAGGGAGCGGCGGGGTTGTCCATGTTGTCCACACACGATGTTGTCATCACAGCCATCGGCAGCAGCATGGCACCTAAAAACCATTTTCTTGTGTTCATCATAATTGCTTTCATTGTTAATTAAGTTTATTTTGTTAGATTGTGCATGCAAAGATAGCGAAAAAAAACTTTCCACACAACAAAAGTGTCATTTCTTTTTCTATAAAGATGACAAAGCGAAGCGATGAACGTCTTTTAAACAATCAAAGGTCAAACAGAAGCAATTATGGCAAACACCACTTTCAAGACACCCCTGAGTGGCATCATCCCCCCACTCGTGACACCCTTAGTAGATAACGAGACACTGGACGTAGAAAGTCTGGAGCGACTGATAGAGCACCTCATAGCCGGTGGCGTACACGGCCTCTTCGTGCTGGGCACCACAGGCGAAGAACAGAGTCTCTCGTACGATGTGCGCAAGCAGATGATTCGCGAGTCGTGCCGCATCAACCGGGGCCGGCTGCCCCTGCTGGCGTGCATCACCGACACGAGCATCGTCGAGAGCATCCGGCTGGCCCGTGTTGCTGCCGACTGCGGAGCCGACGGCGTGGTGTCTGCCCCGCCCTACTATTTCGCCACCGGCCAGCCCGAGCTGGCTCAGTTCTACGAAGAACTGGTACCGCAGCTGCCCCTGCCCGTGTTCCTTTATAACATGCCGAGCCACGTGAAGGTGAGCTTTGCCCCCGACACCGTGCGTCGCATCGCCGAGCTGGAGCAGGTAGTAGGCTTCAAAGACTCGTCGGCCAATGCCGTCTATTTCCAGTCGGTCATGTACAAGATGCAGCACCGCCCCGACTTCGCCATGCTCGTAGGTCCCGAGGAGATTACCGGCGAGTGCGTGCTCTTAGGGGCGCAGGGCGGCATCAACGGCGGTGCCAACATGTTTCCAGAGCTGTACGTGGGCATGTACGATGCTGCCCGCCGCCACGACATCGCCACCGTCCTGAAGCTGCAGCAGCTCATCATGCAAATCAGCACCACCATCTACACTGTCGGCAAGCACGGCTCCAGCTATCTGAAGGGACTGAAGTGCGCCCTCTCGCTGCTGGGCATCATCAACGACGACTTCGTGGCTTCGCCGTTCTATAAGTTCGAGGCTCCCGAGCGTGAGAAGATCCGGCAGGCCCTCGACGCGCTGCCCCCAGAGCTCATCAAGAAATGAGGAATGTAAATGTCGGAATGAAGAAATAATCCTGCGCCATGCACGTCATTGATTTCATCGTCTTCATCGTCTTCACCCTGGGCGTGGTGCTCTTCGGTTGCTCGTTCTTCAAGAAGGGTTCGTCAGCCGACGAGTTCACGTCGGCAGGCCACAGCATCCCCGGCTGGGTGGTGGGCATGTCGATATTCGCCACCTACGTCAGCAGCATCTCGTACATCGGCTATCCCGGCAAGGCCTTTGCCGCCGACTGGAACGCCTTTGTCTTCTCGCTCAGCATCCCCATTGCCAGCTATTTCGCCGCCAAGTATTTCGTGCCGTTCTACCGCCACAGCGGCTCCGTCAGCGCCTACACCTTCTTAGAAGAGAAATTCGGAGCGTGGGCGCGCCTGTACGCCTCGGCATGCTACCTGCTGACGCAGATTGCGCGCATGGGGTCGATACTCTATCTGCTGGCCGTACCGATGTACATCCTCATGGGGTGGAACCTGCACGTGGTCATCGTCTGCACCTCCATCGCCATCATCGTCTATTCGATGATGGGCGGACTGAAGGCCGTCATCTGGGCTGATGCCATACAGGGCATTATATTAATAGGTGGAGCACTGCTCTGCTTGGTCATCCTGATGTTCTCCATGCCCGAAGGCCCCATGCAGACCTTCGAGCTGGCCGCCCACTCGCCCGTGGGCAACAAGTTCTCGTTAGGCGAGTTCAGCGGCAGCCTCACCACCAGCACCTTCTGGGTGTGCCTCATCTACGGCATCTTCATCAACCTGCAGAACTACGGCATCGACCAGAACTACGTGCAGCGATACCATGCTGCAAAGACCGACAAGGCCGCGAAGTTCTCGGCACTCTTCGGCGGCTATCTCTTCATACCCGTCTCGGCGCTCTTCTTCCTCATCGGGTCGGCACTCTACAGCTACTACGAGGCCGGTGTGGCACCGCTGCCCGCCGACATCGCCGCGAAGCCCGACTATGTGTTCCCCTACTTCATCGTCAACGGACTGCCGGTAGGCTTGCGCGGACTGCTCATCGCCAGCATCTTCGCCGCCGGCATGAGCACCGTGTCCACCTCGGTCACGTCGGCTGCCACCATCATACTCACCGACTACGTGCGCCCCTTCTTCCTGAAGGCACGTGCCGGCATTGACCACCTGCGCCATCACGACCCCACGCAGCACCACCGCCACCAGAAACTGGAATTGGCCATCGTGCGCCTGTCGAGCTTCGGTGTGGGCATTCTTGGTGCCTGCGTAGCCATTGCCATGCTCAGTGTGGAAAGTATCATCGATGCATGGTGGACACTGTCGAGCATCTTCTCGGGTGGTATGCTGGGACTGTTCCTCCTTGGCTGTATCCCACAGAAGATCAATCGCTGGGCAGCCATCGCGGGCTGCATGGGTGGAATATTCGTTATCGGCTGGATATCGCTGGCCGACCTATGGGACCTGCCCGGCATCCACCTGCATCCCTATCTTGCCATCGTGCTGGGTACCACGGTGATATTCCTCGTGGGATTCCTGTGTACGTTCCTCGTCAAGGGCTGTAAGAGATAGGTAGGAACTACGCTTCGCAGCTTTTTCGACGGTGACAAACGGGCAGCTTGTCCGTCATGTATAGAGAGACTACCCAAACTAAAACAAGCACATGATGAAGAAGAATTATCCGAAGATTGGTATTCGTCCTACCATTGATGGACGACAGGGCGGCATCCGCGAGGGTCTGGAAGAGAAGACCATGAATCTGGCCAAGGCCGTAAAGAACCTGATAGAGACGACGCTGAAGAACGGCGACGGCTCACCCGTGGAGTGCGTCATTGCCAACACCACCATCGGGCGCGTCGGCGAGGCTGCCGCCTGTGCCGAGCAGTTCGAGCGCGAGGGTGTGGGCAGCACCATCACCGTCACCTCCTGCTGGTGCTACGGCTCGGAGACGATGGACATGAACCCGACATACCCAAAAGCCGTCTGGGGCTTCAACGGCACGGAGCGCCCGGGGGCCGTCTATCTGGCCGCCGTGCTGGCCGCCCACGCGCAGAAGGGGCTGCCGGCCTACGGCATCTACGGCCACGACGTGCAAGACCTGAGCGACAACAGCATCCCGGCCGACGTGGCCGAGAAGATACTGCGCTTCGCACGCGCCGCCCAGGCGGTGGCCACGATGCGCGGCAAGTCGTACCTCTCGCTGGGCAACACCTGTATGGGTATCGCCGGTTCCATTGTCAACGCCGACTTCATGCAGCAGTACCTCGGGCTGCGCACGGAGTATGTGTCGCTGGTAGAGATTCTGCGCCGCGTGGATTTCGGCATCTACGACAAGGAGGAATTCGAGCGCGCCATGCAGTGGGTGGAGAAATACTGCAAGCCACAGGAGGGCCACGACTACAACGAAGACCGCCCGCTGTTCCCCGGACAGCCCATGACCACCTTCAACGGCAAGGGCAAGGGCAAGAACCGCCAGGAGAAGGACGACGACTGGGCATTCACCGTGAAGTCGATGATGATTATCCGCGACCTGATGCAGGGTTCGGACAAGCTGCTGGCGATGGGATACAAGGAAGAGGCCATCGGCCACAACGCCATCGCCGCCGGTGTGCAGGGCCAGCGCCAATGGACGGACTACAAGCCTAACTTCGACTTCCCCGAGTCGATGATGTGTACGTCGTTCGACTGGAACGGTCCGCGCGAGGCATACACCCTGGCCACCGAGAACGACTCGCTGAACGGCATATCCATGCTCTTCGGACATCTGCTCACCAACAAGGGGGTGATGTTCTCCGACATCCGCACCTACTGGAGCCCGGAGGCCGTGGAGCGCGTCACAGGATGGAAGCCCGAGGGCGGTGCTGCCGGAGGTTTCATCCATCTTATCAACAGCGGAGCCACCACGCTCGACGCCACCGGGGCCATCAGCGACCAGGAGGGCAAGCCGGTGATGAAGTCGCACTGGGAACTGACACAGGAGGACATGGAAGCCTGCCTGAAGGCTACCAACTGGATGCCGGCCGACCGCGACTACTTCCGTGGCGGAGGATACTCCTCGCACTTCCTCACTCGCGGCGGCATGCCGATGACCATGCTGCGACTGAACCTCGTGGCCGGACTGGGTCCCGTGCTGCAGCTGGCCGAGGGATGGACGGTCAGCCTGCCGAAGGCGGTACACGACACGCTGGACAAGCGCACCGACCCGACATGGCCCACCACATGGTTTGTGCCGCGCCTCGACGCCACAAAGGATGCCTTCAAGGATGTCTATTCGGTGATGAACAACTGGGGGGCCAACCACGGAGCCATCTGCTACGGCCACGTCGGTGCTGACTTCATCACGCTCTGTGCCATGCTGCGCATACCCGTCTGCATGCACAACATCGCCGACAGCGACATCTTCCGCCCGGCCTGCTGGAACAGCTTCGGCATGGACAAAGAGGGTGCCGACTATCGTGCCTGCGCCAACTTCGGGCCGCTGTACAAATGACAAAATGCGTTAAAAGGTTTCCTGGAGCACGCGCTCGACGACCTGCGGAAAATACTGCATCTCGAGGGCGTGCTCTTTTGCTGCTATGTCGTCGGCGGTGTCGTCGGGCGACAAGGGTGTGCGGTACTGCGCAATGATTTCGCCGGCGTCGCACACCGGCGTGACGTAGTGTACCGTCATACCCGTCTCCGTCTCGCCGGCAGCCTTGACCGCCTCGTGTACATGATGGCCCCACATGCCCTTGCCGCCATACTTGGGCAGCAGTGCCGGGTGCAGGTTGACGATGCGGCGCGGAAAGGCGTCAATCAGGTAGTCGGGCACCAGGGGCAGGAAGCCTGCCAGCACGATGAAGCGTACGGCGTACTGTTGCAACAGCGGCAGCACCACGGAAGGGTCGGCCAACTGGGCCTTTGTCACCACCGCCGTGGGCACCCCCAGCCGCGCGGCACGCTGCAAGCCGTAGGCATCGGCCTTGTTGCTGACGACCAGGGCACACTCGACATGCTCGCTCGTGCTGAAATACTTGATAAGATTCTCGCAGTTGGAACCGCTTCCCGACAGGAAGATGGCAATGTTGACAGTGTTCATTGTTTGGCTTTTAACAGGTAGAAGGCTGACGTTGTGCAATAGTTTCGCAAGCAGGGTATGCGCCCTATCACCTTGTTCAGTCGGCGCGGACGCAAGTTGAATTTCTGTTCGTAGTGCGGATTGATAAACCATAGCGTGCGCTTGATAGGTGTAAAGCCCGTCTCGCTGCACAGCTCTTCAAAATGCTCGATGGTCATGGCCGACCGCTTGATGCTCTGCAGCTCGCTGATGTCGCGCTCGCGCTGTCCGCTGGCACGCAGCAGGCGGGTGTAGAGATTCATGGGCAGCAGGTGGACGAAGGGCAGCTTCGAGACGAAGCCCTGCACGATCTGCTGGTGCCCGCCGAAAGGCATCTGCCAGGCAGGGAAGCCTACGAAGACGATGCCGCCGCGCTTCAGGAAGGGGTGCAGATGGCTGAGGAAGTCGTGCTTGTAGGGCTGCTCGATGTGTTCTATCACGTCGTGGATGAGCAGCAGGTCGTAGCGTTCCTCTTCGGTGGCAGGCTTGTCGGCGGTGATGAAGTTCTCGCAGGCAAACGTGGCCTGCTGTCCGGCAGCCTCGAAGAAGCTGCGTGCCTGCTGGATGCGCGTCTCGCTCAGGTCGATACCCTTCACCTGGCATCCGGCCTCGGCAAACGGCAGCAGATTGCCGCCCTCGCCGCAGCCTATCTCCAGCACCCGCGTGTGGGGCGTCAGCGTCAGGTAGGTCTGCAGGTAGTCGATATAGTACTTACGTGCCGTATTGGCCAGTTCGTTGAAATATTGTTGTCGGTCTTGATGTCGTTTTTGCATACGTTGCTCGTTTTGGGTGCAAAATTAATCATTTCTGCTGACATAGCCGACACTTTCGTCATGTTTTATCACTTCTTCCACCATTTTTTCTATCAGCCGGGGCAGCGCAAAGCGGTCGATGTCGCCCTCGGCCACCCATTGGTAGCCCACGGGCAGCACGGGTTGCTCGGCAGGTTGCCACAGCCAGAAGTCGGCCAACAGCACGCGGTGGGTCAACACATGGCGCACGCCCTGCCGCAACAGCAGGGCACCCGTCGGCACCTCGTCGCAAAGCCACGGCTCGTAAAGCCCCTGCCAGATGTCGCCGGCCTCGCGGCGGTGCAGGGCGGTCTGTCCGTTCCACCTTATATATACGTAGGTGAGTCGGCGCTCCTTCACCGTCAGCGTGCGCCGCTTCACGGGCAGCTCGCCTACCCTGCCCTCGCGCCATGCCACACACGATTCCGCCAGCGGACAGTCGCCGCACGCGGGGGTCTGCGGCACACACTGCAGCGCGCCGAAGTCCATCATGGCTTGGTTGAAGTCGGCATCTGCACTGCCGTCTGCCGACGGTGAAGAGGTGGCAACGGATGACGGCGACACTGGATGCTGGGGGGCGGTAACGGCTGACGGCAACAGGGCCTGTGCCAATGTCGTAAACTCGTGCTTCCCCTCGGTGGTGTTGATGGGTGTGGCAATGCCGTAATAGCGACTGAGCACACGGAACACGTTGCCATCGACCACAGCGGCGGGCAGCCCGAAGGCAAACGAGCCGATGGCAGCAGCCGTATAGTCGCCCACGCCCTTCAACCGGCGCAGACCCTCAACGGTATGCGGAAAACCGCCCTGGCTCACCACCTGCCGTGCGGCGGCATGCAGGTTGCGCGCCCTGCTGTAATAGCCGAGGCCCTGCCACAGTCGCAGCACCTCGTCTTCCGATGCAGCGGCCAGGGCCTCAACCGTGGGCCACCGCTCCATGAACCGCTCCCAGTAGGGGCGGCCTTGTTCGATGCGTGTCTGCTGCAGTATGATTTCCGACAGCCAGATGGCGTAGGCATCATGTGTGGCGCGCCACGGCAATTCCCTGCCATTGGCGCGATACCATCTTAGTATTTCTATAGTAAATGCCGCGCCACTCCATTTCGTCATAATAGTATATAATTTTAAAGCGACGGTTCATGATATGTCTTCTCTTCCATAGCTATTGCGTTTTGATGATGCAAAGTTAGGAATTAATAGCGAGACCGCCAAAACTTTCACAGCTTTTCTGTGCTCACAAGGGGTCCCCCTGTGCTCCGAGGGCGGCAATCAGGAGGAAGAGAAGTTTTGCTTGTTTCATTTCGCTTTTATGGACACAGGTGAAAGGAATTCTTCAAGAATATAATGCTCAATAGACTCTGCTGACATACCTGAGAAATCAGCCACGACTTTGCCTTTGTGAATATACGTAATCTCATCGCATATATCAGATATTGCAGAAACGATGTGTGAGGAAAGTATAACGCATTTCCTCTTGGTCTTCATCTTCTTTAGCCAATGCCTGAGAACAATTGTCCCAGCAAGATCTATACCGTTGAAAGGTTCGTCCATGATGACGATGTCATTGTCCTGAAGCATGAGCGTTAGCAGCATCAGCCGCTTTTTCATGCCTAAGGAGTATCTGCTGGCATATCTGTTGAGAGGCAAGGCGAACTTCTCATTAAGCTTTTCTATCACCTCTCTGCTGACATTCTTTCCTTTTGCACGAAGACTGAACTCAATGTATTCCATGCCTGTGACGTATGAGTAATAGAAGGGTGTATCGTTCATGTAACCAATCTGCCTGTTCTCGCTGACAAAGACAGAGCCTTCATAAGATTCTATCCCGGCAATGCATCTGAACAATGTACTTTTGCCTGCTCCATTCTCTCCCATGATTCCATATACCTTCCCTTCTTCAAAGGAATGGCTGAAGTTGTCTATAACAAGCAACTCACGATATCTTTTCGTCAAATTCCTAACTTCTATCATCATTTGTATTTCTTTATTTCTGAATAGGCATAATAAGCCATAACTCCCGATACTATCATGGAGAACGGCATGGCCTGTGGCACAATCAGTGACACGCAGAATATGGCATTCAAAACCATATACACAATCACTGATATGATGTCATTGCCGCTATTGGTTCCACCGCTTACAAAGCATAGCAATTCCACTTGAAACAGCAAAAGGCTTGCTCCAAGATAGTATAATGCTCCTAATAACAACTGAGGCAAGCTGAGATCGACAAGTATTATGCATATTATAATCGGAAGAAAGATTACGCACGCATTTCTCAGAGCAAAAAGGAGTTTAAGTTTAAGAAACCTTGAAGCACTCTTGTAATTAAACAAATACTCCACATGCCACTCGCGCATCAACAACATGCTTATGACGGAAGCTGCAATCACACAGACTGCGACAACCAGATTACGGTTTCCTATGTATGCGCCAATCGCTCCTCCTGCCATGAGCGGTAAGAATAAAGGCATCGTCAGACGTCCTGTACGATGGTATTCATAGCTGCCGGATGCCAGCCATGGAAAAGTGGGCAGGCGCAAGGAAAAACCTCCGCATGGAACATACCATGCAATCATAAAAGGAAGTAGAACGATTGCTACAGCCCATAGCTCGTCGCGATGGAGGAAGAAACAAAGAAAAGGGAATGACAAAAGCATGTATTCTACTGAAAACAACATCTTCGTGCGTTTCACTCCGAAAACTGAATAGAGGAATGTCGAATCGCCACGCATGAAGTGACAAGCCAGCAACAGGAAGGAGTAAAACAATACACTGTAATATATAGGGGCATAAACTAATCCTAAAACCATAAGTGTACCCAAGAGGGAAAAAAGCAATAAGGCGGGAATGACCATGAGTCCCAGCTCCTTAATCATTCGCCACAGGCATTTTGCCCTAAGTCCAAAATATAGTTTCAATACATCGTGCATGTCATGCCCTACTTATAAGAGAGTTGTATCTCGAAGCAATAGTTGTGGAAACGGTCGGGAGATTCCTGCTGCATCTTGGAGAGTTCAAGGTCGTGAGTGGCGACAATGCCAGTTACAGGGAGATCGGACATGCTTTGCAGGAACAGACGCGAGCCGTTGAGCTTGTCGAGCGTAGTCGCAGGGACAGGTATTTGGGTATGACGGCTGCTATACCCCAGGTGCCTGTTCCCACGGCTATGTATAGCCCTTGTATAATTCATATCCATCAGCACCAGCTCCACCGCCGGAGTGTTGCGTACAATCTGCATCGCCTCCTTCGGCCCCTCGGCCAGGGCCACCTCATACTCGTTGCGCTCCAGTATGAGCTTTAGCGAGAGCCGGATGTTTTTATCGTCATCAACTACGAGAATCATCTTGTCATTTCTTTTAGAGTTATTCTGACTGTCGAATGAAACGTGTTTTCCGTTCCTCAATAACACGCTTGTATGTGCGTTTCATCTTGTCATTCAAGAAGGAGTGGTCGATGAGTGCGTATGTCTCTTGTGGAATCTCCATAAACATATCGAGCACGGAGGCAGCACGTTTCTTAGGCAATCCGATTCTTTCCGCGAATCGTTCAAAGTCCAGCCTACAGGGATGACCTGTACCGTCATACGCATCGCTTTTCTCAATATCTGGCGAAAGCCCGTCCATCAGTCCCAGGTCGCTGCCACTTTGGATATGGATGCAGGTGTTGATAAGATCGTATGCAGGAGCCAGGAAATACTCGCCGTTTCTGTTTATCAATGAAAAGTTCTTCATGTGGGCATCCTCGTTAGCAAACAGATAATCAAACACTACCATCCGGAAGAACTGCTCCATCTGTGGCATCCATGCAGGCACGAACTGCCGGATGGCATCGGCTATCTGCGCATAGTTGCCATGATATTTGAAATTGCTGTCGCTGCCTTCCTCCGTCATCTGCAGAACGGTGGCAAAGTCCTCCTGCGAACTCTCTTTCACGCCGTTTATCACGTCAAAGCGCTTCGTGATATACACCGGCTGGCCACTGCTGCTGAAACACAGACCATTGCTGGCTGTGCGTATGCCATAGACCTGAGATGCTATCTGCATGGTCAGGTGCTCGTTGGCAGGTATCTGTTTGCGGGTGGAGAGACTCAGGTTGAAAGGTGCTGGCTTCAGGATATAGGTGGCTTGTTCGCCTTTGTGAGCCAGACGGATTTTCCCGTCATCAATGATGGCGGAGAATTTCTCCTGAGCACCTGAGATTGACATATTGTTCATGTTCTCCATCGCCTGCTGCTGGTCGCGCTCGTTCTCGAAATCGATGTCAATAAAGGGCGAAACCACCACACCGTCAAACAATTCCTTGACGGCTTGGGGCGAATAGGTAGAGAAACCTGGTCGCAATGTCGATGGGCATACTTCTATTGTCTTCATTCTTCTGGTCTTTTAAGTACAAACTTCCCGATAGCATCCATGCCGCAAATCATCTCCAGCATACCGAAAAAGTCGTTCTCGTCGACTTTCTTCGCTCTGCACAATGCCCTGCGGTTGGCTCCTTCAGGCAACATGTTGGTGAACACGGGGAAGATGCGCTCCGAGTGATACACCTTCTGACTCTTGGGCAAGTTGACAGACACAGGAGGGGTGCTGCCGTCGGCACGAAAAGCATCATCGTAGGTGAACTCATAGTTGCCCCTTGACAACTCAACGAGCTGTCCGGCATAGACATCACCGTAATACACATTCACTTTTCTCATCCTCTATGCTATTTAACGGTCTGTTTTACCTGCAATACCATTTCCATACCCACCACATCCAGTATCTTCTGTAGTGTCTGTAGCGACGGATTGCCCACGCCTCGCTCCAAATCCTTGACTGTAGAGATGCCTACTCCAGAGTAATCCGAGAGGTCTTGCTGCGAGATTCCCAGCAATGCCCTGCGCTCCTTAATCACTGTTCCTATATCCATCAGCGTATGATTTATCGTACTTTTGGTGCAAAGATACGAAGAAATACTGATTCGGCAAACCAAAAGTATGATTTTTCGTACTTCCTTAATTCAATTTAACTATATTCCTTTAATCTCTTTCAACTAATTGTGCCCCAAAATACATTCCCCACAAACTTATTTCGACGAAATATGACAATCCCCACAAATTTCTTTCAAAAACCATCTAAACCCCACTCATTTCTTTTTTCAATGTTTGCTTGTTCATATTCATTTCGGACGATTGGTACTCACCGTCGTCTTATTTGTTATCATTGAATATCTCCTTGAGTTTCGCTTTCAGTTCTTCTACGCTGTTAGGCACGGCAATGATGGTGCCGTCATGGTCGATGAAGAATAGGGCACTATTTTGAGTGCCGTGCTTATGGAACACGCCAAACTCGTCATCAAGGTCAACGAAACAGGGCCAGGGGAAGGCGTGACGCTCGACAGCCTTACGCATGGCATCGGTGGACTTGAATTCGTGGGCAAGGCTGAACACGTTCAGACCACGATTGCGGTACTCGTTGTTGTGTTCGATAGTAAAGCTGTAGCCTGGCGGCGGACACTTGCAGCCGAGGCGCTGCATTTCAGGGCCAATCTTC
>CAMVAI010000059.1 GCA_947165435.1 uncultured Prevotella sp.
AGACCATCCTGTGGAACGGTCCTGCCGGTGTCTTCGAGTGCGACGACTTCACTGCCGGTTCGCGCGCTATCGGCGATGCTATCGCCGAGGCTACCAAGGAGGGTGCTTTCTCGCTCATCGGCGGTGGCGACTCAGTGGCTTGCGTCAACAAGTTCGGACTGGCCGACCAGGTGAGCTACATCTCTACCGGTGGCGGTGCGCTGCTCGAAGCCATCGAGGGCAAGGTGCTGCCCGGCGTGGCAGCCATCAAGGGCGAATAATTAAGGCGAAAGTGAAGAAGTTTTTTATTCCCATCATCATGATGGCCGCATTGCTGATGACAGCGTGCGGCCATCGTACGTCTAACGGCAATACGACAGACAGCGATTCTGTTGCTGCCGACACTGTTCCCTTCGCCACCGATAGTATATATAAGGAACGTGAGGACAAAAACGTCAGCGTGAAGGTGACCCTCTGCTGGCCCAAGGAGGGAGGCGACGCGCTGTGCAAAAGCATACGCCGCTATCTTTCGGAGCAGCTCGCGGCAGCCCTGGTCATGGAGGGAAAACCCGACGTGAAATTCTTTGACGACGGTACGGCTGCTGCCGAAGCTACCGTTAGCCGTGTGTATAACGAACTGCTGTCCTCATGGCAGGAAAGCAAGGCGGACAGCCTGCCCGTTGACGACATGCAGTATTCGTATGCCTTCAAAGCAATGGTGCTGGAGAATACCGACAGCTATGTGACCGTCTGCTGCCAGAACGAAACATTCATGGGTGGTGCCCACGGTTCGTTCACAGCCTACGGACTCACGTTCCGCAAGAGCGACGGCAAGCGCATAGGCTACCACACGGCGTACAACAGAGCAACGGAGAAATATGAGTTGAAGGACCAGGCACTGTTCAAAGACCCGCAGTCGAAACAGCTGGCAGCACTAATCAAAGAGGGGGTGCGCAGCTATTTCAAGGAATGCGGCGAAACGGTAGATACCGACGAACAGCTGAAAGACGAACTCATAGGAATCGACGACGTGAACAGCATACCGCTGCCCAGCACCCCACCCTACTTCATGAAAGGCAAGCTGGCGTTCGCCTACCAGCAGTACGAGATAGCATCGTATGCCTCAGGCATCATCAACTTCGACATACCTTTTGAAAAGGTGAAGCCGTTCCTGACACCAGAAGCAGCAGCACTCATCAAATGAGTGCTGCTTTTTAAATAGCTGATTGACTCTATACGGCTTTTTTGTATTTTTGCCGCATTTTATTTGGAGGTTTCCAACGAAATAGCTATCTTTGCAGACAGTTTACGAATCAAAAACCATACTGAAATGAAAAAACATCTACTTTCCTTAGGTTTTGCGGTGGCTGCCATCACGGCTGCTGCCCAGTCGAACAACTCATACCAAGAGAAACCGGCCTACCAGCTGCCCGACGGTCTGCTGGCCGTAGAGTTGCAGGTCAACCCGTTCAGCAACGACTTCACCACGTTCAAGATGGGCGAACTGAAAGGTCGCCTCTTCCTGAACAACAAGCACGTGATACGCCTCGCCATCGGAGTGGGCTATGACACCGATACCGAAGACACGAACACCAATAAAGATACGCGTAACTACGACTCAAACAATTACACCATCGGCACAACCACTACGAAGAGCGACAAGAAGCAGACGGCCCTGAAGCTGGGACTGGGCTACGAATACCACTTTGCATCGTATGGTCGTTTGGACTTCTATGCAGGCGCCGAGGCCGGCTATGAGGGCAAGTTCTATTCAGGCACCAAGACCACGGTCACGAATGAGACCAATTCGTCAACTTATGGAACAGGCGCCACTACGCCTATTGTCACCACTTCCAATTCTACCGAGAAAATCGAGTACAGCAAGATGCTGCCCGACGGAAGCAAATACAACGAGCGCAGCTTCTACGCCAATATCTTCACCGGACTGGACTTCTACGTCTATAAGAACCTGTACATCGGCACCGAGTTAGGCATCTCGTTCAAGACTGGCAAGCACGAGAACGGCTACTACGACAGCACCAGCCAGGGACAGAGCTACAGAGGCTCGATGATGATTGGCAACTGGAGCGAGACCTACTCGTCGGAAACGGGTGTGAAGACACACCTCAACTACATGAGCGGCCAGACCACCATCACGGGCAGCACCGTCACCGACCGTTCGTCAAAATCTACCAACGTGAAAGTGTATGTCGAGCCCGCCATCCGCTTGGGCTGGATATTCTAATTTGTAAGCATATCAAAACAAACAACAACAAACTACACATACTATGAGCAAGACATTTTTGATTGGAGACCGCACGAAAGACGAGTGGGTTTCCGTTCTCGACACCGAGAAGAAGAAACTGGAGTTCACCAACCACATTGGCAGTGCAAAGGAGTTTAAGGGCTTCGAAGAAACCAAAGCCAAGCTGAAGGCCCTACAGGCTGAGACCGGAGGATATATGGAAGACCTGCAGGTTTATATCAAGGACGAAGACGGAAAGGCACACCGCCCTGACGAGCGCGACATGATACCGTGGTAACTTAGTATTATGCAATACAGGAAATTAGGAAATACAGGCATGGAGGTGTCGGAGCTTGGCTTCGGCGCCTCTTCTTTGGGTGGCGTGTTCCACCAGTTCGACGAGCACCATGGCATTGATGCCGTGTTTGCTGCTGTCGAGGCGGGCATCAACATCATCGACGTGTCGCCCTACTACGGCCACTATAAGGCCGAGACCGTATTGGGCAAGGCCCTGAAGGACATACCGCGCGACCGCTTCTATCTCTCAACCAAGGTAGGACGCTACGGCAAGGACGGCGTGAACACGTGGGACTACTCGGCACGCCGCGCCAAGGAGAGCGTCTATGAGAGTCTGGAGCGCCTGCACATCGACTACATCGACCTCATCAACGTTCACGACATCGAGTTTCAGGGG
This sequence comes from uncultured Prevotella sp., assembly GCA_947165435.1. Taxonomy (GTDB): domain Bacteria; phylum Bacteroidota; class Bacteroidia; order Bacteroidales; family Bacteroidaceae; genus Prevotella. The sequence continues at coordinate 2,919 of CAMVAI010000059.1, forward strand.
CGCATGGACAAGGGCCTGCAGTATATCATAGACGAGACACTTCCCGCCCTGCACGAGCTGAAGAAAGAGGGGGTGGTGCGCCATGTGGGCATCACCGACCTGCAGCTGGAAAACCTGCAATGGGTCATTGAGCATGCTGAGCCGGGCATGGTAGAAAGCGTCATGAACTTCTGCCACTATTGTCTGTGCGACGACAAGCTGGCCGATTTCCTCGACTTCTTCGAAGAGCGGGGCATCGGTGTGCTGTCGGCATCACCCTTCTCGATGGGACTGCTGACAGAACGCGGCGTGCCCGACTGGCATCCGGCCCCGAAGCCCCTGGTAGAAGCCTGCCGACGGGCTGCCGACCACTGCAGGGCGAAGGGCTACCCCATCGAGAAGCTGGCCATGCAGTTCGCTTGCAGCAATGCCCGCATTGCCTCTACCGTCTTCAGCACCACGCGCCCGGAGGCCATCCGCACCAACCTCGCTTATCTCGAAGAACCCATGGACGAGCAGTTAGTGCAGGAAGTCCGCGACATCATTGGCGACCAGCTGCGCGTCAGCTGGGAAAACACGTAACGCCGCAACATCGAAATCCCGAAACATAGCAATACCGCAACATCGCAATACCGCAATACCGCAATCCCGCAATACCGCAATCCCGAAACATCGCAATACCGCAACATCGCAATCCCGCAATACCGACTTAACAACAAAGCCATCATGATCATCGATGCTCACGCCCACTTATGGTTCCACGTAGATACCACGGTGAATGGCCAGCCCATTCGCCCCATACCCACTAACCGCAGCCGCTCACTCTTCTTCGGCGAGGAGCGCCAGATGCTGCCGCCCTTTATGACCGACGGTCAGAATACTGCCGAGCGGTTCCTCTCGAACATGGACTATGCACAAGTGTCGGCGGCCGTCATCACTCAGGAGTTCATCGACGGACTGCAGAATGACTATCTACAGACCGTCAGCCAAGAATACCCCGAGCGGTTCTTCGTGTTCGGCATGCCCGAATGGCGACAGCCAGACTATTACCAAGGAGCCTTGAGCCTCATTGCCAAGGGATTCCGGGGTATCAAGATTCCCGCTGCACGGCTGCCGGAGCACTTCCTGGAAGAAGACGAGTTCCGCAAGGTACTGTGGCTCATGGAAGGCAACGACATCATACTGGGCATAGAACTGATGGACGGCGATGCACAAACGGGAATGATGGAAGAGCTGATTGCCGACTTCCCGCGACTGAAGGTGGTCATCGGACACTTCGGCATGGTGACACGCCCTGGCTGGATGAGCCAGATACGGCTGGCGCGCCACAAGAATGTCTTCGTGGAGAGCGGCGGCATCACATGGCTCTTCAACGACGAGTTCTACCCCTTCCCCTCTGCCATACGTGCCATCAAGGAGGCTGCCGACGAGGTGGGCTGGGAGAAGCTGATGTGGGGCTCCGACTACCCTCGCACCATCACCGCCATCACCTACCGCATGTCATACGACTTCGTCACCAAGAGCCGGGAGTTGACCGACCACGAGAAGCAGCTCTTCCTCTGCGACAATGCTCGTCAGTTCTTCGGTTTCGGCAATCTCGTTGAACTGCCGTACATCAAGAACATGAGCGAGTAATAAAAAAACAAGCCCTTCCCTAACTCAGTAATAAATCGAAAATCAGTAAATCGTAAATCAGTAAATCGTAAATAATCATAAAGGTGAAAGCAATTCAGATTACAGAGCCACGCGTGATGAAAGTCGTGGAGATGGACCGCCCTATCTGCGGTACCAGTGAAGTGTTGTTGAAGATAGAGTATGTAGGTTTCTGCGGCAGCGACCTGAACACCTACCGTGGACTGAACACGATGGCGAAGCCACACGTGATACCCGGTCATGAGATTGGTGCCGAGATTATCGGCATGGGACCCGACGTGCCGCCGACGCTGCGTAAGGGCATGAAGGTGACCGTGAACCCCTACACCAACTGTGGCGTCTGCTCGGCATGCCGCAGCCGCCGCTACAATGCCTGCGAGCATAACGAGACGTTAGGCGTACAGCGCGACGGTGCCATGCGCGAATATATCGCACTGCCCTGGCAGAAAATCATTCCCGTGGGCGACCTCTCTACCGACCACGCCGCACTCATCGAGCCGATGTCGGTGGGCTTTCATGCCGTCAGCCGTGCTCAGGCTGTCGATACCGATGTGGTGATGATCATCGGCTGCGGCATGGTGGGTGTGGGTGCTGTCATCCGCTCGCTATTGCGTGGCGCCAAGGTGATAGCCTGCGACGTGGACGACCACAAGCTGGAAATCGTGAAACGCTTGGGTGCCGACTTCACCATCAACGCCAAGAAGGAAAACGTACACGAACGGCTGATGGAGCTGACCGACTCGATGGGGCCGAACATCGTCATCGAAGCTGTCGGCTCGCCACAGACCTACCAGATGGCCGTCAACGAGGTAGCCTTCTGCGGCCGTGTCATCTGCATCGGCTATTCCAAGCAGGACGTGGAGTTCACCACCAAGTATTTCGTGCAGAAAGAGCTCGACATCCGTGGCTCGCGCAATGCGCTGCCTGAAGACTTCGATGGCGTCATCCGCTACCTGAAGAAATACAACCCGCCCTACGAGGTGCTCACCTCTGGCATCGTCAGCCCGGAAGATGCCGAAGAGGCCATGAAACAATGGGATGCCGACCCCGCCAAGGTGTTCCGCATCCTGGTGAAGTTTGCATAGGTAACACCCTGCTTTTTGACATCTTGCGGTGTACTTGTCGGCAAGGTGCCAGTCTGGCAGTCACGCCTCACAGTGCCACCTTCTATCTGTTCTCCTTCAGCGCCACCACGCTGCTCAGTTCGGAGTCTAAATAGAAGGTGGCACTGCATGTATCTTGTCCCAGCGTATAGTTTACACGAATGTGGAACAGCTTGGGCGAACGCCTGTCGGTAAAGGGCAGCGGCGACTGATAGCGGTCGGACACGCCACGGCGCATAGCCTGCAACAGCGAGTCGCTAACGACACGTGTCGAATCAACATCCGAAAAATCAAGATAACTTAAATCGGAAGCATCGGCAAGGTGCTGCTCCATGAAATTCTTAACCACCGATTTAGCCTGCTGTTGCTGTCCGCACGAAGCGAACAGCAACAGGGCTACACCTATTATTATATAAGGTATGCGCTTCATGACTGGTGAGGCATGCTTTTAAGCGTCAGCAACAAATGGTTCCACACCATCTCGACCGTAGGAATGAGCAGTCGCTCGTCGGGGGTATGCACGTCGCGCAGCGTAGGTCCGAAGCTGACCATGTCGAGGTTGGGATAGCGCTCGGCAAAGAGGCCGCACTCCAGTCCGGCATGGATGCCGCGCACCACGGGCTCTTTCTGGAACAGTTTGTGATAAGTATATCTCACGATGCGCTGCAGTTCGCTGTTAGCCCGCATGTTCCAGGCCGGATAGCCCTCGGAATGGGTCACTTCGGCACCTGCCAGTTTGAATACGGCAGCTACGGTGTTACACATATTGTCCAGGTTGGACATCACGTTAGAACGCTGCGACGACATCACGTCGATTGTTGTCTCATTCGTCTCCACACGGGCCAGATTGCTGGAAGTCTCCGTCATGCCACCCAACGCCTCGTCCTGGCAAACGGAATAGACACCGTTATCAACAGCCTGCAGGGCATAGATGAAGCGGCGCGCCACGCCGTCTTCTATCATTGGCTCCGGGTCGTAGCTGCGCATACGCCACACCATGTTCGTGTCGGTAACGTGGAACTCATCGTCCACCTGTGCCGAGAACACATTCCAGTCGGCACGAATGTTTTCCTTAATATCATTGGGAACGGCCAGCACGAAATAGCCGCCACGGGGAATGGCGTTATGCAGGCTGCCGCCATGGAAGCGCACCAGATGCACATTGTCGTAGCGCTCCATCTCCTGATAGACGAAACGGGCCAGAAGTTTCAGACCGTTGGCACGCTTCTTGTTGATGTCATCGCCGGAGTGGCCACCGACGAGTCCCTTTACAGAACCCTTGATGAAGAACAGTCCCTCCGGGGCGGGCTGCCGCTGTATGTCAAAACGGGCTGTCGTAGTCCGACCGCCGGCACAGCTGACGAAAATCTCGCCTTCGTCCTCCGAGTCGAGGTTGATCAGGTAGTCGCCCGTCATGAAACCGGCCTTCATACCCATCGCACCAGTAAGGCCCGTCTCTTCGTCGCGGGTGAAGACACACTCAATGGGGCCGTGCTCGATGTCGTTGCTCTCCAGGATGGCCAACTCCATGGCACAGCCTATACCGTCGTCGGCACCCAGCGTCGTACCCTTGGCACGCATCCACTCGCCGTCCACGTAAGCCGTGATGGGGTCGCGGTCGAAATCAATCTTCACCTCGGGCAGACAGTCGCATACCATATCCATGTGGCTCTGCAGAATCACCGTCTTGCAGTCTTCATATCCCGGGGTGGCACCCTTGCGGATGATGACATTGCCCACTTCGTCCACCTGGGTGTCTAAGCCATGGCTTTCGCCGAAGTGTTTCAGATACTCAATCATCTTGTCTTCGCGCTTCGAAGGGCGCGGAATTTGGTTAATCTTCGCAAATTGTTCGAAGACAACAGCAGGTTTTAACTCACTTTTATTCATTATTAATGATTATTTTAATGTTTAACTGTTATTGTTTAATCTTTTATTCGTATCTTTGCAGCCGCAAATCATTTGCAAAGATAATCATTTATGACTGAAATATTGCTAACAAGCACGTTAATAATTGCTATAGGCATGCTATTTTTATGCGTGAAACTCGTTTTTCGGAAGAATGGGAGCTTCACTTCGCAGCATATTCACGACTCGCAAGCCATGCGCGAGCGCGGCATCCACTGCGTGATGGACCAAGACCGGGAGATGCGGCGCAAAAGCCGCTTCGCCGTCAAGGAGAGGGCATGAAGCCGGCATAAAAAGCGAAATAACGAGAAAACAGAATACCGAAAAATCGGAATACCGAAATACCGAAAAATCGGAATGCCGAAATACCGAAAAATCGAAACGACGAAACAAAACGAAACAACAGAACAAAAGAACAGAAATAACGAAAACAACAACAACAATGAAAAAGAACATGTTTTTGGCCCTTGCTGCCGTAGTAGCATTGGCATCGTGCAACAATGAAAGCCCCAAGATGGACGAGCAACCTGCAGCAGCAGAGAGCAGTCAGGGCGGAGTGAAGATTGCCTACATTGAGGTAGATTCGCTGATGACGCAGTACGAGTTCTGCAAGGAGTTCACCCTGGTGCTACAGAAGAAGAGCAACAACGCCCGCAACACCCTCAACGCGAAGGGGCAGCAGCTGCAGAGCGCCATGCAAAACTTCCAGCAGAAGCTAAACAACAACGGCTTCACCAGCCGTGAACAGGCCGAAAGCCAGCAGGCAGCCATCCAGCGCCAGCAGCAGAGCCTGCAGGAGTTGCAGGCCCGCCTGGAGAACGAGCTGGCCAGCGAGACCTCGAAATATAACGACGGTCTGCGCGACTCGCTGCAGCACTTCCTGAACGACTACAACAAGGACAAGAAGTACGACCTGATTCTCACCAAGCAGGGCGACAACATTCTGCTTGCCTCTAAGCGTTTCGACATCACCAACGACGTCATCAACGGTCTGAACAAACGCTACAAATCGACCATCAAGAAGGAAGAGAAGAAAGACGAGAAGAAATAGTTCGTGGACATACAACGCATATTGAGAAAACTGGGCATCACTGCCCTGAACGAGATGCAGCAACACGCCGCCGAAGCCATTCTTGACTCCGACGGTGATGTTGTTTTACTGTCGCCCACCGGCACCGGCAAGACGCTGGCCTACCTGTTGCCGCTCGTACAACTCATCGAGCAGACGGCAGACGATATAGAAAGCCCTGCGGCTCCTGCTCTGGATGGGGTACGACATGCTCAATGGCCCACGACACTGGTCATCACGCCTGGCCGCGAACTGGCCCTGCAGTCAGACACCGTACTGAAGAGCATGGGTAGCCGACTGCGCTCGATGGCCTGCTACGGAGGGCGCCCCGCGATGGACGAGCACCGTAAGCTGAAAGAGGTGTGCCCCCAGATTGTCTTCGGTACGCCGGGCCGCTTGAACGATCACTTGGACAAAGGCAACATAGACCGATACCACATCAGATACCTGGTCATCGACGAGTTCGACAAGTGTCTGCAGATGGGCTTCCAGGCCGAAATGCAGAAACTCGTCAAGAGCCTGCCCGGTCTGGAGCGTCGCATCCTGCTGTCGGCCACCAATGCCGAAGAGATTCCCCGGTTTGTCAACATGTCGAAGAAGGGTACACTCATCGACTTCCTTGACGATGGCAGAGAGGCCTCCGGGCGCGTCACCCTCTACGAGGTACACAGTCCGCAGAAAGACAAGCTCGACACACTGCGCCGGCTGCTGCTCGGTTTCGGCAGCGAGAGCAGCATCGTGTTCCTCAACTATCGCGACAGCGTGGAGCGCGTCAACAGCTACCTGCAAGAACAGGGCTTTACCACCAGCCATCTGCACGGAGGCATGGAGCAGCGGCAGCGCGAAGACATGCTCTACAAGTTCAGCAACGGCTCGGCCAACATCCTCGTGGCCACCGACCTGGCCTCGCGCGGCCTCGACATTCCCGACATCCGCAACATCGTACACTACCATCTGCCCGAGAGCGAAGAGGGCTATATCCACCGCGTGGGACGCACCGCCCGTTGGGACGCCACCGGACGCACCTTCTTCATACTCAGCAGCGGCGAGCACATACCCGAATATGTCATCGACCATGCTGCATCCACCATCGAGCCATACGACCCTGCTGCCCATGTTCAATGCCCGAAGCCAGACACACCCGATTCGACTACCGACAGCCTCGGTACTGCCAGCGACGGCCTGCGCCCTCCCCTGCCCCGTATGGCCACGCTCTACATCGGCAAGGGCAAGAAGGACAAGCTGTCGAAGGGCGACATCGTGGGATTCCTCTGCAAGAAGGGTGGTCTGGAGCCGTCGGAGATAGGGCGCATCGACGTGAAAGACCGCTATGCCTACGCCGCCGTCAGCCGCACAAAGCTGCCCCAGGTGCTGGCCCACACCAAGGGCGAAAAGATCAAAGGCATCAAGACCGTCATAGAACCCGTGAAGTAACGATTGACAAAAAGGAAAAAGAATCGGTAATTTGCTTAATTAATGCTTAAATATTTGGGTAATTCATAGAAAAAGTGTAACTTCGCGCCGTCTAAGAAAAGAAATCATTGCGAAAAGAAACAAAAAAGCATAACATCATTAAAAAACATTCAAACAACATGAAGAAGTACAACTTTAATGCCGGTCCTTCGATGCTGCCCCGCGAGGTGATTGAGAAGACCGCTCAACAGTGTTTAGACTTCAATGGCTCAGGTCTCTCCCTGATGGAGATCAGCCATCGTGCCAAGGACTTCCAGCCCGTCGTCGACGAGGCCGTAGCGCTGGTCAAGGAGCTGCTCCAGATTCCCGAGGGCTACTCTGTCATCTTCCTCGGCGGTGGTGCCTCACTGGAGTTCTGCATGATTCCCTACAACTTCCTGATTAAGAAGGCTGCCTACCTCAACACCGGTGTGTGGGCCAAGAAGGCCATGAAGGAAGCCAAGCTGTTTGGTGAGGTAGTAGAAGTGGCTTCTTCTGCCGATGCCAACTATACCTTCATCCCCAAGGGCTGGACGGTTCCCGCCGATGCCGACTATCTGCATATCACGACGAACAACACCATCTACGGTACAGAGATTCGCAAGGACCTCGACGTTCCCGTTCGTCTGATTGCCGACATGTCGTCAGATATTTTCTCGCGTCCTATCGACGTGGCCAAGTATGATGCCATCTATGCCGGTGCGCAGAAGAACCTGGCCATGGCCGGTGTCACCATCGTCATCGTGAAGGACGATGCTCTGGGCCATGCTCCCCGCGAGATTCCTACCATGCTCGACTACCGCACACACGTTGATAAGGGCTCTATGTTCAACACACCACCCGTGGTGCCCATCTATTCGGCCCTCGAAACACTGCGCTGGATCAAGAAGAACGGTGGCGTAGAGGCTATGGACAAGCTGGCCCAGCAGCGTGCCGAGATAGTCTATGGCGAGATTGACCGCAACAAGATGTTCCGTGGCACAGCCGTTGAGGAAGACCGCTCGGTGATGAACATCTGCTTCGTGATGGCCGACGAGTACAAGGAGCTGGAGAAAGACTTCCTCGACTTCGCCACTTCGAAGGGCATGGTCGGCGTGAAGGGTCACCGCTCGGTAGGTGGCTTCCGCGCTTCGTGCTACAACGCACAGACCATCGAAGGCTGCCAGGCTCTCGTCGCCTGCATGAAGGAGTTCGAGGCTGCTCACTAAAAAGCCCGCCCCAACTCCTCCCCAAGGGAGGGACTTTCGAGTGTTTGTGGGCAAGAGATAAAACGTTAATAGTAACAACATAATAAAAAGAGAGACCCCTGAGCAACAAGACTCCCCTCCTCTCTGGAGGGCATGGGGGTGGGATTATGAAAGTATTAGTAGCAACAGAGAAGCCGTTTGCAGCAGCTGCCGTGAATGGCATCAAAGCAGAAGTAGAGGCCGCCGGCCATGAGCTGGCCCTCTTAGAGAAATATACCGAAAAGGCACAGCTGCTGGACGCTGTGAAGGATGCCGACGCGCTGATTATCCGCTCGGACAAGGTGGATGCCGAGGTGCTCGACGCTGCCAAACAGTTGAAGATTGTGGTGCGTGCCGGAGCCGGTTACGACAACATCGACCTCGCCGCCGCTACCGCTCATGGCGTGGTGGCCGAGAACACCCCCGGGCAGAACGCCAATGCCGTGGCCGAGCTGGTGTTCGGCCTGCTGGTATTCGCCGTGCGTAACTTCTACAACGGCAAGGCCGGCACGGAACTGATGGGCAAGAAGCTGGGCATTCTGGCCTTCGGCAACGTAGGCCGCAACGTGGCACGCATCGCTAAGGGCTTCGGCATGGATGTCTATGCCTACGATGCCTTCTGCCCGGCCGACGTCATCGAGAAGGCCGGCGTGCATGCCGTGGCCAATCAGGAGGCCTTGTTCGAGCAGTGCGACATCGTATCGCTGCACATCCCCGCAACGCCAGAGACCAAGCAGAGCATCAACTATGCCCTGGTGGGCAAGATGAAGAAGGGTGGCATTCTGGTGAACACCGCCCGCAAGGAGGTCATCAACGAGCCCGAACTGCTGAAGCTGATGCAGGAGCGCGAAGACCTGAAGTTCGTCACCGACATCATGCCCGATGCCAACGATGACTTCAAGCAGTTCGAAGGCCGTTACTTCTCCACCCCGAAGAAGATGGGGGCGCAGACTGCCGAGGCCAACACCAATGCCGGTATTGCCGCTGCCCGCCAGATCAACGCCTTCTTCAAGGATGGCGACACCAAATTTCAGGTGAACAAGTAAAGCACGCACTGATACCCAAAAAGAATCACGAACCTGTGTTCGTGATTCTTTTTTTATGCTTATATATGTAAACGTGGAAACTTTACAAACGCTTCACGGGGAACGTGAAGTAAGTGTCGGGGAATGGCTCGTCGCGCAGTGTGAAGTGCCACCACTCGCTGTCTAACGGCTTGAAGCCATGATCCAGCATGGCCTTGCGCAGAATCATGCGATGCTGGAACTGCTCGGCCGTAATGCTGCGCTTAGGCTCAGCAGGACTCTTGCTGTTGTCGCCGGTATATTCGCCCGTCTCAGGATTGCCGCAGAAGTCGGGATGACTCTCAGGGCCAAACCAGTCGAACGTGCCACCCATGTCGAGTTCCTTCTCCGTCTGCATGTCAAAGAGCGTCAGGTCAACGGTAGAACCGCGCGTGTGGCCGCTGCGCTCGTAGATATACTCCTGCTCGAAGAGCACGCTCTTGTCGAGGTCGGGATAGAAGTAGGACTTCATCTTCGTGTCGTTCAGGTCGGCAGCCCAGCGCACGAAGTGGTCAACAGCCTTCTGCGGGCGGTAGGCATCGTAAATTTTCAGCCGGTAGCCCTGTTTTATCACGTCGTCGCTGACGGCTTTCAGTGCCTCAGCGGCTTGCTTCGTCAGCAGGGCGGTGGGTTCTTCGTAGCCATCGATGCGCTGTCCCACGAAGTTGTAGGTGCCGTAGTAACGGATTTCCAGGATGGCATCGGGCACGGCTTCGGCAAGGGTTACAAACTGGCTGTTGTCGTCGGTAGGGGTGACGACTGGTGCAGGGCTGTCTGCATTGCTGCAGGAATAGACAGAGAAGCTGACACCACAGATGATGGCGAGGACGACGAGCGCCCACCAGAGTTTTTTCTTCTTCATATTCTGTTTCCGTGTTTCGTTGTTCTATTCGAGCGGTGCATTCTTCAGTTGGCATAAGGCCGCGCTGAGCTGGTCGGGGCACGAGGTGCTCTTCGCCCCGCAACGGATGCCCTGCAGTCTGCCTATGACATCGTCTATCTTCTGCCCTCTTACTAATTGACTGATACCTTGCAGGTTGCCATTGCAGCCACCCACAAAGAACACCTGCTGAATCACGTCGTTCTCGTCGGCTGTCACATCAATGGCCCGCGAGCAAACGCCTGATGGTGTGTACATGATATGCTTCGTCTTCATAACTATTTGTATTTTAACGCCGCAAAATTACATATTTTTCTTCTATTAGCCGAAAGAAATCAAAAAATTCTTCACCATGATGCTGCTCAGGATCTCAAATAATCAGCGAAAAGTTTGGCTGTTTCAAGCAGAAGTCCTACCTTTGCCGACAGAAACTGACAATATCGCATAGAGAAAAACGCCCATGCTGAGAGACTTTATAGCCATCGACTTTGAGACCGCCAACGAGCAGCCGTGCAGCGTCTGTAGCCTTGGCGTAGTGATGGTCAGGCAGGGGAAGGTGGCCGACAGCTACTACAGCCTCATCCACCCTGAGCCAGACTATTACACCTACTTCTGCCAGCGTGTCCACGGTCTCACCCCACGCGACACCGACGATGCCCCCATCTTTCCGAAGGTGTGGCACGAGGTGGAGGAACGCCGGGCACGGGTGTTTCCGCCAGATGTCAGCATACCGCTGGTGGCCCACAATGCACGTTTCGACGAAGGCTGTCTGAAGGACGTCTTCCGAGTCTATCAGATGGACTATCCCGACTATCTGTTCTACGACACGCTGACAGCGGCACGCCGACAATTTGGCCACTCCCTGCCCAACCATCAGCTGCAGACGGTAGCCGCTGCCTGTGGGTATGACCTGCAGCACCACCACCATGCGCTGGCCGATGCCGAAGCCTGTGCGCAGATAGCACTGGAAATCCTGTGAATCACTTCAGCAGCCTCATATATTCGTCGTAGGTGATGAACCGGCCTCCCATCGACTTGAACAGCGGGGTTTCAAACTGGCAGTCAATGAAGCGACCGCCAATCTGCTCCATCGCCCTGGAAAGATGAATCAGGGCCAGCTTCGAGGCATTGGGAACCAGCGAGAACATGCTCTCGCCGAAAAAAGCATGGCGAAGGGTGACACCGTAAAGACCACCGACAAGCCGAGGGCCGTCCCACACCTCTACACTGGCCGCATAGCCAAGCTGGTGCAGACGGGTGAAGGCCTCGATGATGTCGGGACCCAGCCAGGCACCGCTCTCTTCGTTGCGTCGTTGTGCCACCGAGCAGCCATGAATCACCCCGCAGAAGTCTTGATTGACCGTCACCTCGTATCGCTGCTGTTTCAGTAGCTGGCGCATGGAGTGGCTGATGTGAATCTCGGCGGGAAAGATGACATAGCGGTTGAGCGGACAATACCAGTGGGGCTCGCGCTCCATCTGGAAGGCATACCACGGAAAGAAACCATTGCTATAGGCCAGCACCAGGCGCTCTGCCGACAGGTCGCCGCCAATGGCTACCAGCCCATCGTCCTCGCCCCAGCGGGGATTGGGGAACCAAAGTTCTTCATCTAATTTCCAGACCATAGGGATTTTTCTTGATTTAACGGAATTACGGCATCACGGAATAACGGCATCACGGAATTACGGCATAACGGAATAACGGTATAACGGTATCACGGTATAACGGCATTACGGCATCACGGTATTTCCCGTTTTTACGATTTCCCCGTTTTCCAGCCCTACGGTGATGCTGCCGCCCTGTTTCAGGCTGCCAAACAGTATCTCGCGCATCAGCAGGGGTTTCAGCCGTCGGGCAATGACGCGGTCCATCTCGCGGGCACCATACTCCGGGGTAAAGCCCTCCTTCAACAGATGGTCGAAGGCTTCAGCAGTAAGCGTCATCGTCACCTGCCTGGCGGCCAGCTTCACCTCCAGCTCGCGCAGCTTCTTCTTCAGAATCAGCGTGGCCATCTGCTTGTCCATATCGTGGAACACAACGGCACCCGACAGACGGTTCAGGAACTCGGGCTTGAAGGTGCGCTTCACCTGTTTCATCATCGCCTCGCCACGGCTGACGCTACTGTTAAAGCCAATGGATTGCGACGCAAATTGTGCTCCGGCATTCGAGGTCATGATGAGCACCACGTTGCGGAAGTCGGCCTTACGCCCCTTGTTGTCCGTCAGCCGGGCATAGTCCATCACCTGCAGCAGAATGTTGTATATGTCCTGATGGGCCTTTTCTATCTCGTCGAGCAATAGCACGGCATTGGGGGTCTTACGGATGGCATCGGTCAGCAAGCCGCCGTCCTCGTAGCCCACATAGCCGGCAGGCGAGCCAATGAGCTTGGCCACGGCATGCTTCTCGGTATATTCGCTCATGTCGAAGCGTATCAGCTCGATGCCCAGCTCACGGGCCAGCACCTTGGCCACCTCCGTCTTGCCCACACCCGTGGGACCCACGAAGAGCAGCGAGGCCAGCGGCTTATTGTCGTCGAGCAGTCCGGCACGTGACATCTGCACGGCTTCCACTACCTGACGGACGGCCTCGTCCTGACCGTATATCTGGGCAAGCATTCTGGGTGCCAGCGTCTGCAGCTGCTGGTAGTCATCGGCATCGGCTACAGCCAAGGCATCCACCTTACACGTCTTGGCCAGCACGTCGGCGATGTCGGCCTTGGTGATTGTTACGGCAGCTAACGGGCCACGGTCGCTTGTATCGGAGGGCGCAGGAAATGCCTCACCATCCACTGTTCCCTGTCCACTTTCAGCAGCAGCCCCCGCCTCGTCTATCAGGTCTATCGCCTTGTCGGGCAGGAAGCGGTCGTTCACATGCTTGGCACTGGCTTCTACGGCAAAGTCGATGGCTTCATCCTCATACTTCACCTGATGAAACGCCTCGTATAGCGGCTGCAGCTGGCGCAGTATGTTCTTGGCTTCCTCGATAGTGGGCTCACCGATGTCTATCTGCTGGAAGCGGCGAATCATACCCTTCGAGCGTGCGAAATGGCGGTTATACTCTTCGTAGGTGGTAGAACCGATAAACCGGATGTTACCCGACTCCAGATAGGGTTTCAGCATGTTCGATGCATCCATCGCACCGTCGCCCGTAGCACCGGCTCCCACCAGGGTATGTATCTCGTCGATATAGATAATGTTCGTCACTGGCTCCGCAGGGTAGTCCTGATCATTGGCGACACCGTCCATAATCTGCTTGATGCGGTTCTCGAAGTCGCCGCGATACTGCGTGCCGGCCAAGAGCGTTCCCATGTCTAATTGATAGATGCGGCAACCCTTCAGCCGCTCCGGCACACGGTCCTCGGCAATCAGCCGTGCCAGTCCCCAGACAAGGGCCGTCTTGCCCACGCCCGGCTCGCCGACATGCAGCGGATTGTTCTTATCCTTCCGGCACAGCACCTGGATGGTGCGCTGCAGCTCGCGCTCCCTGCCGACGAGGGGGTTGTGCTCGCGGTAGTGGTCGTTCATACAGGTGACAAGACGCTTCCAGCCTTCACGGGTGTCATGCTGCGAAAGGTAGTCGGTATCGTCACCCCCCAGTGTGTCGTCGTCCGAATCCAGCCAGCTCAAGTTATCGTTAAAGCTGTAGTTACTGATAAGCCCACTCAGAAACTCGCTCTCGTTGCCACGCAGGGCATCCTTCAGCAGATAGCACGCCCACGACTCTTCCAAAGACAGGATGCCCACCACCAGATGCGGGATGTCTAATGCGGTGGCACTGCTGCTCAACACTTGCCGACAGGCTATTTCTATCACCTGATTCAGCTGGGCCGAGAACTCTGGAGCGTAGTTCTCATCCTCAACCTGCTGTACCTGCGTATCCAGAATGGCCTGCATCAGTTGTTCGGACAGTGTCTCCGGGCTGCAGAAGTGGCTCAGCACTTCTACAAACGTGTCGTCGCGCAGCATGCCCAGCAGCAAATATTCCGGAGTGACAAACTCTCTTCTGTCCGTCTGACAATATACCGTTGCCACATTCAGTATTTTGGTTGCACGCTCTGTCTGTTTCATCTCTGCCATAGCGTCTATTCCTCCTCGGGTTCTACGGTCAGCCGCAGCGGGTAGCCCTGCTCGCGTGCCATACGGGTGGCCTTGTTGGTTTTCGATACCGCGATGTCGTAGCTGTAGATGCCCACCACGGCCTTGTCGGAGTGGTGAACCTGCAACATCAGCGTGTGAGCCTCTTCCTCGCTCTTCAGAAACACTTGCTCCAGTATCATCACCACAAAGTCCATTGTGGTGAAGTCATCGTTATGGATGATGACCTTATATCGTCGCGGCTCCCGCAAATTTGTCCGTTGCCGCTCCTTCAGTCCAGATTGTTCTTTTGCCATATATGCCCTAAGCGTCCGTACTTTGTTTCATATTCATCGCAAAGGTACGGATAATCATTGAAAGAAAAGAAAACTGTGTCGTCTTTTAATACTTATTAAACTGTCTCGGCAAAAAAAGGAATGTTTTTTCCAAAGTTGCAAGGAATTTGCATGATTTCAACAGAAATGAAAAAATTAAGGGTTTCTTTGCAGATTTTTGAGTAAAAAGTAATAAGAATCGGGAGAATTTATTAACTTTGTACCGTGTTTCGTAAGAGGCACGAATCTTTTTGACAGCGCATCCCCACAGATGTGAGCAAAAGCAATAAAGACTAAACATAATGAGTGAATACTATTATTACGGAATGGCGGCTGTGATGCTGCTGACCACCTGCTGGACATTTGCTGCCGTCAGGTGGTTCCATACCTGCCGTACCCCGAAGAAGGAGCACCGCTACATCTGGCCCGACCGCAAGTTGCAGGTGCTGGTCTATCTTTGCAGCGTGGTGCTTATACCCTACGCCGTCAACCCCATGAGCGAGTCGGCTTGGGTACTGATGAAGTCGTATCTCGTCGGCACATGGTTCTTCTACTGCGGCCTGTTGCTGCTCTGCTTCTTCGGTACGGTGAAGCAGTGGCACCAGTGGCGCACGGTGTCGTGGATAGCGGCTCTGATCGTGCTTGCCACCATTCTCCCTATAGCTATCAATGCCTGGCTGCCAGCACCCATCATGACGGCTTCGGGCCTGCGCTTCTGGCAGCATTGGGTCGTGGCGGAGAGCATCATCATGATGGGCTATGCCGCTATAGCGATGTACCAGGTGAAGCACTGGCTCAATGAGGCCCGCGACCAGAACTACTCCAACCCTGACGACTTCCCTGCCGACTATGCCCACCGCGTGTGGCTCGCCCCAGTCTTCTACGTGCCGCTGATATGGCCCGCCTACATTTTTGACTCTCCTGCGGTGATGGCTGTGCAGAACGTGCTCCTCTCCGTAGGCAACATCGTGCTGCTGCTCAACGTCATGCCCGTATGGCGCAGGCTGCGCATCCTCTCCACTCCGGAAGGCGAACATGCTGAGGAGTGCGACACACAGCAAACCGAAGACAATCGCAACCAGGAAGAACTCATCAGCCAGACCGCCATCGAGATTGAGGCTTACGTCAGAGAACAGCAGACCTATCTGAATCCCCACCTGAAGATTGACGACGTGGTCAGCCATTGTCAGACGGGGCGTTCCTACGTCTCGCTCACCTTCAATCGTCGTTTTGGCTCCTTTGCTGCATACACCAACGGTTTGCGCCTCGCCCACTTCGAGCAGTACCAGGCCCTGCACCCCAACGAAACCAAGGAGTCGGCCGCTCTTGCCTCTGGCTTTTCCTCGTATCAGGCCTATCATCGAGCCTTGAAGAAGTTTAAGGACGGAGGAATGCTACCATAAAATCATCGATGAAATTGGCTTTTTTGATGTGTTTATATCATTGTATGGACAATTTGACATGCTTCTATCATCTGAATGATATAAACTTTCATCCGTTTTGATATATAACAGGGGCTATTTGATATAGTCTGTTTCACAGGAAATATGTACCTTTGCAGCCGTAATCATAAAAAAATCACACTGAAATGGCGGAACTGTTATCCCTCACCCCCTTGGAATACGTGCTCATCGGCTTCGTAGCACTGGGTATCTTCCTCTTCTTCCGTGCCTGCTGGCGCAATATCCAGCAAAGCAGCAAGGACTTCTTATCCATAGCCTTGCTTATTTCGGCACTCTCGGGACCGCTACTGCTCTCGTGCCGACAAGGAACAGGCAGCAAGGCCATCTCGTCAGGCAGTTCCATCGACTGGAATGACTCTTGCTTTGTGCTCCTTAAGCAGGCCCTTACATATTATAATCATAACGAGACTGACTCGCTCGAACGGTTTGCGGCATGGAGCATGGACATCTGCGCCGAGCACAACCAGCGCCAGTGGTATTACAATATTTGGGCTGTACTGGCAGAGGCCTATGTCTGGGACAACCAGTTCGACAAAGCCGTCGCCGAGGCTCAGCGCATGAGGGAGGAAGCCGACCGGCGTAATGAAAATTACGGTCTGTTCCTGGCCTATAAGACACTCGGGGTAGGCTATGCCCATGCCAATAATAGCAAAGAAGCAACCTCGTATTTGAAAAAAGCCATTGGCTACTTCCCGAAAGGGACTACTCCAGGTGAACTGTTCTACTGCTACAATACGCTCTGTGAAGAGCAGTTGAAGATGAAGTGTTATGTGGCTGTTGACAGTACGTTGAAGATCTGGCAGACAGAAGTGAATCGCTATCCTGTCATCCTTGGCGATTCGGAGGCTACAGTGAATGCCAATTTCCATTTCTGTTTCCATTCGGTTCTTGCAGACTATCTACTGGCCACAGGTGATTATCGGCAGGCGGAGGTGGCTATCGACTCGGCTGCCTACCATGAGAACATTGCAGGCAACAATGTCTTGAACCTCATTGCCATTGCACAGCAACGCAGTCAACTTGCGAGGGAACAAGGACGTACTGATGAGGCTCTGAAGCACAGTGCCCATTTGTTAGAATTGGCCAGTAAAAACACAGATAGCAGCAATTTGGTTGTAGCCTTTGAGGAATATGCCAATGTGCTGGAGAAGGCGGGTCGATTTGAAGAGGCTCTGAAAATTTATCACCGAATCGATGAGCTGAAAGACTCACTCACGGCCATCGACCAGCACGACCGGTTGAACCAGCTGAACAAGCAGTATGCCGTCAGTGAGTTACAGGCTGCCAACGAACAGCTCGAACAGCGGTCGCGCTTCACCACAGGCAGCATCGCCATGATCATGGGCATCGGTGCCATTCTTGTATTCCTGGTCTATAACAGCCGCTGGAGCCGACAGTTGGAAATCAAGAACCGGCAGTTGCAGCGCGAGCGCAACGTGGTGGTGGCACAGAACAAGCAGCTCGCCATCGAGCGCGACCGTGCCGAGGCGGCATCGAAGGCGAAGACGGCCTTCATCCAGAGCATGACGCACGAGATACGCACACCGCTCAACCATATCAGCGGCTTTACGCAGGTGCTCGCCATGCCCGATGTCGAACTGCCTGCTGCAGAGCGGCTTGAAATCAGCCAGCATATCCAGGAAGGCACGCTCCATCTGACCAACATCCTCGACGACCTTATCCAGATTTCCGACCTAGAGAGCAGCACAGAACTGCCGCCTGCCGAGGACTATTATCCCGCACTCATCGTGGCACAGGCCTTGGATACCGTCCGCCCGTCGGTAGTGGCCGACGTATCGCTCGAAAATCATTGCCAGGTGTCCGACGAACTGATGGTCTGCACTTATCCGCACCTGATACAGACCGTCCTTGCCCGTCTGCTCGACAATGCCGCCAAGTTCACTCACATTGGCAGCATCACCCTCTCGCTGGCCCAGGAAGGCGACAAACTGCATTTCTCTGTTGCTGACACCGGTCCGGGCATCCCAGAAGACAAGCGCGACTTCATCTTCGAGCGCTTTGCCAAACTTGACAGCTTCGCACAGGGCACCGGTCTCGGCCTCTCCGTAGCCCGCATGATAGCCGAACGGCTCGGCGGCACGCTCACGCTCGACACCGACTATACTGGCGGCTCCAAGTTCGACTTCATCATCCCCGCATCATTCAAATCGTAAATCGAAAATGAAAACTAGACTTCTCTCCCTCGTGGGCTTCTCGCCATTGCGCGACAATCTCAAGACTGAAGTGCTGGCAGGCCTCACCACCTTCGCCACCATGTCGTATATCCTGGCCCTGTTGCCCGCCATGTTCGCCCCGATGGCCAAGGTTGGCTTCCCCGTCGCCAACGTATTCACCGCCACCGCCTTAGCCACCATCGTCGGTACGCTGCTCATGGCCTTCCTGGCCCGCAGGCCATTTGGTCAGGCGCCGGGCCTGTCGCTCAACGTTTTCTTCATCGAGACTGTCTGTCTCGCGATGGGCTACCCTTGGCAGTTTGCTCTTACCGCCGTGCTCATCGAAGGGGTTTTATTTGTCCTGCTATGCGTGAGCAACATGCGGTATATCATCTTCGACATGGTGCCGGCATCGCTGAAGTATGCCATCGCCGCCGGCATCGGCTTCTTCATCGCCATGATTGGTATGAAGAACAGCGGAATACTTGCCACAGGAACTATTTTCAATCATATCAACACCTTGACCAGCCCTTCCTCGCTGCTCTTCCTCGTGGGTTTGGTGCTCACGGGTGCATTCGCCATCGTGCGGGTGCGGGGAGGACTTTTGATCAGCATCGCCATAGTCACCCTGCTGGGCATTCCCTTGGGTGTGACCACACTGCCCGACACGCTGTTCTCGATGCCAGAGTCGCCTGCACCGCTCTTCTGTCAGTTCTCGTGGGCCGACCTGCTCTCGCCCGACCTCTGGGTATGCGTGCTGACGATGCTTTTCTTCGACATCTTCGACAGCCTCGGCACCGTTGTTGGCATCATGGCCACATCGGGCAACATCCGTAAGAACGGGCGCATCCCCCACATGCAGCGCATCATGCTCAGCGACGCGCTCGGCACCATTGGAGGAGCCTGCTTAGGCTGCAACACGGTGACCACATACGTTGAGAGTGCCACAGGTGTGGCTGAAGGTGGGCGCACAGGCTTGACAGCACTGGTCATTGCCCTCTGCTTTGCACTGAGCCTTTTCCTCGCACCATTGTTCCTGGCCATCCCCGCCGTTGCCACCGCCCCGGTGCTCGTCGTGGCGGGCTTCCGCCTCTTCGGCTCCGTGCGCCACATCAGCCTTTCGCAGCCCAAGGAGGCCATGCCGGCCTTCCTCTGTATACTGCTCATGCCCATTACGGGCAGCATCACCGATGGCATCATCTTCGGACTCGCCACCTATATCGTACTTTCCTTCGTTGAGGACTGGGCGAGGCGGTTCAAGAAACAAAAGAAAGCGATTGCGGCATCTTGAGTGGCACCTGTCATATATAGATACGAAATTTAGGCCAGATGTCTTTGGAAATTAAGGGATAAATATATTAACGTGGTTTCGTGTGAAAATTGGAAATACTTGATAATCAATGCTTTTTATCTCTATATGGTTTCGCATGAAAATAAGAACCGACACCAAACCGAGTGCCATCAAGTAGATTTGAATGGCCGAGGGGCGAAGGAGGAATACGAAAAGTCAATCATCCATAATAAGGTATATACGAGGTGTACCTCTTGGATTCTGTTTCGGGGTCTTTCATCTTGATAAGACCACTTTCAAGAGCATCAGCAAGAATGCGCTTATAATCGATTTTCGAAAAATAATTGCTTAAATATTTGGAATATTCTGAAATTATTCCTATCTTTGCAGCGTTGATTCCCGGCAGCCTCTGATTTATCAAGCTGTCGGGTCTGTTTTTTATATATCCCATCGAGTATTTTTATGCAAAACTTACGGAGGGTTTCAACATCCTCCGTAGATTCTTACTTGACGCTTTGTTAGCCATAGTTCATAAAATGACCCGCCGGCAGTTCTGATGGTATGCGCAGCGGGTACTGTTATCATAAGACGGGCTGTAGCCCTCTATCTTTCCTATTTTTCGGTTCTAAGATAGTGATTTTATTCCAAACTTCCAAATTTTATGCAGAAAAACTTGATTTTCGTATTCCTATAGAGTCAACTGAATGTTATCGGCTGATAAGGCTTGTGGCATTCTATTCGCCCTTTTATTCGCCCTTTCAAATACGCTGATAATCAGAATGATAAATGCCAAAAAGATCTGCTATATGCCTTTTTCTTCGCCCTTTTATTCGCCCTTTCCCAGAACATAATACATATACTTGTTTTTTCCTTCTGTTTGCAGTCGTCCGTCTTTCCTAAGTGCATCAAGATAACCGCGCATCTGCTTCTCAGAAATATGACTGCAGACGAGCTTTTCTAAATCTGATATTTTTGCCTTACCATATTTCTTCAGGAATGGCCGTATCACTGCCCAAACTTGTTCAATGACTTTTTCTGAGATAACCAAATATATACCTGCTTTTTCTTGCGAGCTTGCTCGTCACTATCGTCACTGTTGGAAAGCGATTGCGGCATCTTGAGTGGCACCTGTCATATATAGATACGAAATTTAGGCCAGATGTCTTTGGAAATTAAGGGATAAATATATTAACGTGGTTTCGTGTGAAAATTGGAAATACTTGATAACCAACGCTTTTTATCTCTATATGGTTTCGCGTGAAAATAAGAACCGACACCAAACCGAGTGCCATCAAGTAGGTTTGTTATCTTGCCAACTACTCATTTCTATAATCAATTCACATGCAAAATTACAACTTTTTTGGCAAAAAGGCAATAGATTACAAAGAAAAGTTGTATCTTTGCACCGTGTTCTATGAACACGAATCTTTTTATTGCTCAATTATCCACTCGAACTTGCACCTCGAAGGAGATTATAAGAGCAAAACTATACTACATTGGAGCTGCGCTTCATAGCGCAGTCTTCAAGCCATAGTAGTATAGGGGCAGTGCAAGGCCCGAGTGGATATATGGTACGGGGTCTGCGTATTCTATGCTAAAATCCAAACATTTTTTATAGTTTAACTAAAAATTAAC
>CAMVAI010000060.1 GCA_947165435.1 uncultured Prevotella sp.
CTTTGTACCAAGAACAATAGAAATCCATTATGGACAAAGACATTAATCGCATCAAGGTCGTGCTTGCAGAGAAGGGAGGTGCCGCGAGACTATTGAGTGTCTCGTGGAAGGATACCAAAGAACCAATAAGTGGTTGGCAGAACAGTTGGGGTGTGTGCCTACTACCGTATCAAAATGGTGTACCAATGACTGCCAGCCAACAATGGATACATATCTCAAAATTGCAGAACTACTTGATTTAGAACTGACAGAATTAGTAAGAACAAAGACAAAGTCAAACGAAACTCCTATCTTTTTGAGTTAGTGGGTAACTATAATACACTTAGTGGGTAACTCGGAAAAGTTAGTGGGTAAGTCAAATACAGATATTATATATACATGATACAATTAAATACGAAAGATCTGGCAAAACCGTTTATTAAGTGGGTCGGTGGAAAGGGGCAGCTTCTCCAGCAACTTGAGAAACAATTGCCGACAGATTTGCATGAGGAGGAATTTACGTATATAGAGCCTTTCGTCGGTGGTGGAGCGATGCTTTTCTTTATGCTGAAAAACTTCATGAACATCAAGCAAGTAGTTATTAACGACATCAATCGTAATCTGACGGAAGCCTACAGAGTCATCAAGCAGGAACCGGAGGGGCTTGTCTATCGTTTGAAACACATCGAACAACAGTATCTTAACATTACAACGGAGGATGGGCGAAAGAATTTTTACCTCGAAATGCGCCACCGATTTAACGAGGAGGTATTAAGCAGCCTTGATAAGTCCGCTATTTTCATTTTTCTTAACCGAACATGCTTCAATGGTCTTTACCGTGAAAACGCCAAAGGAAAATTCAATGTTCCTTTCGGTCGCTACGCCAATCCGACCATCTGCAACGAGGAAATCATCTACGCCGACAGCGAGCTGCTGAACCGCTTCGATGTTCAAATCCTCAATGGAGATTTCAAGGATACAGCCAAAGCCATTGATAAAGCAGGCTTGACATTCTTCTACTTCGACCCGCCATACCGTCCTCTCAGTGCGACATCCAGCTTTAACTCCTACGTCAAGGAGGACTTCAATGATGATAGCCAGCGAGAACTAGCGGATTTTTGCCAAATGCTCGATCGTAAAGAAAACGTCCGCTGGATGCTCTCGAACTCCGACTGCTCAGCCAAGAACCCTGATGACACGTTCTTCGAGGACATCTACAAGGGCTTCGACATCCAGCGTGTCTTTGCATCGCGCATGGTCAATGCCAACGCCAGCAAACGAGGTAAATTGACAGAACTTCTCATCAGAAACTATACGTCGAAGCTCCAGAAAGAAATCATCAATAACCAATATAAACTCGCATTGTAAATTATGAGCGCACATACAGAAGCGGAGTTCAAGACCTTCATGTCGCAACTCTCCGAAACTAATGCTACGTTGAGTTACTGGACTGACTTTCCTAAAGTGAAGACCAACGTGGCCAACATCGAAATAAAGTTGAACACCCTCAACTATCTGCTCGGCAAGGAAGATTTGCGGGCGGCTGTCACGAAACTTTGGAACAACGACAAGCGGGTGTTCGAGATCCTGCAAATTCTCATTGCGTGCCGCAAACGCGACAGAAAGAAGGTCATCAACGCCGATGCCGAGTTCGTTCTGCTTGAAAGTTACCTCACAACGCTCGATGGCGTGATGGAATTTATCGAGGGCACAGGCCTTGCCAAGATTTTCAAGGACAAAAACGTCAAGAATCTCGTTGATTACGTTTTCGGCGTGGAAGTCGGCCTCGACTCCAATGCCCGCAAGAACCGAAGCGGCGACGCTATGGAGGACACCGTGGAACTTATCATCAAGGGCAGCGGATTGAAATACCGCAAGGAAGTCTATTCGAGCGAATGGCCTGCCATCACGAAAGCCCTTGGCACAGACAAGAAACGTTTCGACTTCGTGATTGAGGCAAAGGAAAAGACCTATCTCGCCGAGGTGAATTTCTACAGCGGCGGCGGCAGCAAACTCAACGAAACCGCCCGCTCCTTCACCGAGCTTGCCCCGAAAATCAATGCTGTTGACGGTTTCGAGTTCCTGTGGGTCACCGACGGAAAGGGCTGGGAGAGCGCCAAGAATAAATTGCAGGAAGCCTACTACACCATCCCGAGCGTCTATAACCTCTCGACGCTCCGAGCATTTCTGGACGGACTAAAATAGACATAAGATTAAAGAAGGAAAGACATGGGCACGATAAAGAACAGATATAATCACGCTATCGACCTCAAGAAAATCCATATCCGCAACATGGAGCGCAAGGCATTTGCGCAAGCCATCATCGACATTGAATACAGAGGCTACGAGGTTGAGCAAATTGGCGACGGCAGAAAGATTGCCATCACCAAACCTGGCGGAAAGAAGGCTTTCGGTCGGCCTTACAAAGAGGACATACAGGTTTTCATCTTCGACCCATCGGATAATTCCCTCTGGCAAATCTCGCACGACCAAATCATTGAGGATGTCAGAGCAAAATTAGCTGAAGATAAGACCCAAGGCGCAAAGTTATTGGAATATCTGGAACGAACATACAACGGCGAGGAACCCGAAGATTTCATCAGCGATATTCGTAGCCTAAACTTCCAGACAGGAGAAGCTCCAGAAGCACTCATAAAGGCTTATAAATGGATTTGGGGACAGGAAGATGTCAACTATCCTACACAAGCAGGCAGGGCTTTATCATGGCAAAGTTTCCAAGAAATGATTGACAGCCTATGATTACCCCCTACTACCGCTCCGCCTCCCATGACTTCACCCTCCTTCATGGCGATACCTTTGAGCTGCTCCCACAGTTCAACTTCCACTTCGACATGATATTCGCCGACCCGCCCTACTTCCTCTCCAACGACGGAATCTCCGTGCAGGCCGGCAAAATCGTCTCCGTCAACAAGGGCGAATGGGACCGCGGCGGCACGCCCGAGGAAATCAACGACTTCAACAAACGCTGGATAAGCCTCTGCCGCGACAAGCTGAAGGACGACGGCACCATCTGGATTTCCGGCACCTATCACAACATCTTCTCCGTCGCCAACAGCCTCACTGAACTGGGCTTCAAGATTCTCAACGTCGTCACGTGGGCCAAGACCAACCCGCCGCCCAACATCTCCTGCCGATACTTCACCTACTCCACAGAGTTCATCATCTGGGCACGCAAGTCGGCCAAGCGCCCGCACCACTTCAACTACGAACTGATGAAGCAACTGAACGACGACAAGCAGATGACCGACGTGTGGCGACTGCCAGCCATCGCCCCGTGGGAAAAGACCTGCGGCAAGCACCCCACGCAGAAGCCCCTCGCCCTGCTCACCCGCATCATCCTCGCCTCCACCGACAAGAACGCCTGGATTCTCGACCCCTTCGCCGGTTCTTCGACCACCGGCATCGCCGCCAACCTCATAGGCCGCCGCTACCTCGGCATCGAGCGCGAGCAGCAGTTCGCCGACATCAGCCGCAAACGCCGCGAGGAAATCGACAACTTCCGCACCTACGGCGACTACCGCTCCAAGATAAAGGACATCGTCAAATCGGAGATATTGGAACCGTCATGTTTTGTATGTGAAGATGATGCCATTAGTGATCTACCTTTTTAAATGGAGAAGGTCTTAAAATATACAACCAGAACTATCCGATGGCATCACGTATTATAAAGGACACTTTGATTGCAGGAAAGATCAAGGAGGAGAAGACGGAGAACCAAAGCCGGAACAATAAAGGGTATGTGCCATTTTGGGCTTAGGGTATGTAACTGGTATGTAACTGGAGGCTTGTTTTTATGGATGAGCGTCTTTTGACAGTGTCGATAAATAAGGGGATTTTTAGTTGCGAATAGTATGTAACTGGTATGTAACCCGCATGTAACTGAGAGGGGAAATTTTATCGATTATGTCACTTATGCTTGGTGGGAAGGCAAACAAAAAGCAGCGAAGAGATGGAAGAGTAACGAAAACTACTGAGAGAGAGATCTTTATTTACATTATTTATTAACTAAAACAAACAAAACTGATCTCGTTGTAGTAGGAGAGGATGCTGGTATGCTCCGAGTGCGCTGCCTCCACCAGTCGCGCCACGGTATCGGTGTCGCCGTCGAGGGTAGCCTGCAGCAGGTCGTCGCTCTGCTGTAGGGCATCCATGACGACCGACCACTTGCTGTCAGCCACAGCGTTTGACAGCTCGCCAAGCACCTCGTAGTTGGGTACGTAGCACTCGTTCTTGCGCCAGTTGAAGGAAAGTATAGCAAAGACTATAAGCCCGTGTCGTAAAGACCCAAAGAGGGGCCTGTCGCTGCGACAGGCCCCTCTTTGGGTGTAATTCAGACAGAACAGTTACTGTTTCTGTCAACGACTTGTCCAACCCGTCCGTGCCGGGGCGGCTACTTCACCAACACCTTGCGGACGGTGCCGTCGCTCATGCGGACGATGTTCAGGCCAGGCTGCATCCGTGCGATGCGCTTGCCGTCGATGGCATAGATGGCCTCTGGCCGTGCGGCATGGTTGCCGGCTACTGTCTCGATGGCGGTGGGAGTAGCATTGGCAGTTGCCTTCTGGCTCAATCCGCCAAACTCGTTGACAGCCTGCACCTGCCAGGTGTCGGCAGTGGTGTAGCCAGCGAACGACGTCTCGGTGGTGAATCCGGCTACCTCGCCGTTCTTGGTCACCACGTAGCAGATGGCGTATGGCACGGCCTGCCAGGAGAGCGTCGTGTTCTCGGCCTTGACGACGGGAGCACTGCATGCCTCGCACATCATGTCGGGCTGCCAGTTGTCGCTGCCGCCCATCACGTTCTTGATGGTGTAGCGGGCAGCCTCGTCGGCAGTCAGCGTGTTCTTCACGTTGAACGTCTCATACTTCTTGCCAGTGTCGCGGTCTTCGTAATAGTAGTATGTCTCGCGCTGGCTCAGGTCAACGGGATTGCCGTCCTTGTCAACGGTGTTGTACTCGGCCCACAGTGCAGGCAGACCACCCATGGTATTGTACCAGCCCTTGGCAGGCAGGTTGACGAATGTCTGCGTATTGATGAACACCGTCTTCGGCTGATTGTGCCAGGGTCTGCCCAGCCATACGTCCGTCACGCTCATTGGCTCGCCGGTCTTGGTCTTGCCCGGACGGATGACGTTGTTCTGGAACACATAGCCCCACTTGGTGTCTGCCGTATGGTTAGGAGCGACGATAAATCCGCCGCTGGGACGGTTGATTTCCAGCGTGTCGCCGTCGAGATAGACATCGCCGCCATTGTAGATGAAATCTACGGCACCCTCGATGAGCGAGTTCTTGATGTAGTGGCGGTTCGTCTGGGTAGAGCTGGTAATCCAGGTGTCCTGATAGGAGAGCAGTGCCACGTTGTTCAGGGCAATACGGTCGCCAGTGGTGTTCAGGGCCAGTGCCTGCGGTCCAGCCTGATTCTCGTGGCCATAGCTGTTCTCCAAGGTGATGTTCTCGAAGAAGATGTTGTCTGCATTCACCACCACGGTAGCACCTACGCTGACGTGTACGGCATTCTCGCCGCCGCTCAGCCGGTCGTCCTTGATGACAGCCTTGTCGCGGTCCTGGCCGATGATGTGCAGATAGGGTTTCGTCTTGGGAATATCGACATGCTCCTTATACTGTCCGTTCTTCACGAAGATGAGCCACGGAGTGCCGCGTCCCTCAGGAGCCGCGTCAATGGCAGCCTGCACCGTCGTGTAGTCGCCCGAGCCGTCAGCAGCAACCACAGCGTCATACAGTTTGGCAGCAGGCTGCTTCCGCTCCATCGTGGTAAAGGTAATCTCAGCCTTGGCGACAGCCTGTCCGCTGCGACTCGTCAGCACGCCCTCAGGCATGGAGAAGGTATATTGAGTAGCATACTTCAGTCCCGTATATTTGAACACTGCCGTCTTACCGCTGATGACAGGAACTAACTCCTCGCCGTTCAGAGTAGCGGTGCCTGTGCCAGCCTTCACCTTGTTGTCGAAGGTCAGTATGACAGAGCCGTTGGCACTGACACCTGTGGCATTGTGTGCAGGGTTGCTCGACACGAGCGTGGCCACCTCGGTAGCAGCGCCGGTAGCATCGGCGAGCACGAAGACATCAGTCAGCATCGTACCGTCGCGGCTATCCTCAACGCCCACCTTCGGAGAATCGTAGTCCGGGATGAAGCGAATATAAACCCGGTTCTGGTCGTTAGCCTCTGCAGGCAGGTCGAACTCGCCGTCCTTCCATCCACGGTTAGGCAACTCGTAGGTGCCGAACTGTGTGAAGTTGGTGCCGTCGATACTATATTCCGCCTTCATGATGCTATAGGCATTGTAGTCATCGCCCAAAGCAGCAGAGAGTTTCAGGTTCTGATAGCCCTTCGACGAGAAGTTGAACTCGTAGTACCACTTGTCAGCAATGGGTTTCCAAATGCGTATGCAGTAGCGTCCGTTCGCCTTGCCTGCTGCCACGCCGTTAGCCAGCCACGTGCTTGTTGTACCGTCAGCCTGGCGTACCGTCATGATGCCGGCATTCTCCGTGTCGGCCATATAGTCAGCAGCGCGGTTGCTCTTAGGATTGTCGTTATAGAAGTCCCAGCCCACGATGTAGTCAGCAGCCGAGAAGTTAGCGGTCACGTTTTTCTCGCCATCCATGGTCACCACGCGCTCTGCCTCCGTGCTGTTGTCTTCCCATCCCGTGAAGGTCAGTATGCGGTTGTTCACGGCAGTCAGTTTCACCTCTGTGCCCTCCTCATAGTAGTGAGTGCCATCGACGACATTGCCCTCTGGCATCCACTGCACCAGGTTGCTGTTGGCACCGCCCTCCAGTTTCAGGTTCAGGGCATATACATTACTCTTCGTATAGGTTGCCATCAATACCGTGTTGGCCTTTATCTCAAAGCTATAGGGGTTCTCCTTAGAGACCTCGTTGCCGGCCTCGTCAGTCCAGGCAGCAAAGTGGTAGCCGAAGTTCTCGGTAGCCTTGACGGTGAGCGTTGTGCCCTCGTCAAACTCTGCACCGGCAGGATTGCAGGACACGCTGCCGGCACCCTCGGTACCCAGCTTCACACTCATCGTGTAAGTGGGCACAGCCTCAATAGTACCAGCCACATCGCCGGTGATTACGACATCACTGAAAGCATACTGCTTGTTGGCAGCTACTCCTATGATGTAAATCTTAACCACCAGCATGTCGGTGGTAGCGGGCAGTGTGCTCAGATCAAAGGTGTGGTTAGACACATAGGGCGACTCCTTAGCCAACTGTGGAGTGATGGCCTCGCCGACGGTCTTGCTCTCGCTGCCACTGACGACGACCACGTCAAACTTACCGCCGTTGGTTCCTACCTTCGAGGCGTTAAACGAGAGGCTCTTCGGCGTAAAGGTCAGCGCCTTCTTGGGCTTCAGGGAGAAGACAATGGCAGCCTCCTCATCCTGGGCCTTCACTTGTTCCGTGGGCTGGAACATCTGTCGTACCACGCCACCGTCGGTGCGCAGCCCGGCAGCGGTCAGCTTGCTTCCGTACGACATTTCTGCTACGGAGAAGAGTGCCTCCTTGCTGGTGACAGCAGCCGTCACGATGTCGGCCGACTTCAGCTCCCATGTAGCGGTAAAGCCCTTCTCATCTACTGCCTGCGCAGCCTCCTGAGCCTCGCCGCTGACAGTCACATAGTCCAAGTTCCAGTTAGAGGCGAAGCCGTTGCCGGCAATGAGCCGCAGGATGACTTTCTCCTTGTTGTTAGCAGCGAGCGTGACGGTGTTGTCCTTGTAGAGCCACCAGTTACCCATGGTCTCGTATGCACCGGCATCGAACCACGTAGCGCCGCCGTCGGTGGAAACGACAGCCTCAAGCGTAGCCACCTCGTTCTTGCCGTATGCACAAGCGTAGTTCACCTTGATGTTCTTGTAGCCCGTGGTGGGGAACTGCACCTCGTAATAGACGTTGTGCTTCGAGCCGTCGGTGTAGTCGGTGATGCTGTTAGCCTCGGTGTTCTCAATGCGCAGCACCTTGTTCTGATAGCCCGTGCAGAGCTGCCAGTAGCGGCCTTCGCTCCATCCGGTCAACAGATAGTTGGCCTTGTCGCCAACACACTCGTCGGGAGCCACCTGGGGTGCTCCGCCTTGGGCGAACCAAGTGGCTGCGATGTCGTCGCTCGCCTCCAGGTTCCACTCGGCCAGTTTCACGCTCTCCCCGGCCACCGCCGTCATGGGCAGCAGGGCGAAGAGCGCAACCAGCAGACTTGTAAGACAATTCTTCTTTTGCATAGTAGTTATAGTTATTGATTAGTAAATGATTTTCCGGATGCTTCCGTCGCTCATGCGGACGATGTTCAGGCCGCGCTGCATCTGGGCATGCTGCCGACCGTCAACGGTAAAAAAAGCACGGTTCGTGGTGGCGGTGGTGCCCACCTGGCTGATGCCGGTAGCCGTAACGGCCATGCAGTGGATGGTAAGGTCTGACAGGCAGATGGTCTTGCCGCTGGCAGCCCCGTTGTACCAGGGATAGACACGCACCAGCAGTTCCTGGCCGTCGCCGACGGTGAGCACCGGCTTCGTCTCGACGTACTGCGGGTTGTTGGCGGGCATCTTCTTCATCTCGAAGATGGTGGTGCGCGTCTCGAAGTTGTCGGTCGAGTAATAGATGTGGCAGCACATGCCGTTGCCGCCGCAGCCCGAGACGAAGAGCGAGATCAGGTCTATCTTCAGCTCCTGGCCGCTGGCGGGCTTGATGCCCCACTCGATGTATCGGTCGGGATTGTCATCTATCTCGTCGGCAGGCCAGTTGTCGCCGGTGAGCAGGTTGCGCTGCATCTTGCGTGTGGCCTCATATCCCGTCCACTCCGGCCATACGGTGTTGGCGTTGGGGTTGGAGTACCGCTGCACATACATGCCCTTGAAGCGCTCGCCCGTGACGACGGCCGGTCCCGCCAGCTCGTAGCTGTCGTCTTTCTCTAAGCGCCAGTAGGCCTTCACCTCGGCCCCGCCTTCCAGCACGACGGCAGTGGCCGATACGGGAATCTCGATGCGCTTGCTGCCCTGGCTGACGGTAATCGTGCCCGAGAGCGTGCCGTCGTTGTCCAGCGTCACCTGCGCATAGAACGTCTTGATGAGCGTAGCCGACACGTAGTCGGTGGTCAGGCTCTGCTTCCAGTCTTGCCGGTCGAACGAAAGCTGTATGCCCTCGGAGGCAGCGATGGTCACCGTGCCCTCTTCGGGCGACAGGCCAAAGCCGTTGACGGTAAACTCCTTGGTGAGTGTCTGTCCTTTATAGGCCTCGCCAAAGTCGCCCGTGCTGGGCGACACGCTCAGGTCGGTAGGCAGCACGATGGCATCGGCCAGAATGCCCTGTGCCTTCATCAGGCGGGCACACTCGCGGGCCACCAGCAGGGCGCCGGTGGTATTGAAGTGGGTGGCTCCCTCGCCGTCGAACAGCTGTGCCTGGCACTTGGCCTCCGTGCCGTAGCTCTCGTACAGGTCCTTGGTGGCGGTGGTCAGGTCGATGAAGCTGACACCCTTCTCCTTGGCCAACTGCTCAGAGTGGTAGGCATAGTCCATGGTGTGGTCGTCGGCAGGAATGCTCTGCTTCTCCTTGATGCCGTCGGCTGTCAGCACCGAGAACGAGTCGCCCAGGTCGTGGCGGCCGGCGCGCTTCACCTTGCCTTTGCCGTCGATATAGCTGCGGCACACGGGCGAGCAGATAATGGGAATAGCACCCTTCTCCTTTACCTCGTCCACAATCTTGCCCAGCCATTTCTTGTAGGTGTCCGACGGCGTGGTGCCGCGCGTGTCCAGCGCATTGGCCTCGGCGGTCATGCCCTTGCTCATATAGTATTGGTAAACCTCGTCGCGGTCCATGCCGCCTATCTTCTCGTCGTTATGCCCGAAGGTGATGATGACGTAGTCGCCGGCTTCCACCTGCTTCTTGGCCGTCTGCCACAACTCGTTGTAGCCGCCACGCGAGTCGCGCCCGCCCTTGGCATAGTTGATGGAGGTCCAGCCGTTGGTCAGGAAATTGCCGAAATACATACCCCAGCCACGTGTCACCGTGGCCGACTCGTCGTAAGGTGCCATCGTGCTGTCGCCCAGCGTGTGTACCTTCTTGGCGCTCATGGCTACCGTGCAGAGCATCAGTGCCAGCGTCAACAGTCCAAACAGTTTTGCTTTCATTGTTTTGTAGCTTTTTTTAAGATTGAGTGTTAGTTGCAAATTCTGACTGCAAAAGTACAATAAAATAAATAAGGTAATAGGGCACTTTCGCGTCAAGAGAGTGCAAAAAATGCGTCAAAGAGCTGCTTTTGACGCATTTTTACTCACTGTTGACGAGTTTGTCCACCCCCTCCGGCAGGTCAGCACACCCCTCCGGCAGGTCAGCACTGAGCCTTATACTCCGTAGGCGATACCCCCACCCGCTGCTTGAAGCTACGGCTGAAATACTTGGGGTCGGAGAATCCGCAGGCATAGGCCACCTCCGAGACGTTCATGTCTGCCTGGCGCAGCAGCTGGCACGCCCGCTTGATGCGAGCCTCACGAAGCAGGTCTTGTGGCGTAATGCCCATGGCCTGCTTCAATTTTCGTTGCAGACCACTGCGACTGACGGCGGCAGCCGCCGCCATGTCGCCCACACCGGCCTCGCTGTTCGATATGTTCTCCTCGACAAAGCGCATGACGCGCTGCAGCATGGGGTCCAGCTCTGTGGGCTGGGGTTCGGGGGCGGACGTCTGTGCGTCAGCGGTCGGCGTGTCTGTGGGCTGTGTGGCAGAAGCCTGCGCTGCTGAAACCTGTGCGCCGGACGCTTCGTCGGCTGTACTGACTACACCAGTCTCCGGCTGTCTGTATTGCACCTCTATCAGGTTCAGATATTTCTCCAGCGTCTCGTGCTGCTGGCGCTTGATGCGGCGTATATATAACAAGGTATAGACAATGGTAGCCACAATGGCGGCGGCCATCAGCACCAGGAGCAGCCGTCCGTACCACGCCTCCCAGAACGTGGGCCGTACCATGACGGTCAGCACGCGCTGGTTGCCTATCCACTTGCCGTCGGCATTGGTGGAGCGTATCTCCAACCGGTAGGTGCCCGGTTCCATGTCTAACAGCGTCACGGAGTGGTCGCTGCCTATATAGTTCCACTGCGTGGTGTCGCGCTGTCCGGCCTTCAGCAGGCGGAAGGCATAGCCGATGCGTGCCGAGGACTGATAGTCGATGGCGGCAAAGCGGACGGTGATGCTGCGCTCCTGGGGCTGAAGGGTCAGCGTGTCGGTCCGGGTGACGGCCCAGATGTCTTCGCCGCCTTGTATGGAGATCCCGGTCAGCACGATTTGCGGCTGATAGGCCGTGCTTTCCATCTGTCTGACGGTGGTCACGAAGGCGCCGTCGTTCAGCCCGAATATCCAGCGGTCGCCGCCGAGCGACAGCGGATGGGCATCGCTGAAGCGATAGTCGGCATTGAAGTAGCGGGCGTCTAACTGCCGGTATTGCCCGGTGCTGTCGGTAATGCTGACCAGATGGCTGCTCACGATGATGCTCTTCCGGTTCGGCATGGGTGTCATCGACAGCACCACGTCGGTGGGCAGCAGATGGTTCCCGGCACTATAGTGGCTGAAGGTCAGCCGCTCTTTCAGCAGGTCGTCATCCTCGATGCGGTTCATGCCGCCGCTCTCCGTGCTGACATACAGCCGCCCGTCGGCAGCCCTCATGATGTCCATCGTGGCACTGCTGCTCAGGCTCTGTGCGCGACTGGCCTCACGCTGGTGCAGCCGGAAGTGCATCTGGTCGGCCTGCGCCTCCAGCTTGGCAACGACCAGCCCCTCGGTGGTGGCCGCCAACAGCACCTGCTCCTGCGGGGAAGGCTTCTGTGCAGACGGACCTTGCGCGGACGGACTCTGTGCAGACGGGCTTTGCGCTGCCAGCATCAGAAAGCGCACACGCTGTGCCGCATCCTTCGGGTAGCCCTTGGGGCGTTCGAACCGGGGGCTGTCGGCCTGCGGGTTGCGTGTATAGCAGAGGCCGCCGCCCAGGGTGGCCACCCAGAGGCGGCCCTGCCGGTCTTCCACCATATTATATATATTGAGGTTGGGCAGATTGGTCAGATGGTCTGTTCGGAAAGTGCCGGGTGCGGTCTCCTTCAGCCTGAAGATGCCTCGCGGCTTGGTGCCCAGCCATAGCGTGCCGTCGTTCGACTGATACATGCAATAGACGGCGGCCCCGAAGCCGGTGTACTGCTGTTGCAGACGTCCGTCGGCCCTCAGGTAGCCTAAGAACGCCAGGCTATTGGCATCGTAGAGGCGCACAGCCTCGTCGTCTCTTGTCGTCACCCACAGGCGCTGGCGGCTGTCCTTGAACAGGCATTTCACCTGCGCCTGCGGCTCTATGGGCAGCCGCTGGGTGCGCTGCAGGTCGGTGGTAAACTTGTAAATGCCGCTGCCGCCGGCCAGCACCCACAGGTTGCCCTGACGGTCGCGGCAGGCAAAAGAGAGCTCCTTCAGCTTGACGTTCAGGGCAGGATAGTCGCCCGACAGTCCGCTCTCGCTCCGGTAGGCCAGCCGTCCGTCGGCATGGAGCGTCCATCGGGTGCGGTGAGCGTCGGTCCACTCAAGGGGCTTGTCTTCTTTCAGCGATGTGCTGGCGCGATAGTGCTTGATGGCCTCCTCGGCATCCGCTTTAGGCAGGTTGCTGAACCGGTAGCTGCGGGTGTCGAACAGGAAATAGTCTTCATCTACACGGCAGATGAAGTTGCCGTCGGGCCGCTCCACGAATGTGCGGATGCGGTCGGTAGCCATCTGGCAGCCGTCGCCAGCCTGGGGCTTGAAAGTGCGGAACTCATAGCCGTCGTACCGGCACAGCCCGTTCCACGTAGAAAACCACATCAACCCCTGCTGGTCTTGCAGCAGCTGCGTGGCATGGCCGTGGGGCAGCCCGTCTTCCTCGTCGTAGTAGGTGACGTGGCACAACGGCTGAGCCGACAGTGGAACAACGGCCAGCCATAAAGCCAAAAGCGTGAAAAAGCAATATCTTCTGCTCATACTATTCAGGTTAGCCATATATTCAGAAAACGGTCATAGACGATTTCATTACACTTTTGGTGTTACACCTTTGGTAAAACACTTTTGGTATAATGCAAAGGTACGAATAAATGGGAATAGTGCCAAACTTTTCTCCCCTTTTTTACCTTTTGGCTTAAAAATCCACCTACTTTCCACAAAAATCCTCGTTCCTTTCATTTATTTGCATTACCTTTGCGCCCAGTTTTATTACTAACAACTTAAAAACATTATCTAATTAAAAACATTATCTAACATGAAACAAACTTTTACAAAACTGGGGGGGGCACTTTTTGCCTTGCTCTTCCTCGCGAC
The DNA here is from genome assembly GCA_947165435.1 of uncultured Prevotella sp. Taxonomy (GTDB): domain Bacteria; phylum Bacteroidota; class Bacteroidia; order Bacteroidales; family Bacteroidaceae; genus Prevotella. Next base: position 13,318 of record CAMVAI010000060.1, read on the forward strand.
AAGTAGCGCAAGTGCGACGATTACAGCGAAATGGGACTGGAAAAATCAGATTCCCGCCTCAATCACGGAAGCTAATAGTGAAGGAGCAGGTGCGGCCTTCATTGAGCCATCCAATGTTGATGGTGTAATGCTAAGCGTTTCTGGCATAGAATCGACCACCTATGTTAAAATGGCATACAATTCTTCGGGATATGCTCAGGTGAATGTTGGCACCCAAATTCATGTTCCAGTTGTTTCAACGGAAGATGTTGTAACGGTGGACATTGCTGCTAATCCAGCTTATACCTATGTTGGCGGCGAACAGGCAACTGGCGTACAAGTTATTCATAAGCCAACTTCGGATGAAGTTTCTCAAGGTTACGTTGTAGTTGAGGCAAAAAATGGTACGTCTTATCCAAGTTGCATTACCGTAGATTTAGCATATTCACTACCTATTAAGACCGTATATTGGGATTGGAAGAACAATTACCCTAGCGGAATAAGAACTGTAAACATCCAAAAAACAAGTGAGGAATACATTCCCAGTAACGATCCAAATGTTTCTCTCATCTTTGTATCAGGCAAATTGTCAAACAATGGAAACAGTGAAACTGATTATTCTCAGTTTACCGAAGGTTCTATAGTGAGAGTGCCTGTCACATCCACCTCAGATATTATCACAGTTTCTTTCCACCCGTCCGGGTTTAACAGTAACGGTAAATACAAAATTGGCGGCACCTCTCAAAGTAGTAATCCTGCTATATACAATGCTACTAGTTCTGATGTTGCAAATGGTTATGTAGAAATCATTTCTGGCGGTTCGTATATTTATTCCATTGCTTTAGACAAAGGGAATCCTTTTACCACCGCTACTATCGGCTCAACGGGCTGGGCAACATTCAGCAATGCTTCTGCAACAGACTTCACAGGTCTTACAGGTGTCGTTGATGCATATCAGGTTACTGGCAACTCTGGTTCTGCCATCACTAAGAACGCTGTTACGACTGCCGCTGGAAACACAGGTCTTTTGCTGAATGGCGATGCAGGAACATACGCTATCCCTGTCGTTGCTTCTGGCACTGACCTTTCTAGTTCAAACAAGTTGGTGGCTGTTGCTACATCAACAGCTGTAACTGCAGCTGCAGGTGATTTCACCAATTTCGTACTTGTAGGTGGCTCTGGTACAGCAAGCTTCAAGAAGATTACAGGTGCGAACTCTGCCACCGTAGGTGCTGGCAAGGCTTACCTCCAATTGGCTGGTTCTTCATTTGCTCCCCAGCTCTTCTTCGACGCAGACGTTACTGGCATTGGAGCCGTCAAGAGCATCAACAAGGAGGACGGTGCTTACTACAACCTCGCTGGTCAGCGTGTAGCACAGCCTCAAAAGGGTCTGTACATTGTGAACGGTAAAAAGGTAATCATTAAATAAGAATGGAGGACACAGGATATGAAAAAGACATATATCAATCCCACTTTAGAGATTTTCGAGATAAATGTGAAGACACAGCTACTGGCTGGTTCTGACCCAGTATTGGGGAGCGAGTACGATTCCTCCACCGACGGCGAGCCCCTGGCTCCCGAGCTTGGATTCCTCATCAGTTTTGGCGAGTAACACTCTCCCCGAGGTGGACAGGTGGACAAAACGTGCAAAAGGCGTGCGTTTTGTCCACCTTTTTATATATAGGCTAACAAAAAAACAACCCGCACATCCCGCACATCCCACACCTAGCCACCGGTATGTTGAAAGTTTTTCACGTGCGGGATGTGCGGGATGTGCGGGTTATTTCTTTTTTCAGCAATATATATATTAGTAAACATAAAAATCCCGATGAAATCGCGCATTTTTGCGAGGGGAGGGCGGATGTCTGATCAGAAATCCGACTAAAGGACGAAGACACACGGCGGACATGGAGAGGCCACTAATTTTCGTGGAGAGCCTCCCGGTGATCGTGGAGAGGCCACTAATTTTCGTGGAGAGGCTCCTGGTGATCGTGGAGAGGCCACTAATTTTCGTGGAGAGCCTCTCCACGACTGTGGAGAGGCCACTAATTTTCACAGGAAGGCCACTGATGGAAACGAATATCTACAGCGTACGAATCACCACAACTGTCAGGCCTGTTGTTGCGGCTATCTGTTCGGCAGTCATGATGTTCATTGCCTTTAGCTTGCGAGCTATGCCTATTTTGTCTTGCTTCAGTTTCCCTACCTCGGCCAACACTTACATTCCGCGCCCCTGCCGCTTGTCGCGTCCCTTACATGATGGAGAGCGGAACGACGAACTTGAACGTGATGTTACGCCCCATGTTCCACACGCCACGGCGACCCGTCAGCACATTCAGGTCAGCATACTTCAGTCGGCTGAGGTGGCTCTGGTAGGCACGGTCGAAGAGATTGCTGACCGTGACATACAGTTCGGCCACCTTGCGGCGGCCCACCTGCACGTCGGTACCTGCCGAGAGGTTGACCAGCGTATAGGAGGGTGTCTCCGTCTCGGTATCGTCGGCACGAAAGACATGGCTTTGGCGCAGGTAGCACTCCAGGTGGGCTGCGACAAAGAGGTTGTTGAACGACAGGCCACGCACGAAATGCGTATGACGATGCCCCTCGTCGTGGCGATGCCCCACGGTGGCATGCGAGTGGTGGGTCAGTTCCCACTTCAGCTCCGATGTCCAGCGGGGAGCCGGCGTGAGCGGCAGGTACTTCGTGTCGTCTGGCTGGTGCAGCAGGCGTGCATCGACATAAGAGAAGGTATTGGCAAAATGGACGGAGTGGACGGGGTGCAGGTCAATGCCGGCCTCGAAGCCCAGCAGGCGGGCATCGCCCTGCGTGTAGGCGTAGGTCTGGTAGCCCTCTTCCATCTCTATCGGCAGCCGGTGGGTGTAGATGTAGTTGTCGATACGGTTGGCAAACAGGGCCAGCTGTGCCGACACATAGCGCGACGTGAAGTCGAGGCCCAAGTCGGCCTGTAGGCTGTACTCGGCCTTCAGCTGGCGGTTGCCCAGCTCGTAGCGGATGGAGCCGTGGTGAATGCCGTTGGAGCCCAGCTCGCTGGCGTTCGGCGTACGGAAGCCACGGGCAATATTCACGCGCACGTTCAGATGGTCGCTGACATTCCAAACGGCACCGATGCTGCCCGTCACGCCGTTGAAGTTGCGACTGAAATCGGCAAAGCGCCAACTGCCGCCGTCCTGCAGGGCATCGCTGTGCAGGTGGCGGTGGTCGTAGCGCAGTCCGCCATTCAGTGTCCATCGGTTCAGCTGCTTGCTGACGGTGGCATACAGCCCGACATCGAACAGCCGGTAGGCGGGGATAAGAAACTCCTCGCCCTCGTTCAGCGACTGCTGCCACATGCCGCCGATGCCTGCCGAGAACCGCCAGCCGCCCCGCTCGTGGGTCAGGTAGCGCACGTCGTAGGTCAGCGTGTGCAGCTTGAAGTAGAGCGACGGTACCAAGTCGCCGCCGTGGTGATGTTCTTCGCCTTCGTGTTCGTGCTCGCCTTCGTGGTCGTGGTCGTCATCATGGTCATGGTACACGTCTGCCTCATGATGATGGTGCTCGTCTTCATACTCCTGCCGACGGTTCTGCTGGTAGCCGACGATGGCTTTCAGATAGCCCCACGAGAGGTTGACGGCATTGTCCCACACCACTTTGTAGTGCTTGATTTGCTGATAGGGCAGCGACCGGCCATAGCTCTTGGGCGACGTCCACGAGCTGACGAGCTGGCCGGTCAGGGCGTCGCGCTCGCCCTCGGTGATACCGGGCGTCAGGTGATAGATGGAGCCCGTCAGCCGCGAGTGGCCCCACGGCTTGCTGACACCAAACATCAGACGGCCTGCCACATCGCGGAACTGCGAGCCGGGCACATAGCCGTCGTACCGGTTCTTATAGGCATGGGCCATCTTCTGACTGAACCGGCCGTCCCACACGAAGCCTTTCTGGTTGCCGGCAAACGAGAGGGTATAATGGAAGAGGCCATTGTTGGTCTGATATTCCGTGGCGGCATTCACCAGCATCGACCCCTCGGCGGGCATGGGCGACGGGTGGAGAATCACCACACCGGCCATGGCATCGGAGCCATACATCAGCGAGGCGGGACCTTTCAGAATCTCCACGGAACCGACAGCGGCGGCATCTACCTCTACGCCGTGCTCGTCGCCCCACTGCTGACCTTCCTGGCGCACGCCGTCGCTCATGACGACGACGCGGTTGTAGCCCAGTCCGCGGATGATGGGTTTCGAGATGGCACCGCCCATGGTGAGCTGCGACAGTCCGGGCAGGTGGCTGATGGCATCGATGACATTGGTAGAGGGGGTGGAGTGCAGCTCCTTATGGCTGACCACGGTAACGGGGGCCGTAGCGTGCTTCAGCTTGGTGTCGCCGGTGACGCCGGTCACCACGACATCGTTCAGTTTCAGATGGCGGAAGAACACGTCGGTCGTGTCTTCCTGCTGCTGGTGATGATGGTGGTGCTCCTGGGCAAAGCCCATGCCACACACGCACGACAGCAGCAATAGGACATATTGCTTTTTCATGAATGGTTTTGTTTTGACGCTAATAAAAGTAATGGTTGCAGGGCATCCATGCCCCGTGGATACAAATTGTTACGCCAAAACAGGAGGAGCACGCAGTCCGACTATGCCGCATGCTGCCTGAGCAAGGCGCAGGCGGCCTGGCTGGCGGGGGCTCCGCAACACCTTATTATATATGACGGCGCTGGCGGCCACCGCAGCCGCGGGGAAAGACAGCGTCAGGAACTGGCAGAGCACGCAGGCATGGAAAGCAACAGCATGCTGGCCGATGTGGCCACCGCAATGGTGGGTTAGACATTCCGCGCATTCGTCAGCATCCAACGGTGTGGCTGGGTGGGCATGAACCGACGAAAGGACAAGCATTGGCACGAAGACGGCCAACAGCAACCATGAGGCGATATGTCTTCTCGTTCTTGTGTTCATCGGGCGAAATGTCTTTTCGTTTTTGCGCGTTACGGCTGCAAAGGTACGAAATATAAATGAAAAATGAAAAATGAAAAATGAGAAATTAAATAAAAAAAATGAAGAAATGAGTCGCCGGGTGTGAATTTCTCATCCCTCATTTTTCATTTCTCATTTATATTTCGTACCTTTGCGCCCGATTATGGTGAAACTATTGCACAAATGGCTGACTACGCTCGGCCGCTTTATCATACTGATGGGGCGCACGTTTGCGGTGCCCGAGCGCTTCCGCATGTTCTGGAAGCAGTATGTCAAGGAGATGTCGCAGCTGGGGGTCGATTCCATCGGCATCGTGCTGCTCATCTCGTTCTTCATCGGCGCCGTCATCTGCATACAGATGAAGGTGAACATCGAGTCGCCGTGGATGCCACGATGGGTGGCAGGCTATACCACGCGCGAAATCATGCTGCTGGAGTTCTCGTCGAGCATCATGTGCCTGATACTGGCGGGCAAGGTGGGGTCGAACATTGCGTCGGAGCTGGGCACCATGCGGGTGACGCAGCAGATTGACGCGCTCGACATCATGGGCGTCAACTCGGCGTGCTATCTCATACTGCCCAAGATACTGGGCATGCTCACACTGATGCCCTTCCTCGTCATCTTCTCGTCGGGCATGGGCATCGTCGGAGCCTACTTCACGGCCTATGGCATGCACATCATGCCGGCCGACGACCTGACGCTGGGTCTGCAGCACTCCTTCGTGCCCTGGTTCGTATGGATGTCTATCATCAAGAGCCTCTTCTTCGCCTTCATCATCTCGGCCGTCCCCTCGTTCTTCGGCTATACCGTCGAGGGCGGCTCGGTGAATGTGGGCAAGGCATCGACAGACGCCGTGGTGTCATCGAGCGTGCTGATTCTTTTTTCTGACGTATTCCTCACACAACTGCTAAGTTAATCTATTCACCGTTACCTTAAGAAGTGTCATGATAGAAGTCAAGAACCTATATAAGAGCTTCGACGGCCTGGAAGTGCTGAAGGACATCTCGACCGTCTTCGAGGACGGCAAGACGAACCTCATCATCGGACAGTCGGGCTCGGGCAAGACCGTGCTGATGAAAAACCTGGTGGGACTGCTGGAGCCCACCAGCGGACAGATACTCTACGACGGGCGCGACTTCGTGGCTATGTCGAAACAGGAGAAGGTACACATGCGCCGCGAGATGGGCATGATATTCCAGTCGGCAGCACTCTTCGACTCGCTGACGGTGCTGGAGAACGTGATGTTCCCGCTGGACATGTTCTCGTCGATGACCCTGCGCGAACGGCAGCAGCGGGCCATGGACTGTCTGGACCGTGTCAACCTGGTGGGAGCAGAAGAGAAATATCCCGGCGAAATCAGCGGCGGCATGCAGAAGCGTGTGGCCATCGCCCGCGCCATCGCCCTGAACCCGAAGTACCTCTTCTGCGACGAGCCGAACAGCGGACTGGACCCGAAGACGAGCCTCGTCATTGACGAACTGCTGCACAGCATCACCCGCGAGTTTAACATGACAACCATCATCAATACCCACGACATGAATTCGGTGATGGGTATTGGCGAGAACATCATCTTCATCTATCAGGGGCACAAGGAATGGCAGGGTGTGAGCAGCGAAATCATGGAATCGACCAACCAGCGGCTCACCGACTTCATCTTTGCCAGCGACTTGCTGAAAGAGATGCGTCAGGCCGTCACCCACCACCAGCATCCCTAAAGACGCTCTTTTATCGGACATGCCACTCGCCATCCCGCTCTACCATCGGGACGGTGATTTCCTCGTGGGTAGAATCGCCAAACTGTAGCAAAAGGAACGTATAGACGACATGTTGCCAACGGCCATCGGCGGTCGGTATGGAGTCGCGGCGGGCAGGATTGGCCGACAGGCTGACAGCCGCCAGCCCGCCATGCTTCGACCGGATGTCATCAAGATACCGGCTAAAGGCTGCCGACAACTGCCGGCGATAGTCGTCAGGCAGCGAGTCGGCTTCTGCCCTACCCGACAGCACGTCGTCGGCCCGACCGTCCACCAACTGCTGGTAATACGACAAGGCTGCCTGCGAGGCCTGCTCTTCAGCCGAGGGCTTGCTACAGCCCGCGGCAAGCCACGCAAGGGCAAGAATGGCAAGGGTATAGAGTTGTCTCACTGCTGGCTTACGAATGTCAAGAAAATAGAGTGGCCTCACTTCTGTCTTACGAAAACATTGATGGGTGTTCCCGTCAGCGTCCAGTTGTCGCGCAGCTTGTTTTCCAAGAAACGGCGGTACGACTCCTTGACATACTGCGGCAGGTTGGCATAGAACACGAAGGTGGGAATCTGCGTGTCGGGCACCTGACTGACATACTTGATCTTGATGTACTTTCCCTTGATACTGGGCGGCGGCGTGGCCTCGATGATGGGCAGCATCACCTCGTTCAGCTTCGACGTACCTATCTTGATCTTGCGGTTCAGATAGACCTGCTTGGCGGTCTCCAGCACCTTGAAGATGCGCTGCTTGGTAACGGCAGAGGCGAAGATGATGGGGAAGTCGGTGAACGGGGCCATGCGCTCGCGGATGGCCGTCTCGAAGGTCTTGATGGCTATCTGCGACTTGTCTTCCACCAGGTCCCACTTGTTCACCACCACCACCAGCGACTTGTTGTTCTTCTGTATGAGCTGGAAGATGTTCATGTCCTGGGCCTCGATGCCACGGGTGGCATCAATCATCAGGATGCACACGTCGCTGTTCTCGATGGCACGGATAGAGCGCATCACGCTGTAGAACTCAAGGTCTTCGGTCACCTTGTTCTTACGACGGATGCCGGCGGTATCGACCAGGTAGAAGTCGAAGCCGAACTTGTCGTACTTGGTATAGATGCTGTCGCGGGTGGTACCGGCAATATCGGTCACAATGTTGCGGTCCTCGCCGATGAAGGCATTGATGATGCTCGACTTACCGGCATTGGGGCGCCCCACCACGGCAAAGCGCGGCGTGTCGTCCAGGACATCCGAGGCGGTCTGCACCGGCAGCTTCGTCAGCACGTGGTCCAGCAGGTCGCCCGTGCCAGAGCCCGTGGCGGCACTCACGCAGAACGGGTCGCCCAGTCCGAGCTTGTAGAACTCGTACTGTCCGTAGAGGTCCTTGCCGTCGTCGGCCTTGTTGGCCACCAGCACCACCGGCAGCTTCGACTGGCGCAGAATCTGCGCCACGTCTTCGTCGAGGTCGGTCAGCCCGTTCTTGATATCTACCAGAAACAGCACCAGGTCGGCTTCCTCGGTGGCTACTATCACCTGTTTGCGAATCTCTTCTTCGAAGATGTCATCGCTGTTCACCACCCATCCGCCGGTGTCAACCACCGAGAACTCGCGGCCGCACCATTCGCACTTGCCGTACTGGCGGTCGCGCGTCGTGCCGGCCTCGTCGCTCACGATGGCCTGACGGGAGTTGGTCAGTCTGTTAAACAAAGTGGACTTACCGACATTCGGTCGCCCTACTATCGCTACTAAATTACCCATAATCAATCAATTTTGTTTGCAAAGGTACGAATAATAAATGAGAAACGAGAATCGGGAAATGAGAAATTAACAACAGGCGGTCTATTTCTTCATCTTTCTAAAATCTTTTTACCCTATTATTTGCAAGAAAGGAAAAAAAATCGTATATTTGCGCACAAATTGCAGTGACATGGCACTCAGGACAAGACAGAACAGAGCAAGAGAACAAAGAGAGAGCCAGATGATTTTCGCTTCCTCTTGTGTTGAGTCGGCGGCGCGCCAGCGCAATATCTCCACTTCGGAAATGTATCAGCGCATGAAACGAGTAGGTCTGATAGACGGCTTTATTCTGAAATGCTACGACGGACTACACACGCAGAGTCGAGAACATGTGACAGAGGATGTGCTCGGTGCTCTCGACATCTGGGAATCGAAGAAAGCAGGACAGAAATGAGGAAGGTGTATCATGGTGCAGCCCAAGAAGTGAGAACTCCGCTTGTACACGTGGGGCGTGGAAATCTGGATTTCGGAAAGGGATTCTACGTCACCAGCATCAGGAGCCAGGCTAAGACTTGGGCAGAAATGTATTCTGAAGCAGGAGGTGGTGGATAAATATCTCATATTCCAGAAATCCGTAATCATCAAATAGGCTATGCTGAGTGACATCTTGATGTGGAACAAAATCGGGCGTATTGTTACACTGCTTTCCGAGCGCCTTGACATCAGCCCCGAAAGAGCCTTGGACATTTTTTACACGTCCAAAACTAACGAGCGGTTGCACGACCCCGCAACGCTCCTATATACTTTCGGCGACTTGTATGTCGTTGATGAAGTCATCCGCGAAATACAGGGGCGGTAAAGAGAGGCATGCCCATAATCACCTACTACCTCACGGAACCTCATGATACACATAATTAATGTTGATACTCGATAAAATCGGATAGCAAGTCCGACCCAGCGGAAGCCACCAAGAGAGGACACAATGCTTTATAACACAAATTAGCTAAACTCTGACAGGACGTCACAAGTTCTGCCAGAGTTTGCTAATATCTCTATTCAAATATCCCTATTCAGTGGGGTCCGAACACTATGATTCACGCTTTTAACAACATATTGTTTTTCATCCATTTCGACGAATACTTTTACGACTGTAGTACAGAGGTTGTATAGTCCTTCTGTCAGTCTCGCCCTTTCATTTAATCGCGCTTCAAACCCCTTTAACAACTCTATCTCTACCTCGGTCGCTATTCCTTCTTCAATACGTTTTTTTATATCCCACACTATACGACGGATACTTTCAATTTCTGCCCAATCTTCGTCAATTTCGTCTATAAGTCCCGTTTTTCCGGAAATTTCACCTTTTCCAGACATACCAACATAAATTGGATTTGTCACAGATACTACATAGCTATCGCCGGAAGCCTCAGCATATACATCTTCAAACACACCTTTTCCAGATCTAGCCAGAGGTGTTAAATCGGTATTGCCATTCCAAGAATCCTTCCAGACTTCGATGTCAGCCCTCATCCCATATTTGATATCTTTGTTTGGATATACGGTGGGAAGCGTTGACTGGATATTTGCAGTCCAAAGCTCTTCATTCTCGTCCAAACTAACAGTAACTTTAACATACTTTGCAAGAAATTCTTCAGATGGCTCAGTTACACCCGACGTATTCACATCGATACCGATAATCTGTTGCACTTCAGTTGCATCGTCTCCACCACATGCCTGTAGCCCCATGCAAAGAGGCAACAAAAACAAATAGATACTCTTTTTCATACATTTATTATTAATAGCGTTGCTTCCTAACTCCCCAATTCAGCGTTATTACTAATAATTTTAGTCTGGAAACAAAAAAGACTCTAACTTTGCGGCATCAAAGTCAGATGGGATGAAGAACTTGACGAAAATCCGG
>CAMVAI010000061.1 GCA_947165435.1 uncultured Prevotella sp.
GTGACGTGGTATATACGACGGTGGTCAGCTCTTCCGAAACCCAGGTCGTCCTGCCTGCCACGCTCAACGGGGAATACCAGATAGAGCTCGCCATGGGCGGGTGGCTGTTTGTAGGATGGATTACTTTAAACTAATCATAGCGCATGTTAAGATTTTTTACGTTAAAATAATTGTAGAATTTGATAATTCCATCTACATTTGCAAACTACAATGTCTTATTTATTTAAAAAAAACGATATGAGAAAAATACTATTTGCAGCACTATTTCTGGCACTCGGTCTGATAACCGCGTGCAGCAGTAGTGACGACATAGCAGAAAGCCAGACTCAATCACAAATTGAGAGCAACATCGTTGGAACATGGGAATTGAAAACATTCGATAAGGGGTGGGCGCAGGTTTCATCCTTCAATTCCAGAGAAGTCACACTAAGTTTCTCTAAACACGGTTTACTGACAATTACGAACAACACATCTACAGACCTTTCCCCCCTTCCTTATTCTGGGACATGCCCGTTTACAGTCAACAAAGAGCACCATGTAACAATCAATGGCGTCACTCTCGAATATGAGGTCAACGGCACTACCCTGCGTCTTGCAAAAGACATTGAGGCTGATGGAATATGTATAATTTTAACCAACATTGACAACTAAACAATTTGATAATTCTATCTATATTTGCAAACCACAATGTCTTATTTATTTTAAAAAAAACAGTATGAAAAAACTATTATTTGCAGCATTATTCCTGCCACTCGGTCTGATAACCGCGTGCAGCAGTGACGGTGACGAGACACCGATAATGAACATCTCTGATGCTGACATGGCTTGGAACACAAATCCGAATGCCGTCTCTTACGTTCCCACAATCAGTGAGCTGGAAGTGAAAGTGGCGCTCACACCGAAAAAGAACCTGCCGCAGTGGCTGGTCGATAAGATCGATGTCCTGGAGACGAGAGGCCAGACGAGTACTGCCGTTTACCGTGGCACGTGGCAGGGTAAGACCTTCTACCATCTGTTCAACATCCTTCTGAGTTCCGTCTATATTTTTTACGACGAAAACGGAAAAGGCTTCGAGGGAGGAATAAACATTCAGGACACTCGCGACTGGCAGCTGGTCTATTGCACTTCAACCAGCATATACGTGAGGGTAATGGACGTGCCGCAACAGACGGACGAGAAATTGGCCGGGCAGCTCGCCGGGCAGTGGACCCTGACAGAGGGCGACTCGTCGTTCGACAAGAAGATTGCTTTCTCCGCCGACGGCACATATACCACAGCCGGAGACGGAAGCCAAGCGGCTGCCGCGCTTAAATACTGGGCCAAGGACAACCAGCTTTACTTAGAAGCACCCCACGGTAAGTTTAAGCTGAAAGAAGGCGTATGGGGGAACATCTATGAGTTTAACGCCGCAGAAGACGGTCAAAAGCTTCAAATCACCGCCAAGAGCACTCTTGGCGTTGACGCAAAGACGGTAGGAACATACGTCAAGCAATAGGTTAGCCTCTGGGCTATTCTTTGGAGGATTATTCTTGCATCGGACGAACACGGACTGTTTATACGTCAGGATGATTTGAGCATCGGACGAACACGGACGGAAACGGACTGTTTATGCAATTCGAATCGATTTGTTTTGAAACGGACGAACACGGACGGAAACGGACTGTTTATGCAATTCGAATCGATTTGTTTTGAAACGGACAAACACGGACGACAACGGACTATTCGGGTAATCGAATAGTCCGTTGTCGGTAAGATAAAGTTTGGAAGCGTGACCTTAACGCTTCACTACCTTGCCCTCAGTGGGATGGATGTACCAGTCATGAGCCTGCGTACGGTCGCTGGCCCACGTGCTAAACTCCATGTAGGCATCCTTGATGCAGGTGCGCTCCGTGGGCCACTGCCACTGGGCGGGAATGGCTAAGCCGTGAGGGTCTTGCCCCTCGGTGGCGATGTGGATGGCATAGTAGTCGCTTACATAGACTCCGACCATGTTGCCTTCGTGCTTGCAGCCAAGGATGAACGAGCACGTCTGGAAGTTAAAGCCGGCCGGCTTGCTGACGGTGATGGAGACCGGCTCTGCCGTGGCCAATCCCGTGTTGACCATCGTGCCGGGCTTCACACCCATCACCTCGTGCAGTTCCTGATTCCAGATGGGCTGATAGTCGGCATACGTCTGGGCGCGCTTGTTCTCGAAGCCCAGCCACACCTCGCGCGTAGCACCGAGGGCCAGCAGCTTGATGTCTATCTTCGTGGGGTCGGCGGCGTTCTCCCTCACCTCTATCACACAGTCGTTCAGGTCGTAGTCGCCAAAGTCCTGATCCTCCCAGGCATAGGTCCACACCTGCGGCGCCATGGGTTCCGGATCGACGGGCACGACCTTGGCCTTCTCTATTCTATCAGCGCCTTCCGGCATCCAGAACATGCGGTCGTTGTAGTCCCAATCGTTGCCGTCCTCGCAGGCAAGAAACACATAACCGTTCAGCATGAACACCTTCACGCGGGGGCTGGGCGTGTCGTCCAGCAACACTTCGTCGTTGGCCAGGCGGAAAGTCAGGATGTCGCCCGGTGTGAAGAGCTTGTCTATCGTGTTGTCCGACTGACGGCACTGGAGATAGCACCCTTTCAAGGCCCACTCCTTCGTCGGCTGGTCATACACCGGGACGTCGCTGTTGCCGTCGAAGGTATCCTTGTTCAGGAAGGTCTCGCTCCCTTCCGTCTTCCCCTCAGGGTACCACGTGTAGCTCAGGTTATCGCTTGCACTGCCGTCGCCACACATGAACGCCAGCGGCAGATCGACCAAGAGGGTATAAGGATTCTTGCGCACCTGTATCGTGCTGGTATAGTCAAGGTCGCCGAGCACGCTGCGGTTATCCTGTCCCTTGGGCAGCAGTTTCAGCACGGCATCGCGGAAACTGATGAAGTCTTTCTTGTAGAAGATGCCGTCGTCGGTGGGGCTGATGGTGTTATCCGCACCGGGGGCCATGGCCGTGGTGGGAATCCTGTCGGCGAAAGACACCTCGCCGTCTTCACCGGGCACGAAGGGGCGGGCTATGCACTGGCCGTCGCCGGCAATGCAGGCCGCATAGAGCATCGTGGCGGTCTTTCCAGCGCGGAAGGTCAGCGTGGCTGTCGCGTCTTTGCCAATCGACTTGACAGCCAATATCTGCGTAGGTTTGAGATACGGGTCGCCATCGATAACCATCACCTTGCTGATGCCGTCGAGGTCGGCATCGGCGGTAATCGTTACGCGATAGTCGTTGGTGAGCGTCCAGTCCTGCTGTGGGTCGATGGTGATGCCCAACGCCTGTTCGGCATGCTTTACACGATCCTGGTCAGTGACGGAATACGGTAGTTTCACGATCTCCGGTTGCTTGATAAAATCTTCCGAATTCGGTTTGCAACCTGTCAGCGCCACGTTGCTGCCTGCAAGCAGCAGGGCGCTTAGCATCCATAAGCTCTTCTGTTTCATAGTCAGTACATTTTTATTTTTTATTTCTTAATTTGTATTTTTCCGGTCAAGCTTCCCTATCGCCAATGAGCATGTTGACTTCCTGATAGTTATTCACGCTGTAATTCAACAGGCACGACCGGTTTTCAAGACGGACGACGCGGATGGCGGGGGTGATATATTGTTTCTTCATACTTCAATAAGGCTGGTTCCTAATCTGATAGTTGTCGTGTAGCACTTGCCGGCCTCCCAATCGATGTCTAATGCGAGGTCGGTCCGCTTGGGTTCCGAGGTAGTGTAGTTAATCTCCAAATAGGTGCCGACGGTATGGTTGGCGGCGTGTTTCTGCGGAATCATGAACAGGTAGCCGCACGACAACTGCTGCGGGGTGGTGGAGACGGTGATGGCACTGTTGGTCAGCGTGTAATCGGCCTTGCCGTCGAGGTTGCTCCACGACTTGGTGGCATAGTAGTAATCGCCCCTGTTGTTGACGTTCCTGAGCACGATGCTGTGTACCGTCAGGTCTTTGCCCAGCTTGTTCCTCAGCGTATTGGTTAGCTCTACATTCAACACCACGGCAGCGCAGGCATGGTCGAAGGCGAGGCTGACATGTCCGCCGGCATCATTGTAAGCTATCTGCCGATGCTCTGCCACCAGCAGGTCGTGCTGATTGGCTGGCTCACTCTCGACAGTAAACGCCACGTATGGATTCCCGCTGTTATAGTTGAATGTGCCACGCGTATAGGCATAGAAGTCTATCTTCTCACTATTGCCCACACTTGAAGGCCAGCTATAGGTACTCCATCCGCTGCCCGTCTTCGTGTAGTTGTACGGGTTGCCTTGATAGTTCATCGAGAAACTGCTGAGTGTGGCAGTTGTCGTAACGGCAGCAGCACGGTTGGTGCCCCTCCCCGACGTTCCTCCCGCATCAACTATCGGATGCTCCGCCACATCGACCGTCATTGGCCGTTGTGCCTCTTTCGTCACTGGCTCATCGTCCGACGAGCAGGCCGTCAAGCAGGCTGCCGCCAACAGTGATATCCATCCTATGTGTCTCATCGTCATACCATTCTTTGTTTTCTTATTTTTTATTTCTTATTTAGAACGAAATGTTTTCCTGTTGTAGGCTCCCCGAGAGCGTGAAGGTCTTCAGGATGGTGTAGATGCCGGCCTTGTCGGCACTGTAATAGCGTATCTCTGCCGTCTCGCCCGCTTGTGTACCGACCACCTTCACCCGCCAGCCGTCATACAGGTCGCCGCCCTGATAGCCGATACCCCGGCACTCGCCGCCCACGAAGACCGCCAGCATGTCGCCACTGGTTTCCACAAACGGCAACTGCTTTGGCAGCATGACGGTGAGGTTCGTCGCCAGGGGGTACTTGGTGCTGCCTTTGTCTATGTTGAAATCAATCTGATAGGTCTTGTCCATCACATTGTTGGGCACAAAGGGCGATATGGCACTGGTGACATTCAGATGGTGCAGCCTGTCGCAATAGTAGCGCAGCTCCATCCGTCGGTTAGCCTCGTCGCCGGTGCCCTTGACGTGCAACAGGAATGCCACCCTGCCGTTCTGCAGCTGGTTGCGATAGCTGACGCAACGGCATTCGCCATCTATAAAGACCGCCATCATGTCGTTGTCGGTAGAGTAAGGCGTCAGTTCCTGCCCGAGCCTGATGAGCATGGTCATGCTACACTCAAACCTGGTGGCATCGGGTTCCTGCCAGTCAGGCTTGGTAACATTCGACGACCAGTCTATTGCCCATGTGGGTTTCTCGGAGGCAGCAAATGTCGAACCCGTCCATTGCTGTTCCCCCTGCCCCTCCTTGTTGTTGATGTTGGCGGGGGTGTCGTCGCCCGACGAGCAGCCCCACGCCATCGTGAGGACTGCCGCCAGTATGATTGTTTTTATTGTTTTCATTGTGGTTTTGTTGTTTCGTTGTTTCGATGTTTCGATATTGCGATGTTGCGGTATTACGGTATTGCGGTATTCCGGGATTGCGGTATTGCGGTATTCCGGGATTACGGCATTGCGGTATTACGGTATTGCGGCATTTCGGTATTCCGCGTCATTTAATCACTTGCTTGCGACCATTATGGATATACACGCCGCTCTGTGTGGGCTTCTGGTCGAGCTTGATGCCCTGTATGGTAAACCAGCCCTGCTGCTGTGCTGCCGAGCGGTCGTCGATGCGGGCGAAGCTGATGCTGGTCGGAGCCGTGTATGAGCCACTGACGGCATTCACCTCGTAGGTCATCACGTCGCCTGTGGTGGCAATGATGTCGCCGCCGCGCTCAATGGCAAACGAGAGCGGAGCCGTCATGTCGCCGTCAATGCTGAGATAGAACAGCGGCCTCTGGGCATCGGCAGGCGAAGTGCTGACCACACTCTCGCCGACCACCTCGCCGCCGGCGTATGCCACCAGCCTGTCGCCCTCCTGCACGTCGATGCCTTCTGCCACAGCCGTCAGCGACATGGTGTTGCTATAGGCAGCGGCCCGGCGGCCATTCTCCTCGAAGAAGGTGGCGTTCGGCTCGAAGTAAGGATAGACGAACGACGTCTCGCCAGCCCGCTGACGATAGAGCATGTAGCCCTCGCCCGGCTTCATGTACTTCAGGTTGCCCTTCCACTCGCGCGAGCCGTTGGCACCCTCAGAGAGCATGGCGAACTCCGTCTTGCTCTTCACGATGTCGCCGTCTTCCACATCGTCCAGATAGTCGGCAAGGGCCGTCGCTATGGGCAGGTTCACCAGCGGCGTATAGCCGATGCTGTTCCAGCCTTGCTTCACCCTGATGGTGCGGTCGCCCTCGGTCTTGATGACTGTACCCGACAGGTCTATCGTCACCGGTTTGTTCACCATGACGCGATAGCTCTCGCCCACGGAGATCATCATGTCGCCAAACGACGTCTCGCCCCTGTTCGACAGCCATTGGCCGTACTGATAGAGCAGCGAGATGTTGTGGTTCTCGTCGGCCATCATGTCGCCCTCCTGCCAGTGGTACTGGCTCAGCAGCCGCTGCACGTCGCGATAGGCGCCATTCAGCACATTCAGCGACACCCAGTTCCAGCCCGGCACCAGGTGCAGATGCTGTATATACAGGTCGCCGGCCTGCAGCAAGAGCGGCTGCTTCGTGGTGCCCACGAAGCCCTCGGGTTTGAAGTCAACCAGTTCCGACGATGTCAGTGCCATCACCTTGCCCGTCTCGTAGTGCCACATGCGGAAGAAGAGCGGAGAGGCTACCATCGTGCTGTCATACACCGAGAGATATACCAGGCTTTCCGACGATGCTGCGTCGTAGGTGACGTTGGCCACACCCATGCAGCGACCGTTGGCGTCGAAGGCTGCCACTCTGTCGCGCGTGTCGGTCACGATGTCGTTCTCTATCTCCACCCGGGCCACGATGCTCATCGAGTATTGCTTCATGGCGTCGGGCACCGTCCATTCCGGTATCTCTCCCTCCACGGTGATGTTCAGCGCCAGCGGCTCCGACAGTCCGTTTTCGTCGGTCAGGTAGATGATGTCGTCATAGGCTCCCACGTTGGTGTCCTTACCGATCGTGAAGGTCAGCGTCTGCTCGCTCTTGGCGCTGATGACATCGGTGGGCACATCCACGCTGAGCCACTTCGGCAGATTAGACACCGAATAGGTATGCGCAGCACCGCTGCTGTTCACGATGTTGATGTCGAAGGTGTAGTCGGCTTCCTTATTGTAATGCATGGTAGCCTTGTGTACCTTCTTCGACCAGCGCAGCGGATTGAGGTCAACGAACACGGCTGCCGTAGCCGGCGATGCCATGAAGTTGCCGTTCATGTCGGGTATGTCGCTGACGGTGACATAGACGGTTCGCTTGTTG
This sequence comes from uncultured Prevotella sp., assembly GCA_947165435.1. Lineage (GTDB taxonomy): Bacteria > Bacteroidota > Bacteroidia > Bacteroidales > Bacteroidaceae > Prevotella. Next base: position 7,301 of record CAMVAI010000061.1, read on the forward strand.
ATGCGCGTGTCCAGCTCGTCGATGTTCACCAGCAGCTGGTTGTCGCGTCCCACGAAACTGAAGTTCAGGTTGTGCAATTCCTCGAAGGCCTGCATCGGCGCCCCATCAGTCTTGTCGATGCGGGCCGTGATGTCTGCCGTGCTATTAACGAAGATGCTGTCGTGTCTGTCGGTAGAATTGTTCACCTTCTTGTTCAGCGCGTATGGCTGCAAGCTGATGTCGCCATTCATCTGGCGCTCCTGGCGGTCGAAGTCCACGTATGTCAAGAGTCCCTTTTCCGACCCGCCGAGTGCTTTGGCAGTATATCGCTTGACGAGTGTCTGTGGCAGTGCCTGCTCAAACAGGGCGATGCCGTCGATGTGGCCTGTCAGCGCGTTCTCTTGGCGGATGCTGTCGTTCTTGGGACCTTCCTCTTTCCATACCATGTTGCCCAGATAGAAGTCGCCCGTCATGCCGCCCAGCGAGTCGGTGCTGAACTGTGCCTTCATGTCGTAGTCAATATAGACGGTGGCTACCTGATGGGAGCGGTTCACGGTCATGGCATAGTGATGCCAGCGGCCGTCGTCCAGGTCGTCGCCCAGGCAGTATTCACGCCCATACGAGCGGTATTTCAGCGTCGGGCCCTCGAAGCCGATGAAGAACTTGTCGATGGCTCCCACATCGCTCTTGCGTCCGGAGCCGTTGCTGAGCAGTGCCCCATGTCCGTCTGCGTCGGTCTTGAACCAGAACATCAGCGTGTAGTCCTGTTCTGCCGTGCGCTGTATGTACTGCGGCTTCAGCTGCAGGCCCTTGATGGCTTTCTGCTCTGTCTTGTCCAGCGACAGCGACATGCCTCTGGGCTGTGTCCACTCTGTTCCGCTGAGCATGAGGTGGGCACCCTGTGCCAGGTCGGTGGCGTAGTCGCCCTGGCCTTCGTTCATCGGATAGTAGTCGGTCAGCCCCATCTCATAGCCCGTCAGCAGCTGGTTGCCGTAGGTGTTGAGCAGGTTGATGTCCATGGCGCGGTTCCACACGCGGCCTTGCATCATGCGGCCTTGATAGAAGGTGCGCTTGCTGACGTCGGCCTGGTTGGTGGCACCGAAGATGAGCGGACCATAGCCGCTGTACGTCACACTGTCCATCCGGGCTTCCAGCGAGTCGGCATAGAGCGTCAGCCTGCGCCGGTCGTTGTCCAACACCATGGCCACGCGCTTGAAGGCCGTCGAGCTCAGGTCGCTCTTGCCCTCCAGCACCTTGTCATCGACCACGGCACGCAGCCGATTGTCGGCAGTGAGCCACAGCTGCAGCTGCTTGCCGTCGCGGCCGTGCGAGAAGATAGGCATGTCCCGCCTGGTATTGTCGGGCTTGACCATTACCTCGACGGTGACGTTCTTGTTGGCAAAGTTGCGGCGGGCCTGACTTTCGGCATAACCCTTGCCGTCGAACTGCAGCGACGTCGCTTCCTGCAGGCTGTTCTCGTTGGTCTCGCCCATCACCTCAAAGTTGGTGGCGCTCTGCAGGTAGTTGTGCTCAATGTTCTCAGAGAAGTGGAAGACGATATTGTCACCCGTGCCCAGCACGCCGTCCTTCGGGTCGGGACTGCCGAAGAGCAGCGGGCGGCGGGTGTCCTTCACACCCGAAAGCACCTTCGACTCATTGGTGAGGAACGCATTGCCGTTTCTGCAGAAGAGCACGGCGCGCAGGTCGTAGGCTTTCTCCATGACTGTTCCCTCGCCGAAGAAGCGGGTGGTGATGTTGCCGTTTTCCGGTATCATGGCCTTGGTACCGCTGGCGGCAGCATAGAGGGTGGAGTCGGCATAGTAGCCGCAGAGGTTCGTCCAGTAGTCGTCCCCACGTGTACTTTCTTTATACTGGAACTCGATATGGTCGAAATTGTGTTGGTTCTTGTCAAAGCCACCGATAACGACGGGCAGATACCACCCCTTGTCGCCATCCTGCGGCGCGTCGCAGTTCATAATCCACTTGTCGCCAGGCGTAGTGATGGACACACTGCCAGCCATCTGCAGATAGTGAACATCGAACGCCACCTCCTGGAATTGTGTCAAGTCACCCTGCGATATCAGACCGATCATCAGGTTCTGGTAGTCGAACTTTTCGCTGGCATAGACCTCCAGCGTCTTCTCCGTCACCTGTCCCGGGCGTACCTCAACGGTGCGGCCGTCGCCCGTCAGCGGCATACCGTCTATCATCAGCTTGGCACCGTCGGGATTGGACTTCTCGTTCTGGTAGATGTTGAAGTAGTTGTAGGCTGCCTCGGGCATTTCGCTCTCGTTGGTCAGGTACAGTTTAAAGCGGGCAGGCTCGCCAAAGGGTACACCGCTGATGCTCTGCTTGTCCATCTTGATGACAGGGTTCTCAATCTTCTTGGTGCGCTCGTCAATGACGGTTTTGGGATTGTAGAATTGAGAGGCTCGCTCATTCTCCCATGGACGGCAGGTGGCACCGCCACGGGTACGATAGACGAAGCTGCGCGGCTGGCGGTAGTTCTTCAGCGAAAGGTCGCGCTTCAGGTAATCATAGTTGTAATCTGCCTGCTCATAGAAGTTGCTGCCTACAAAGACATCCAGTACACCGTCGTCTGTGATGTCGTCGGTGCTGGTCTCCACGCGATAGACATCGAAGTTCAGATGGCTCTTGCGGTCCATGCTGATGGTGAAGCTCTCCTTGCGGTTGAACGCTTTGGACTCCGTGTCCTTGGGTTTCACATTCATGCTCACTGCCGGTATCAATTCGAATTTGGCCTCAAAGCCAGCTGCCCTGACTTCCACGCTTGTCCCATTGCCACGGGCAGCGCCTTTGTCCTCGCCAGTTTTCTTAGCTAATATCTGACCGAGCAGCTTGGCGGCTACCGGACCAGCGATGGCTCCGTAGTTAAAGGCTGCATTGCCGAGATCGCTGCTGAAGTAGCCGTCGGTGATGGGCGATATCGGACTGACAAGCGATTTGGTGTTCGAGTAGTCGCTGGTGAACGATTCGCCATAGCTGATGGCTGTGCCGCCGTCCACGTCGAAGTTCTTCACCAGGTCACGGGCAGAGAGCTTCTCGCGCTCGTTCTGTGCTATCATCTCTACCCACTTGAACATGATTTCCTGGTAGTGGGCCACCTCGTCAATCGTCTCTCCGCTATACCCGTCGGGAGTAATCATCTCATAGTCTGTGCCAAAGTCTTTGTGCTCCTTGTTCACCTTCGACCAGTACACTCTTTCACCCGTCTGACGGGCTTTCTCTACAGCCTCATCTCTTGTGCCGGTGAATATCAGTGACAGACACTGGTCTGTCAGTGACGGTAAGAGCTGCGTGAGAATGTAGTTCTGAGAGTGTATGAAGCTGGAGTTGATAACGGGACCGTAGGTCAGCACCTCGTCGCGTACCAGGTGGAGCAGTTTCCCTTCTCCGTCAGTACCCTGGGCTATCTCGAGCATTCGTCCTGCAGCTATCTGTCCGCCCATCTGCTGGAATACGCTGTCGGGGATGGCACGGATAGCGGTGGCGGGCTTGACAACGATGTTCTGGTCTATACCGATATACAGGTCGGCATCGGCACCCACCATGGTTGCCGCTGAACTGGTGGAGATATCCTCAGAGGCTGTTATCGTGTAGTTGAAGGCACGGGTGCCACTGCCTGAGACTGCAAGGTCCATAGAGAGGGTCGTGGTGTTGTAGGAGGCGTTGATAAATCCGCCTACACCGCCGGCACCCATGGGGGCTGCCACCAAACCTGTGAAGGTGGAGAAATGGATACCAGAGATGAAGCCAAGGGTTACGCCTGCAGTCCAACTCATGTCCATCTGGTAGCTGTACTTCAGCGTGGAACCCTTGCTCAGTGTGGCTTTCGACGCACCACCGGGTGGATCGCGCAGGATATCGACCAGCAGCGGCGCAGAGTAGTTCAGTATGTCCTTGGCTCCCTTCAATTGCTGTATATTTAATATGTACGCGCGTAACGGAGTGGCCTCGTAGTGCGTACCGTCCATTTCCAGCGTCATCGACACCGTGCGCAGTGCATCGGTGCCTGTCAGCTGGTAAGGCACTTGTGCGGCAGCCAGGTTATAGGTTGCCTCGCCTACGCTGTCCAGTTTCAGAGTGTCGCGGTGGGTCGAGCTGACCATGCCGTTGTGGATGGTCACCTCGCCGCCCGACAAGCGGATGATGTCGATGGTGTCGCTCTTCGTATTGTTGTTATAGTAGTAGCGCTCAGTTGCCGAAATTTTCACGGGATACTTGCGGTCGATGCTGAACACGGGATATCCGAAGGTGTAGTGGGTCTCCATAGAGTCGCGTTTGCCTTCGGGCCAGCCGGCCTTGCGCACACCGTAGGCCAGCGACAGCCGTTGCTTTTCGCCACTCAAGGCTTTGTAGCTGTAGTAACGATCGCCAAAGTAGTCGAAGTTTTCATAGCCCACCTGCTTATAGTCGATGACCACCGGCGAGTGGTAGATGCGGCTGTACTGGGCATGGTACTTCACATCGACGCTATCGATCTTCACCTTCTCGGCGTTCATCCACGCGCCCTCGTAGTGGTCGGTGTGCTCGGTCAGTGAGTCGGTCAGGTCGATGACGTCGCCCACCTGTCCGTCCTGGAACAGCGTAGCATAGCCCTTGGCGGTAATCTGCTGAATCTTCCACTTCACAGGTGGTAACCAGACCTCATACTCACCAGTGTGTACGTCGGGCGTAATAACCATGCGGTTGATGGTGGTGTGTACCTGTGTCTTATACTCATACTTCTGGTCGTGAGCCTGGTGTATAAACACCTCGTCGCGTTCCTTCTTCTTGGTGTCCAGGGGGTCGTACACCAGTCGTGAGGCATTGTCGCCCTCCAGGGCCAGCACTATCTGCAGGTCGTCGCCCAGATTGTTGCGCGACAGCGAGTTGCCCAAGGGGATAGCGCCCTGGTCCTTACCGCCAGCCACGCGTCCGATGAGCTTCACGCGGGTACTGTCGTGGAAGATGATGCCCGCCTTGTCACTGGTGAAGTTATACTTGATTTCCGGATTGTCATCGCTCGCATGGTAGTAGCCATCCTTACAGAAGTCGTGGCCTTTCTTCACAGCCCGAATGCTGTGCTCACCCTCCCCCAGTATGCGGAAGGAGTACTTGCCTTCGTGGTCACTCACCACCTTGCCGGCACTGTTACGCACCTCATAGCCGTCGACGAGGAATGACACACCCTGAACGGGAATGCTCGTGCCGTAGTATTGCACAATGCCGGAGAACTTGATGCTCTTTTCAATCACAAACTCCACACCCGTCACCAGGTTGCTGCCCGGTGTGGTGCTGAAGGTGATGGGCTGGGCACCGGCACTGTAGCTGTTATGGTTCGGCATTGCCTGATAGGTGGTCTCCGTATTGTTGATGTAGGGCAGGTCACTCTTGCGGAAGAAACCGCTCTCGTCCGTCTTTGTGGTATAGAGATTGTTGCCGTCAGGCGACGTGATGTTGATGACAATGTTGGGAATACCTGTGCCGTCGGCAAAACAGAGATGCCCCTCTACGGTACCTGTCTGGACACAGCTGCCCTGTACGGTCTTGGTGTCTTCGTGTTTTGTTCCCTCACAGCTGTTCACGCCGCGCACGAAGTACTCGTACTGGTGAACCGGCGATGTCTTCGTGTCCTCATACTCCATCTCCGTCAGCTCTTTGGCTATGCGCTCGAAGACACCATCGTTCACATCCTTGCGCCATACTTCATAGTAGTCCACGGGTTCGTCATCTACATTTGCCCATGTCAGCAGCACAGAGCTTTGCAGCTGGCGTGCCGCGAGCGACTCCTTGTCGATGCGTCCTAAGTTCTCATGGTAGAACTTGTCATCGGGCATGGCGGCAGCAAAAGTGGCGTTACCCTTACCTAATGGCGACTTGCCGCCATCAATGAGCAGGTTTATCTGATATTTGACACACGAACGGCTGAGCAGCAGTTCCATCTCGCCAGCCTGTATCTGTTCGTTGGTGAGTGCGGTTACGGTACTGTCAACCTGCGTACTGTCGTTGAAGGCCTTCACCTCCATCGCCATCGAGCAGCGGGTGTCCCACACATATTGGTGAGTGTCGTCGTTAGCCTTGTAGTTCCATGCCACCTTCGCTTTGTGTTCTGCTTGATCGTTCCACGCCGCCTTGACATCCGTGGGTTCCAGCAGGGTGAGGCGTTTCATCGTTGGCTGCACCGTTGCCACCGTGGGATTCTTGGCGGCATCCATGCCCCACAGCTGCTGCGCTGAGGCTCGAACCACCCAGTAAGTCACCGGTGCGGTGCCTGTCGATGCGTCGATATGCTCTGCTGCCAGCGCATTGGTGAGTAACGAGTCCTTGTAGGTGTAGGCAGACACACCGCTCTCCAGCGGTACTGACCCGATAGACACCATGTCTTCTGCCTTACCCGTCAGCGAGCGGAGCACGACAAACATGTCGCCGTCCACCACATCATTGTAGGCTGGGTCTTTGGTCTCCCACTGCAGCTGTACGGCTCCGGCATCTGTCAGACTGTTCTTTGAAAGCGTCAGCAGCTGCGACTTCAGATTGCGCGGATTGTGCATCACGGCATCGTTCTTAGCATCATAGGTGTAGTTGATTTCGTCAAGCATCAGCTTGACCTTCATCTGCAGGTCGCGGTGCGCCTCGGTAGCCGACACCAGCAAGAAGCCCGAATAGCTGTTGGCGGGCAGCGTCAGTCGCGGCAGGTCTTTCCGGTTGCCGTTCTCGTCGGTATACCAGGCATCAATCCATTTCACCACCTGGTCGCACGAGAAGGGAATCTTCAACATTCCCTCTTCACCGCTTTCCGTGCCGGGCACGATGTCGTAGGCCTCGAAAGTAGCGTTGAGCGAGTGGTGTTCAATAATCGGGTAGGCATTGCCGTCAATCAGGTGCCATGTGTTACGCCTCTCGTTGTTCATGGCATCAACTACCTCGTTCTGTTTCGTAGCATTGCGCGCACCATTCGTAATCTCACCCCAGTCGTGAATAGAGTAGATGCTCGAGCTGCTGCCGTTGCCGCCCCAGGCCTTTCCGTTGTCTTTCGACCAATAGCCTATGCTGTAGCGGGCATTATCGGCATTTCCCTTTTCATAGAGTCGATGACCCACCCACGCACCACCTTCTTCACCCCAACCGAAGAATGCACCGGCAAAGTGTTTGTATCTGTTGTCACCGTTACAGATGAGTTTTCCGTCGAACAGACAGTCGGTGATGGTGATGGTGTTCTTAACCGTATGGCCCGTGAAGCCACCCACGAAATAGCCGTCGCCGTTATTGGACGAGACGGTAGCGGAAACCCATGAGCGCTCAATAGTCAAGTTGCCACATTTACCCGCCAGTCCAGAACAATGTTTTCCACCATTCACAACACCCGTTACGTGTAGATTTCTGATGGTTGCCTCGTTGACATAATGGAACGGAGCAGCAAAATAATTACCATCTTTGACATCGTAGATGTTGACATCCAGCGTATGTCCATTACCATCGAAGATGCCGCGAAAAGGTTCTTTCTCGGTGCCGACCATTGTTGTCACTGTAAAGTCGCCATCCATGATAGCATTGACCTCCGTCTCTCCTCTTGCATCGGCTATTAATTCTCCGAACCGCGCCCAGTCGTCGGCATTGCGCAGCACGTGGTAAGTGATGCCGTCAATAATCACGGTATCGTCGTTCGGGTCAGCAGCCCACATTGCCGTTGGCATCATCGCCATCAAAAAGAGCAACAGCATCGCACTCAGTGGTCTCCGCACGGAGCCCTTGCAGCGCCGCACGCTCGCAGAGAGAACGCTCATCTGCTGCATGAAATCATTGGTATTCATAATATTTGTATTTAGATTTTCTGCAAAGTTACTACAATTACAAGAAAATGTCACTATCCACAAACAGGCATTTTTGCACACAGAGTAGGCATTTTTGCACACAAAGTAGGATTTTTTGCACACAAAGCAGTCATTTATCCCGTTTTGTACCTTTCATCTGTGATTTTTTTATTACCTTTGTTCCCAAAATAGACTACAAGAATGAAAATCAACTTTAAACTGCTTGCGGGTATTGCCCTCATCACATTGCTGGCTATCCGCTGCACAACTGCCGAACACCAGCCAGTCAAGACCAGCATGGCCCTCTGCGACAGCACGACACTACACATCGAAAAGATAGCCGAGAAGGATACTGCCCAGGCCTTCCATATACTGGACTCGCTTTACGAGCGGGGCGAGATGGCTGCCCACACCTATTATTATACACGCGCACGGGTATATCAGGGTACCGTGGACCGCTTGTTAGCCATCGACAACGTGCGGCGCGCCTACGAGACACCCTACGTACAGCAGAACGACACCGTGCGGGCACAGGTGCTGCAGTGGATGACGCGCCTCATGCTGCCCGTGGGCGACCATGAGGCATGCATCAGCCAGGCCATCGAGGGCACACGGCTGGCACGGCAACTGGACGACCCCATCATGGAGGCCGACTTCATGATGCTGATGGGCATGTGCTATTACGACCTGGGCGACAAGCCACACGCCTGGGCGAAGATGAGCGAGGGCATGGAAAAGGTAAAGACGCTAAGCGGCAGCAAACTGAGCGACGGCGAACGCTCGAAGCTGGCCACGATGGCACTGACCGTGGCAACGGCCCACGTCAACGACCAGCAGATGGAGGAGGGCATCGCGGCATGCCGCACCACGCTGGCGGTGCTCGATGCAGCCGCGTCGCCCACCCCACTCTCCAAAGTTCAAGGGCGTGCTGCCGACATGCTGCGCGGACAGGCCTACGCCATGATGGCCGGAGCCTTTGCCAAGCTGTCGAAGGGCGGTGGCGCACTGCGAGACAGTGCCGACCGCTATGCACAGCTGTACCGGCAGACCACCTACGGCAAGAAGAACAAAGGGCAGCGGCTGAAGACTTATTTCAAGTTCAGCGGGAGATACCAGGAGGGCCTGCTGGTGACGGAAGACCATCTGGCGCGATGCCGCCAGCAGGCAGACACCATTAACCGTCAATACGTCAGTCTGTTGCACGAGGCAGAAGACTATAACGTGGCATTGCATCACTATGAGCAGGCCTACAGCCTCAGCCGGCGCGCCGCCATACTCACCGACACACTCTACACACGCAATATGCAGCAGAAGGCCATCGAGTTTGCAGAGAAGTTCCAGTCGCAGGAGAAAGACCACCAGATAGCCCTGCAGCAGCGCCGCGTCACCATCTTGTGTGTCATCGTGGCCTTCGCGCTGGCACTGCTCGTCCTCCTCGTCATCTTCGTGCGGCGCATTCAGCGCAAGAACCACGACCTGCGCAACGTCATCGGTTCGCTGGAACAGAAACAAAAGCTGCTGGCCGAAATCGTACCGTCAGCGACGGTACAGCCTCAGGACACCGAGAACGACGACCTGCCGCGATTCCTGGAGATGGAGCGTATCATCAACGAACAGCAGGTGTTCCTCGACCCCAAGGCCAACATCGACATGGTGATGGAACGGGCAGGCTTCAACCGGCGACTGTCAACCAGACTCATCCAGCAGTTTGCCGCCACGAACACGCGGGTGGACTACCTCAACCAAAAACGCGTGGAGTATGCGGCCCAGCTGCTGGTGGACGAGCCCGACACGACCACCAAGGAGGTGGGCATGCGCTCCGGATTCTATGAAGACAGCACCTTCCGCCGCAACTTCAAGAAATACTATGGCGTCACGCCTGCCGCTTACCGCACCATGCACGAGGCAGCTCCGAAAGACCCCCTCACCGACGAATCGTGCTGACAGGGACGGCACCTATGCGAGCCATCATTTTTAGCAGCAGAGGAACGTTTTTTTGCAAAAGGCTTGCTGTTTTGTCAAAAAATGCGTATCTTTGCCGACAATAACAACCTGACAAACAACAGAGAATATGGACTGGATGCACATCGCAGCCGTCGTGCTGCTCATCATTTTAGGCGTGGTCATCTACAAGAACAAGACCAAGGAGTAAAACGGCAAAAAACGCCGTGTGGGCCAAATTTCACACGGATATATTTTGCCGTTTTGGAAATAATGTGTATTTTTGCATGCACTTAGCGCGAATAACGCTAAACGGCATGCACTAACCGCGAGTAACGCTAAAACAATAAGCTATAAAAAAACTATGAGCAACATCAAACTTGACATCACAAAGGCAGCGTGCTTCCTCGAAGCCGGTGCCGTGAAGGCTTTCGAGCCGACAGTAAAGGCCGCCCAAGAGGCCTTGGAGAATGGAACATGTCCCGGTAACGACTTCCTCGGCTGGCTGCACCTGCCTACGGAAATCACCCCCGCCTTCCTCGACGAGATAGAGGCAACGGCCAAGGTGCTGCGCGACAACTGCGAGGCCGTGGTAGTGGCCGGCATCGGCGGCTCGTACCTTGGCGCACGCGCCGTCATCGAGGCCCTGAGCAACTCGTTCGGCTGGCTCATCCAGGGCCAGAAGAACCCCACCATTCTCTTTGCCGGCAACAACATCGGCGAGGACTATCTGTTCGAACTGACCGAATACCTGAAGACGAAGAAGTTCGGCGTCATCAACATCTCGAAGAGCGGCACCACCACCGAGACCGCCCTGACCTTCCGCCTGCTGAAGAAGCAGTGCGAAGCCCAGCGCGGCAAGGAAGAGGCCCGAAAGGTCATCGTGGCCGTGACGGACGCCAAGCGCGGAGCCGCCCGCACGTGTGCCGACAAGGAGGGCTACAAGTCGTTCATCATTCCCGACAACGTCGGCGGCCGCTTCTCGGTGCTCACCCCGGTGGGTCTGCTGCCCATCGCCTGCGCCGGTTTCGACATCAAGCAACTGGTGGCCGGTGCCCAGGACATGGAGAAGGCCTGCGCCCAGGACGTGCCCTTCGACGAGAACCCCGCCGCCCAGTATGCTGCCCTGCGCAACGGTCTCTACCAGGCCGGCAAGAAGATAGAAATCATGGTCAACTACCAGCCCAAGCTGCACTACTTCAGCGAGTGGTGGAAGCAGCTCTACGGCGAGTCGGAGGGTAAGGACAAGAAGGGCATCTTCCCCGCCTCGGTAGATTTCACCACCGACCTGCACTCGATGGGCCAGTGGATTCAGGACGGCGAGCGCACCATCTTCGAGACGGTCATCAGCATCGAGGAGCCGGAGCAGAAGCTGCTCTTCCCCGAGGACGAAGAAAACCTGGACGGCCTGAACTTCCTGGCCGGCAAGCGCGTCGATGAGGTGAACAAGATGGCCGAGCTGGGCACCCGTCTGGCTCATGTCGATGGTGGCGTGCCCAACATCCGCATCTCTGTGCCCAAGCTGAATGCCTACTACATCGGACAGCTCATCTATTTCTTCGAGAAGGCCTGCGGCATCAGCGGCAACGTGCTCGGCGTGAACCCGTTCAACCAGCCCGGCGTAGAGGCTTACAAGAAGAACATGTTCGCCCTGCTCGAAAAGCCCGGCTACGAGGCTGACACGAAAGCCATCAAGGAGCGTCTGGCCAAGGAGGCATAAGGTCGGCGTCGTCTTGCCTGTGAAGGGGCAAGTTCTTGCCTGTTAGGAGGCAAAAGATACAAACAACGGATTTCACGGATTGCACAATCCGTGAAATCTGTTGTAGTTATACACACACGAAATCATTATAGAACAACAACAAATTGGAACAGAAGGAAAACAAGAAGGCCGTACTCTTCGACATGGACGGCGTCATCTACAACTCGATGCCCAACCACGCCAAGAGCTGGCACGAGGCGATGGCTACCTTCGGGCTGGACATGGCGCCCGAGGAGGCCTACCTGTATGAAGGCATGCGGGGCGTAGAGACCATCAAGCTGCTGGCCCGCAAGCAGTGGCACCGCGAACTGAGCGACGAAGAGGCCGCCCGCATGTATGCCGTCAAGTCGGCCACGTTTGCACAGTGCCCGCCGCCGGCGAAGATGGACGGCATCACCATGCTGATGGAGCAAATCAAGGCGCAGGGCATGACCATCTGCGTGGTGACCGGCAGCGGACAGCACTCGCTGTTAGACAAGCTGACCACCGACTTCCGCGGACTCATCCGCCGCGAACTCATTGTCACGGCCTACGACGTGGCACACGGCAAGCCCGCCCCCGACCCGTATCTGGCAGGGATGAAGAAAACGGGCACGACGCCCGAAGAAACCATTGTCGTAGAGAATGCGCCGCTCGGCGTACAGGCCGGCGTGGCTGCCGGCTGCTACACGATAGCCGCCAACACGGGCCCACTGCCCGACCGCACGCTGGCCGAGGCCGGTGCCCACCTGGTGGTACCGTCGATAGCTGCCCTCAGCGAGCGGTGGTCCCGGCTGCCGTGGAGCCGTTAGTGCTGCTCGTCGGCGTCTTCCGGCAGGGTGTCCATCTCCGTGTCGCGCTTCACGGTCAGGTTGCCCATGCGCGACAGGCGTACCACCAGCGGGATATACTCGTCGGTCTTGGGATGGCACACACTGGCGGCAAACACCAGGTCGTCGCCGTCGGCCTTGTCGAACACGAAGCCCTCCAGGATGCCCGTCCGACGGTAGCCGTCGTCTAAGTATTCGCTGAAACTCGCCTTGGTGAACACCCGGCTGTAGAACACCGAGCCGTCCAGGCGGCTGACCTTCAGCGACACCACGTTGTCAACAAACTTCTGCCCGGTCTCGTCCTTCACCATCGGCAGCGAGTCGGACGGCACACGGTGGATGGTCACCCGATACTTGCGGCCTATCCACGCCACGTCGTTGTCGAACCGGTACTCCTGCATCTGCTCCGGCTCGGCAGGCGTCACCTTCACCACACGCGGGGCTATCACGTCGTTACTCTTCTTCTTCTCGCTACAGCCTGCCACGGTCAGCGACACAATGGCCAGCACCATCCAAGTGTTACGGATATTCATAAGTAGTTCTGTTTTCTTGTTCAGCGTACAAAGGTACGCAAAAAAAATCATACCACCTAACAGTTGGCGGCAGAAAATAGCGAAAAAAAAGAACCCCATCATCACTGACGAGATTCTTGTTGTCCTGAGTATCTTCTTACAAAAACAAAAATACCCATTCCGTTTCAGGCTCACTAGCCTGGTTCATTAAAAACACTATGTTAACCTAAATCACTATGATGTCTTATCGTTTTAACCTACGCTCTTAGCTTCACAGCTTAAGCGGTTAGGAAGGATTACAATTATTCGACTGCAAAATTAGTAAAAAGTTTAATAAACGACGAAAAAAAAACGAGAAATAATGAGCATTTTGATATTTTTTAGCTAACTTTGCCCGCAATATAACGACGAAATGTACAGGCTTTTACATCCTTTAACAACATGTGCAGTGTTTTTGCTCCTTGCTGCATGCAGCGGCCGGCGCTCCGAGCCGCAGCCTGCGGAGTATGTAGCCGTTGACACCGTACCGATGATGGTGCTGCAGATTCAGCAGTGCGCACGTCTCTACACCACCGAATATCACATCCATAAGATTGTGACCCACGACGACGTGGTTCGCCTGAAGGGCAACGTGCTGAACCGTCCGTTCAACATCCCCCTGCCGTTGGGCGAGCGCAAGATAGCCATCCCGATGGATGCCACGGTGAAGGCCTGCATCGACTTCAGCACCTTCTCGGAGCGTAACATCGAGCGGCGCGGCGACCGCATCACCATCATACTGCCCGACCCGGAGCTGGTGATGACCAGTTCGAAGATCAATCAGCAGGCCATCCGTGAGTATGTCGGACTGGTGCGCCCCCACTTCAGCGACAAGGAGCTGAGCAGCTACGAGCAGCAGGGCCGCCAGTCGATACTGGCTGCCGTGCCGCGCATGGGTCTGCTGGAGAGCGCACAGCAGAATGCCGCCCGCGTGCTGGTGCCGATGCTGACGCAGATGGGCTTTGACGAGCAGAACATCGTCATCACCTTCCGTAAGAGTCTGGACATGGATCGTCTCATAGACCTGAACACCGAGAAGCGATGAAGCAGCAGGACAAGGACCAAAACATCAAGAAGCAATGAAGCAGAAGAGGCTATTATATAATAATAAGGTGTACTGGGGCATCGTGGCCCTGGCGTGTGCCGCAGCCGTAGTGGCCGTGGTATGGCTGCTGCGGTCGCTGAGCCGCACAGAGGTATCGGTGGCCGTCGATGAGGGCATCGACATCACCCCCGAACAGATAGAGAGCATCAAGGCCATCGGCCAGTGGGAATTTCTGTCGGTGGCCGACGAGGAGCTGGTGGACACCGTGCGCCGCGGACTGCTGACCGACGACCACCTGGTGCGCATCTATTACGGCACGCTGCGCTTAGGCATCGACATGAACGATGTCAAGCCCGGCTGGATAGCCACGCAGGGCGACAGCATCACGGTGCAGCTGCCTGCCGTGGGACTGTTGGACGAGCACTTCATCGACGAGGCGCGCACCAAGAGTTTCCATGAGAGCGGGCGCTGGACGGGAGCCGACCGTGAGGCGCTCTACCACAAGGCCCGCCGACAGATGCTCAGCCACTGTCTCACGCCCCGCAACCTGCGGGCAGCACGCGAGAACGGCGAGGCGCAGTTCCGCAACATGATGCGCGTCATGGGCTTCAACCACGTGGAAATACTGTGGGAGTAGGTTTTGCCTACTCCACCGCCCCTACTTCTGCGGCAGCAGCAGCAGTACGCGGGTGCCCCGCTGGTCGTAGCGGGCATCGATAACCATCCGTCCGCCCAGCTTCTCGGCCAGCCGCTGACAGATGCTCAGGTCCAGCTCGGCCTGGTCCATGCCCTCGGCAGGGCTGTCGAACCATGCGAACACCTTCGGCAGACGGCCCTCAGGAATGCCCACGCCGGTATCGCAGACGTAGATGGAAAGCATGCCGGGATGCTCGGCGGTATTGCAGCCCACGGTGATGCTGCCCTCTTCGGTGAAGCGGCACGCATTGACTATCAGCTTGTTCAGTATCAGCTCTACCACGTGGCGGTCGCTCTTCACGAAGAATTCATCGCTCACCTCGCGCTTGAACTGTAGCTTCACTTCCTGGCGGTGATGCAGATTGTACATGCTGGCCTCTAAGCAACGGCGGCACAGGGCGTTCGGACTGAACGACTCGTCCTTCAGGTGATGCCCCTCGGCCTCGTTGTCGGATAGCAGCATCATCTCGTCGAACAGCGTGCCAATCAGTCCGGCATTATACTGCAGCTGGTCGGCTATGTTGCGCTTCTCGTTCTTCGAGAGGTACAGGTCTTCCTTCGACACCGTCTGCGAGAGCACACCGATGGCTTTCAGGGGTGTACGTATCTCGTTGCTGATATTCCGCAGGAAAGCCTGTTTCATGTAATTCTCGCGCTGCGTAGTGCGCAACAACACAATCGAGCGGCACAACAGCACCGCCAACACCACCGCACAAACGGCCAACAAAGCAATCGCCATCATTTCCATATCCGTTTCCTTTCCATCATGGTTAAAGTGAGGCTACAAAGTTAGGAAATAATTTTGTAATACGCAATAGCTTTGTAGAGATTTTCTGAAATCACGACAACTTTTCCACGCTCTCCACGCATAGCAGACGGCCACAGACGGTGAAACGCACGTTGTAGTCGCCGTAGGGCATGCCATAGCACCGCCCGTCGTCGGCATGATACTGCGGGCGGGGGTCTTGCTCCAGCACACGGCACAGCACTTCGCGGTCGGCAGCGGAGAGGGCGGCGGCGGCCTCGTCGCTGAACGCCACCTGCAGCGTCTGCCACGTCCGCTGCTCGGTGAATCCCGCACGGGCGTCGGCATGGCTATCGACGTAAGGCAGGTAGGGCTTCACGTCGTATATCGGCGTGCCGTCCATCAGGTCGGCACCGGCCACAAGGATGGTCATCGTGTCGGCATCAACGCGGAGCAGTCGCACCGACGACAGGCCGAGGTTGTTGGGGCGGAAGGGCGACCGCGTGGCCCACACGCCCATGCGCTCGTTGCCGCCCAAGAGCGGGGGGCGCACGGTGGGATGCTTCTGTGCCGACACGTTGGCTGAGAAGCCCCATATCAGCCACACGTAGTCGTAGCCGTCGAGTCCGCGAAGGGCCTCGGCCTGGCGGTATTCGCCTACGAACTCCACCACACCGTGCAGCCCCTCCACGAGACCGCTCTGGCGGGGTATGCCGAACTTCGAGGTGAGCGGCGACCGGAAAAAGGCTACCGGCTCAATGGTCAGCACCGAGGGTGCAGCATGCTGATGAGTCATATTCATACGTTGTGGCCGCAAAATTAGCAAGAAAAAGGCGAAACACCAAGCATTTTTGTATCTATTGTCTTATTTTCTTTTTATCCCGCACATCCCGCACATCTCGCACGTAAAAATGTTTCAACACCTCCGTGGAGGCGGCCTGTTGAAACTTTTTCACGTGCGAGATGTGCGAGATGTGCGGGATGTTTTCCTTTTTCACAATATATATAT
>CAMVAI010000062.1 GCA_947165435.1 uncultured Prevotella sp.
CATCCCGCACATCTCGCACATCTCGCACGTAAACTGACAGTCTGCTCAATTTATCCCGCACGTAGCTGACGCTTTGCTCATTTTATCCCGCACGTAGCTGACATTTTGCAACTGCCGTCCCACATCCATCCCGCACCTGACTGTTGCAGCAATAGGATGTATTCATGCTGTGTTGAAACATTTTCACGTGCGAGATGTGCGGGATGTGCGGGATGTTTTTTTCTTTACAAGAGTAAGGGTTAAATGACAAAGCCCTGGCCGGGGGTGAAAGAAAATAAAGGAAAAAGTTGTAAGATAAATATTTAATTCGTAACTTTGCACAAACATTGAAAAACTATCAAGTAAAGAATATGGCAAAGAAAGAAGAAACCGGCGAGGCACTGAACCCGCAACAGGAGAAGATGAAAGCCCTGATGGCCGCCATGTCGAAGATAGAAAAGGACTTCGGCAAGAGCAGCATCATGCGCATGGGCGACGAACAGACAGAGAACGTAGAGGTGATTCCCACCGGGTCGATCGGCCTGAATGCCGCACTCGGTGTGGGGGGCTATCCCAAGGGGCGCATCATTGAGATATACGGTCCGGAGTCGAGCGGTAAGACGACACTGGCCATCCACGCCATTGCCGAAGCGCAGAAGGCGGGCGGCATCGCTGCGTTCATCGACGCAGAGCATGCCTTCGACCGGTTCTACGCACAGAAGCTGGGGGTTGACGTGAACAACCTGTATATCTCGCAGCCCGACAACGGCGAGCAGGCCCTGGAGATTGCCGACCAGCTGATACGAAGCAGTGCCATCGACATACTGGTGGTGGACTCTGTGGCTGCGCTGACGCCGAAGAAGGAGATAGAGGGCGACATGGGCGACTCGGCCGTAGGACTGCACGCACGACTGATGTCGCAGGCCCTGCGCAAGCTGACGGGCACCATCTCGAAGACCAACACCACGTGCATCTTCATCAACCAGCTGCGCGAGAAGATTGGCGTGATGTTTGGCAACCCCGAGACGACCACGGGTGGCAACGCCCTGAAGTTCTATGCCTCCGTGCGCTTGGACATCCGCAAGGTGACCGCCATCAAGGACGGCGACCAGGTGATAGGCAACCAGGTGCGCGTAAAGGTGGTGAAGAACAAGGTGGCACCGCCCTTCCGCAAGGCAGAGTTTGAAATCACCTTCGGCGAAGGCATCTCGAAGATTGGCGAGATTGTCGATCTGGGCGTGGAGTACGGCATCATCAAGAAGAGCGGCTCGTGGTTCTCGTATGGCGACTCGAAACTGGCTCAGGGACGCGACGGCACCAAGCAGCTGCTGAAGGACAACCCCGAACTCTGCGAAGAGCTGGAGGCACAGATTATGCAGGCCATCAGCGACGGCAACGAATAAAGGCGAGAGACTACTGAAGGGGAGTGCCCATGCTACGACCGCCCATGGGGGTGCGACGCGACATGGGTACTTTTTTGGCTGCACCGCCATTGGTGGTCACGCCGCCGGTACCGGTCGTGGTACTGCCGGCAGGGAGCTTGCCGCCACCGATGCCGCCAAGCACACCCTTGCGCGCCTTGGCCAGCTTCACCTTGCCTTTCTTGTCAAAGAACACGTCGAGGATGACACCATTGGAACGGCCATAAATCCACTGCCGCACGCCCTCGCTGTTGACCATCGAGCTATAGGGCTCGCCGACAGCCAGCAGCACCTCTTCTTCAGACATGCCACGAATGACACGGCCCTCGCGGATGGCAGCACGCGTCTCGACACTGGTGTTGCGCGAGATGCCCTCGCCCATGCCGAAAAGATAGCCGAAATAGTCTTCCTTGCTGCCATTGGCATCGCCCACGACATCCTCTTCGGTGAAGGTGACATCCTTATAATAGATGCGGCGGCTCTCGGTCTCGCGCAGCGTCAGCGTAAAGTAGCGCGTGCCCTTCACCTGCTTGATTTCGTCGATGAAGAAACCGGTGAACTTGGGTACTTTCACGTCGCGCACCTTGCCGGAACCTTTCGAGCTCATGGCGGTGGCATACTTGTTGTGTACCACCTGGTTGAGATAGCTCTTGATGTCTTTCGCCACTTCCATCTTGCCACTGGTATATTCGAACGAGCCTTCGAAGAGGAACTTCTCATTGTCCACGATGAACTCGTCGTCGCGCATGCCGCTGTTGGTCTTGCTCATGGCCACATTCTGATAGAACTGGTTGCCGTTCTCGTCTTCCACGATAATCTTGACGGGGAACGAACGGGTGCCGACACCCACGGCCTTCACCACCACAGGCATATTCTTATCAACCGTCACCTCCTTGTAGCCGTCGCCGTCGTACTCGGTGTCCACACGGAAGAACTGGGTACGGGTAATCAGCGTCTGCCCCATCAGCAGCTCGCGGGCCTTATCGACATCGCCCAGATAGGCCAGCGTGGGAACACCCATCTTGCCGAAGCAATAGTCGTCGAAGGTGCCGTTGGGCAACTCGTAGTAGTAGTCCTTCTTGTCGTCCTCGCAATAGAAATTCACATGCACGCGGCCGTTGGGCATGTCCTCATGGCCCTTATAGACCATGATGCGGTGGCGCAGACGGGCACTGCTCACCTCCTTGTCGGTCTTGCTGTCATGAAAGGTGTTGACCAGCAGGTCGTACTTCTCGGGAACCACCATGAAGCGCATGCCGTTCTTCCAGTCGCACATACTGTAGAAACGGAAATTCTTGCCCAGGAAGCTGTCGTCATCGTCTTCCACGGCGTCCGTCTGGTTGTCTTCCTTGGTCTCCGTTACCTGCGGGTCGGGTTTCTTGACGCCCTTGGTCTTCACTATATAAGGATTATCCTGTGCCATAGCCAACACAGACATGGCAAACACTAATCCTGCCGTCAAAATCGTTCTTTTCATGATAGCATTTTTCAATATTGATCAATAATAATGGTGCAAAGATACAAATTAGCAGGCAATCATGCAAATAAATTTGGATTTTTTCAATAACATGACGTTAATATTATTTAACGCACACTGACAAATTGTCACCAAGGCTGACAGCAGCAAGCGTTTTGCCGCCATTGGCACACTGTTTGTTGAAAACTTTACAGGCAATAGTGCCTAAAAACAAAAAAGAATAATAACTAATAAAAAAAATACAACTATGGGAAAGATTATTGGAATCGACTTAGGAACAACTAACAGCTGCGTGGCCGTATTCGAAGGCAACGAGCCGGTAGTAATTGCCAACAGCGAGGGCAAGCGCACGACACCCTCGGTCGTTGGTTTTGTGGACAACGGCGAGCGCAAGATTGGCGACCCCGCCAAGCGTCAGGCCATCACCAACCCGAAGAAGACCGTTTACTCGATCAAGCGCTTCATGGGTGAGAACTGGCAGCAGACGGAGAAGGAAATCTCGCGCGTACCATACTCTGTAGTGAACGAGGGTGGCTATCCGCGTGTCGATATCGACGGGCGCAAATATACCCCGCAGGAGATTTCGGCCATGATTCTGCAGAAGATGAAGAAGACCGCCGAGGACTATCTGGGCCAGGAGGTGACGGATGCCGTCATCACCGTGCCGGCCTACTTCAGCGACTCGCAGCGCCAGGCCACGAAGGAGGCCGGACAGATTGCAGGCCTGAACGTGAAGCGTATCGTGAACGAGCCGACAGCTGCCGCTCTGGCATACGGCGTAGATAAGGCCAACAAGGACATGAAGATTGCCGTGTTCGACCTCGGTGGCGGTACGTTCGATATTTCTATTCTTGAGTTCGGCGGCGGCGTGTTCGAGGTGCTCTCTACCAATGGTGACACGCATCTGGGCGGCGACGACTTCGACCAGGTGATCATCGACTGGCTGGTGGACGAGTTCCGCAACGACGAGGGTGCCGACCTGAAGGCCGACGCAATGGCTATGCAGCGCCTGAAGGAGGCTGCCGAGAAGGCTAAGATTGAGCTGTCGTCATCGACCTCGACAGAAATCAACCTGCCGTACATCATGCCGGTGGGCGGCGTGCCCAAGCACTTGGTGAAGACGCTGACGCGTGCCAAGTTCGAGCAGCTGGCTCACGGACTGATTCAGGCTTGTCTGGCTCCGTGCCAGAAGGCTATTGCCGATGCCAAGCTGAGCACTGCCGATATCGACGAGGTGATTCTCGTGGGTGGTTCGAGCCGTATTCCTGCCGTACAGGAGCTGGTGAAGAACTACTTCGGCAAGGAGCCTTCGAAGGGTGTGAACCCCGACGAGGTGGTGGCCGTGGGTGCCTCTATCCAGGGTGCCATCCTGAACAAGGAGGGTGGCGTAGGCGACATCGTGCTGCTCGACGTGACCCCGCTGACGCTGGGTATCGAGACCATGGGTGGCGTGATGACCAAGCTGATTGAGGCTAACACAACCATTCCGTGCAAGAAGAGCGAGACGTTCTCGACGGCTGCCGACAACCAGACGGAGGTGACCATCCGCGTGCTGCAGGGTGAGCGCCCCATGGCCAGCCAGAACAAGCAGCTGGGCATCTTCAACCTGACAGGTATTGCTCCTGCACGTCGTGGCATTCCTCAGATTGAGGTGACGTTCGACATCGATGCCAACGGTATTCTGAAGGTGTCGGCCAAGGACAAGGCTACCGGCAAGGAGCAGGCCATCCGCATCGAAGCCAGCAGCGGTCTGTCGCAGGACGAGATCAACCGCATGAAGGCGGAGGCTGAGGCCAACGCCGAGGCTGACAAGAAGGAGCGCGAGCGTGTCGATAAGATGAACCAGGCCGACTCGATGATTTTCCAGACGGAGAACCAGCTGAAGGAGATTGGCGACAAGATTCCGGCACAGCACAAGCCCGCCATCGAGCAGGCCCTGCAGCAGCTGAAGGATGCCCACAAGAGCGGCGACATCAATGCCATCGACACCGCCATGAATGCCCTGAATGCCGCATGGCAGACGGCTTCGCAGCAGATGTACCAGGGTGCCGGTGGTCAGCAGGCCGGTCCGCAGGATAACCCCTTCAACGGACAGCAGGCCGGTGGTCAGCAGCAAGGTGCCCCCAAGGACGACAACATCCAGGATGCCGACTTCGAGGAGGTGAAGTAATAAATGTGTGATATTAAAAGAGTGCAGGCAAGACATTGTCTGCACTCTTTTTTAAAAATTAATCATTATGGAAAAGACAAAAGCAGAACAAGCACTTAGTCTTATATTCAAGGACGGCAGCATACTTCGAGACGGCAAAAATTTTGTAGGTTTTCTTGAACACAAGTATGTGTTCGGCTACTGCTATGAGAATTGCCTGGTTATAAGGTCTATTGACAACCATAGGGAATGGATGCTGGCATACGTAAAGTCCTGCTTTGCCAACATCGACACTGACGACATGCCCGACATCAGGGAAGTGTGGCATGATTTCTATGGGTCAGGTGTTCAGATTACATACGGAGAGTTGCCGTGGGGCTGGGCAAAACAGAAGTGAGGAAACTTCTCTCTTATGCATCGTCTAACATTCAACAAAAAACAAAATATGGCAACTCGTTCTATTGTACGCATTATTCCAAGCAAAGCCACGGAGCAAAAAGACTGTTCCAATGCGGCCTCACGTTATATCTATCTCTATCACCACTGGGATGGTTCTCCCTCTGGCGTGGGAAGAGAACTGGAGCATTTCCTGCGAGGCCGCAATGACGGTGATGCCCCTGACGGCACACCCACCTGGGATGCCGACAGCATAGCTGACGAGCTGATGAACAGCCCCTCTGGCTACGTGAGAAGCGACAATAACCACGGTGATGTGGAGTATGGCTATGTCATCGACTGCGGGCATCGCACGCTTACCTGCTATGACCTGGAGTCTGGCCGACGCAGCATTGACAATGCTAATGAAATAATTTACTATACCCCAAACTAAACGCTCAAAAAAAACAATGAAGAAACTGATTGTCTTAGCCCTCGCACTGATGACGATGGGCACCATGCAGGCGCAGGATGTAGTAAGTCTGCCGCAGCCTGAAGTCAACAAATTGTCAATGCCGCTGGGCGATGTTCTCCAGAAGCGTCGCTCTGAGCGCAAGTACAGCAGCCAGGAGATTAGCCTGCAGACGCTCTCCACCATCCTCTGGGCGGCTTGCGGCGTCAGCGACCCCAAGACGGGAAAGATCACGGCACCATCGGCCATCAACATGCAGGACATCAAGATTTATGTCTGCTCGAAGGATGGTGCCTGCCTCTACAATGCCAAGGCCAACACGCTGACCAAGGTGTACGACAAAGACCTTCGCGAGGTCCTTGCCGGTCGGCAGGCTTTTGCCAAGTCGGCTCCCATCACGCTGCTGCTGGTCAGCACAAAGGACACCGACCGTTCTCCCAATGAGCGCTATGGGGCGGTGGATGCCGGCTATGTCTCGCAGAACATCTACCTGGCCTGCACCGCTCTTGGCATGAAGACCGTGGCCCGGGCCCAGATGGATGCCGACGCCCTGCGCCAGGCACTCAACCTGCCAGCCACCACGCTTCTGGAGCTCAACCATCCTATCGGGTACTAAGAATCCATACTCAAATTCTTTCACACATCATCAGCCATCCTCGCCCCCACGTCGAGGACGGCTCTTTTTTATTTTCATAAAAAACAATAAATATATTCGTTTTATCAACCAAACACTTGGATTTCCGCTGTTTATTTCATATCTTTGCGTCAGACATCAATATATTTATCCAATGGCTGAAGATATTAACAGAATCAAAGTTGTCCTCGTAGAGAAGAAGCGAACAGGCAAGTGGCTGGCAGAAGAATTAGGCAAAGACCCTGCTACAGTCTCAAAGTGGTGTACCAACACATCACAGCCAGACCTCCCCACCCTCACTAAGATTGCCAACATCCTTGATGTGGATATCAAAGATTTGTTGAACTCGACAAAACAGTAAGATATATGTCAACTGAAGAATTGCAGAAACGGACTACCGTCAATATACAAGAGAGGGACAGTGCAAAAGAAATGTGGACAAAATACGTATTTTGCAGTTGCCTACCTCATGATGTCAACATCCTCAATATGGTTGATGACGGGGTGGGATGTGCCGAGTGAACCCACGATGGTGATGATATCGAAACGAATGGGATTGTCAATCTTTTTGAATTTCACGTAGTGGTTGATGGCGTGGCGCAGGTTGTGGCGCTTCTTCCAATCGACAGCTTGTTCGGGCTGCATGTAGTCGGTATTGCGACGGGTCTTGACCTCAACGAAAACGACAGTGTCGTCTTGCTGGGCGATAATATCGATGTCGCGGTGACCGGAATGCCAGTCGCGTTCCAGGATGACGTAGCCGCTGTCGCGCAGATAGTCAACAGCCACTTCCTCCCCCCAGATGCCCATCTGCGAATGTTCAGATACTTCGTCAAATCCCGCCTTTTTAGTGTGCTTCTTCTTCAGCAGTTGTTCGCAGCGTTCGAAGGCAGGCACCACCCATCCGTCACGGTCGGGCACGTTGGGCAAAAGTCGCTGAAGAGCCAAATATATTTTGTTGGCCTCTTCTACACGTCCCTCGTCGAGGCAGTGCCTGAGCATATCGACGGCCGTCCAGAACATGGCAGATGAGGCCTGCGGACTTTTGTCCACAGCAAACAACTGGCGGGCAGCCTCGTAAGCCTCCTCTATCCGTTCCTGCTTCCGCAGTTCAAACACTTCCCTGGCTGTCATCGCTTTGCTATTTGACAAAGTATCACTCGCCCTCCTCGCGCATCCATGCCGACACGGTCAGCCCCTTCTGCTGCTTGAAGGCATAGCTGAAGGTGGTATAGCTGCGGTAGCCGCTCTCGAAGGCCAGCTGCTTGGCAGTGAAGACACGGCGGTTGGCTACCGACTCGCGATAGATGCGGCAGAAATGCTCTACACGCAAGCCGTTGATATAGGCATTGTACGTCGTGTTCTGAATAGAGAAATACCGGCTGAGGTAAGAGCGGTTGGTCCCTAAGGTGTGAGCCAGCTGTGTGATGGTCAGGTCGGGCTGCACGTAGAGCTGCGTTTCTATGCACAACCGCTGCAGCAGCGGCTCTATCCTGTCGAAAACAAACCCGTTGGCATGCTGCCCTTGCTCTTGCGCCTGTGCCTCGTCTTCCGGCTCCCCGTCCTCATCCGCTGTTTCATCAGCCTGGGCGGCAAGGCTCAGGTCGCTGAGCGTCTCTACCCGCCACACCAGATAGCAAACCATGAAGATGCCGTTGAACTGCGTTATATAGGGCGTAAACTGCTGCTCAGAGGCATAGAGTATCAGCACCACCAGCGTAAGCGCCACAATGATAAAGCTCTGCCACACCTCCTTATGCTCCAGGTCGGCATAGTTGTCGCGCAGCCACCGCCCGTATTGCCGCGTGGCGTATATCATGTATATCAGCCATCCAAGACCCATCAGCAGATAATAGGCATACAGATACGGGAAAATAGCCGTGCTATTGTTGATGCCGCACACCGCCAGTCCTACCACGAGCGGCACCATCAGCGCGAACACGGGCCATAGTTTCCGGCGGCGGTCTTGCAGCATGGTCATCAATACGGCGATGACAAGGGGTACGACGGTCATGAAGTCGAGCATGCCGCCTATGGCAAAAGCCAGGAAGTTACTGTCCGACGCGTCAAAATAATAGGTAGGAAGATACCACAGATGGCTCAGCGCCATACTGGCAAAGAGGGCTGCCGTCCACCGCCGCAGGCGCACCGGCGACGTAATCTCAGGAGCCACGGCATTGGCCCTGCGCAACAGCATATATACGGATGCCACCAGTGCCAGCATGGCCGACGCGCCATACAGCATGACGTAGATTAACCCTATGTGGTCCAATAGTTCGTGCATGGTTGAAATGTTAAATCAGTGCAAAGATAAACATTATTTTTGAAAACGCCACACAACCTGCCGATTTTAACATATGATACACCAGATGCGCCCACGGCCTCTTCCCACTATGTTCATAAATAATCTTAAAAACACGACACCGTAATAGCACATTCCGCTCTCCGCACTCCAGGCCGTCTTCGAGGGGCGTCGCGAACTGTTCGAGGCGTTCACCACCGACTACGGCATCGAGCAGCCGCAGCTCTTCGCAGCTTTAGGCCATATACCTGTCTAACCACCATGATTATCTATGCAAAGGTGGACAAAACGCGAGGCTTGCGTTTTGTCCACCTTTGGTTACGGTCAATCGCTCTTGCTGTATGCTGCACTTACCGCTTCAGCATCTTCCGGCCGTTCTTGACGACGATGCCGCGATAGCTGTCGCCTACCTTCTGGCCCTGCAGGTTGTACGAGTCGCCCTCGCCGTTGCCGTCGGCAGCAGCCTTGTCGCCATTCACGTCATTGATGCCCGTCACATCACCCTCCGGCGCTGTGTAGCCAAAGACCACCACATTGATGCGGTCGCCGTCGAGCGGCAGGTTCTCGTAGGTCTGTTCGTCGTAGGCCGTGAAGCAGTAGCTCATGGGCCGCATGAACACGCCGTCGTCGGCACCCACGCGATAGAAGCACGGCTCGCTGCCGGTAGCGTTGAATATCAGTGCCCCCGCCTCGCTGAGCACGCTGTTCCGCTCGGGCATCGGCATCTGCCACACGTCGTAGAGGCCGGCGACGGTAGAGCACCAGATGTGATTGTCATATATGAAATCCATCACCTTGTCCTCCTGGTTGTTTTCTACGGCCCAACTGAACAGCTCGTTGATCTCGCTGCCCACCTCGTCGAGCGACAACGGAGCGACGTCGGCACGCTTGGCGCGCACCAGCAGCGGATGGGCGACGAGCAGCTCCGTGCCGGCTTCCACCTGCTCGTAGATGGCCGTCGCCGCATAGCTGCGGTCGTCGCCGTCGAGTTTGGTAGCAGTATCACAGATGTCGCTCAGAGCCAGTATCTCGTAGTCGTTGAGCATCTCTTCCGTCACCGTCACATTGTCGAAGTCGAAGACGACGGGTTGCCATCCCTCGGCAGCCAGTTTGGCGAAGTCCGTGCGGCGCGATGCCCGTCTGGGGGCCGACTGCTGCTGGGCCTGGGCCCTGCGCTCCTTGCGCGCCCAGTCGGTCTGTTCCCACGGCTCGATGTTACCCGTTGCCTTGTCGGCGTATTGCAGATAGAAGCGGAAGGGGGACAGCGCTTTCTGGCCGTCGCCGAGGGCGAAGCGTCCCGCAGCGTTGTTCCAGACGTACTTCACGTCCTTCGTCATCATGTCAGCGGGTATTCCTTCGTAGCTTGCCTTCAGGTGGGCATCATCCTTTGTACTCGAAATCGTCATGGCCACGCCGCCTGTAGGCATCTGGATAGTCAATGCCTGTTGAACGCCATGCTTGACCAGCCGCATCTGGAATCTGTAACCCGTATTAGCAGGTGTTGTCGTACGGAAAGCCAATGGCTCATTGGCTGCTACCTGATACGTCGTACCTCGCTCGATCAGCTTGCGCAAGAGATCACCCGAGCCGTCTTTCTCTAACCGATAGAACTCTACGCCTTCTGTATTCATCCTGTCGTCTATCGTATAGGCGAAGGGCAGAACCCAAGGCTCGAATGCCCCATTGGTACCTTTACGCTCGTAGATAATCTCATCGATCGTTATACCTGACGGACACTTAAAACTTTTATCATCAACTAAAGTCAGCGACTTCAAATGTCCGTCTCGGGCAGTAATGCTACTGTCACCTACCAACAATTCCACTCCCACGGCATCAATAATGCCTTGAGCATAGACGGGATAATCTGCCATAGCTTGCTCAGCCAATGCCCTTTGCTCATTATATTTATCTCGACGAACGGGATCAATCCAGGTACAGCTGTTGATGTCACCCTTATTCGTATGGACGATGGGCCATACATTGACATTCTTGTTCGTGGCAAAAGAAGTGTTGCACGTAGTTGAGCAATGGTCGATGGTGCCATAATTATACAAAGCAATTAGTCCGAATTGAGTAACAATTTTCCTGCCATTACGCCCATAGGCCAAAAAGAAGTCGCCTTCGTGGTTGCCTTTGAAATGGCAGTCGCTAATGGTGCCAGAGTTCTCATGGGTGATGCCACCCTTACCGCCATACTTGGTTATAAGCGTTCCATCCAGACGCAGATGTTTCAGAGTAGCCCCCTGACGGATTTTCCAGAAAAAGCCATTATTTGTTGTTTCGTAGGTGATAGTATGACCTCCTCCATCAAAATTTCCACAAAGCGTGGCATATTTCACATTCCCATCCCATCTACCGAGGTCAATGTCCCGAGTCAGGTAGATGTCACCCTCTTTCACAACAAAGGCTCTGAACTCTTCTGCATTGCTGATGTAATATTGAGGTCTGGGAACAAGGGTGTTGCTATATGCAGCCTTATCATTCTTCAGGTAGGTATATACTACCCCCTGCGTGTTGCTGAAGCCGGGCAGGCGATCCGTACCCAAGGTCTGACGCCAGACGCCATCGGACCTGCCAACGTTGAGCAGGTAGCACACCTCGCCCGAAGCAAAACGCTCGTCGGTGCAATCCTGGTCGGTGAACACCTGTAGTTGTGTACACATATTGCTCATCTTGCCTGCTGCCGAACGGCTGCCGGTATTGTGGTAGGCAAGGCACGACAAGATGCTTGACGAATCGGCCTGCGCACCCACCAAGGCTCCCATGACGGCTGCCACATCCTCGCCGCGGGAAAGGGTGTTGTCCTTGGCATAGCAGTTGCGAATCTGACCATCGCCGGTCAGCCGTCCGGCGAAGGGGCCAGCAAGCGTGTCGCCCTTCACAGCGGTAAAGGTGCTGTTTACGATGCCGAGGTGCTCCACGACACCGCTAAGGTTGTGGAACAGGCCTACGGCTCCGTTCCCTTTCGACGTCACCGCCATGTTCTGGATTTCGAAGCCTCCGCCGTCGTAGTGGCCCTCGAAGCTCTTCACACCAGTAGCCAGCGGGGTGAAGTCCTCATCGTCCATGTCGATGTCGGCCATCTGCTTGATGTATATCCGGCTGTTGCCGGTGATGTCGATGTATCTATCCACCGCCATCAGGTCGCGCATGTTGGCTACTTGGAACGGAGCGTCCTTCGTGCCGGTTCCCACCAGCGACAGTAGCGCGTTGGGCAAGACGGCCACTGTGAGGTCCAGTCCGTCGAAGCAGTTGATGTCGTCGGTCACAAACTCTATCGTCATCTCATTGCCGGAACTCATCATCTTGCCGATGTCGGTCTTTTCGCCATTGACCTTGCTGAAGAAGACGGTGTCGCCTTTCTCGTTGGCCAGCTTGGTTGTCCGCGTATAGTCGCCGTCATAGACCATGACGTAGTCGCGCGGCTTGCCGTCGCTGCCCGCCGCCTCGGTAGCGACGGTACCGCCCAGCACCAGGAAATGGTTCCTCGGAGCACTCAGCGTCAGCTTGCCCTTGTAGTCGTAGCCATAGAAAGAGCTGTGGCCTCCCTCGTCGTAAACCTTGTAATATACGGTATTCGCATCGAGCGGCACGACGCGTCCCTTGCCGTTGTCGTTCTCCGCAGGCACTGTCAGTCCCCATACGGCATAGAGCGTCATGGCCTGCTTGGGTGTCACTTCGCCGTCGGCAGCATAGAAGTCGCCCTTGCCGTTAGGCTGCGTGTTCCATCCTATAAACTCGTAGTACAGGCGGTCCTCGGCATGAGGGGCCAGCTTGAAGGGCGGCACGAAGAGGCTGTCGTCGGCCTCGAACACCTCATAGTTCTTGCCCTGGTTTCCGTCGTGGTTGGGATCGAGCGTCAGCCGTACGCTGTAAGGCACATCGTTGGTATTGGTGTACATCGTCTGCTCATCGAGCGTATGGCGGAATACCGACGGCTGGCCGGGGTTGGTGACGGGCGCTGTGTCCTCAAGGAGTTTCTGGCGCCACGTGGTGCCGTTATCCCGCGAGCCGTTGAGCTGATAGCACAGGGCGCCGGAGTTGAAGCGGAAGGCGGAAACCCCGGCTTCTGAACCGGTGATCTTGCCGGCACCGCTCTGCCGGTCAGCACACAGCGAGGGACCGTCGGTGTAGGCATGGCTGATGGCGGCATCGCCCGAGATATAGCCCACGATGTGGCCATAGTGGTTCTGGCCGTCGTTGCGGCCTGCGACGGTGTTCTTGTAGCCGTAGCACGACTCGATGCGCGACGAGCCGGTCTGCTCGCCCACCAAGGCACCCACGACGACGCCCGGCATGTTATTGAAGTCAACGGTGGTTTCCTTGACGAAGCAGTTGCGCAACACACCCTCACCGCTCAGCTTGCCGGCAATGGCTCCTACGCGGGTGGCAGCACCGTCGGCCTTGAACGTGCCGTTCTCGATGCCGAGACGCTCCACGGTGCCCAGGATATTGTTGAAGAGACCCATGCCTTCATTCTTGTAGTTCTGCATGTTGATGTTCTTGACCACATGGCCGCCGCCGTCGTAGTGGCCCTCGAAGCCTGCAGTGCCGGTGCCGATGGGCACTATCAGCGAGTCGCGCATATCGATGTCGGCCGTCTGCAACACATGGAAGTTGCTGCGCCTCATCTGCCCGACGGAGATGATGAGCTTCTTCAGGTCTTCGGGCGAGCCAATCTTATAGGGGTTTTCTGCCGTGCCCTCGCCCAGCTTGCTCAACTGCTCGCCGTCGTTCGTATAGAGGCCGTCAATCTTATACACCCTGGCGTGGTCGCTATGCAGCACGGGGATTGAATCGACTTTGCTGCCTAAGTCGATGTTCTGGAACCAGGCGGGATCGGGATTGTCAACGCCACCGTTCAGCCCGAAGGCGACCGAGCCATCTTCAAGTTTGTTTTTATTCTGACCGGGGTAGCTGTCGGATACCGTGCCCCAGTCCCTACTGCTGTCCACCAGCTTATTACCATCGGTATAGCACCGCATGAGCGTAGTGCCAGCATGAACCATCTCGGCGCAGACATATCCCATGGAATGGGCACTGACCGTGTCATTACAAGCAAGGCAATTACGGACAATAGCGTTATCGTACATGTCGGCAACGATGCCTCCGGCAACACCCGCGTTTTTGTCGCCGGTCACTTTGCAATTCTTCACGAGGCAGTTGGAGATTACGCCATTGCCATGCAGGCGACCGGCGATAACACCCACGCGTGCGGTAACATCGCTGTTGTTCTTGATGGTCATCTTCTCGACGACGAGACGGGTCACCGTACCCGTCACACGACCGAAGATGCCCACAAAGACATTCGCATCTATCTTACCGTTGCGGATGGTGTGTCCGTCGCCGTCGTAGATACCTTCGAAAACGTATTCGTTAGCATTGGCAATCGGTATCAGGCTACTGCCGTTCAGGTCGATATCGGCGGTCTGGCGGAAATGGATGCCGGCGTTCTTATGGCCGCCGTTATTACAGTAATTAGACAGATTCTTCAAGTCCGTTATGCTCTGAATGAGGAAGGGCTCCTCGGCCGTACCCTTTCCGGTGAATGCGGTGAGGGGGCCTATCACCTTATTGGAGTATGTGCTTCCATCGCTATACACCTGCGCGCTTTCTGCGTTGAGCACGGGATGGGCATCGCGATGGCCACCTTCGACGTTGATGTCCTGATGCCAGACATTACCGATAGGCGACTGGCCGTTCAGCAGCCAGGTAATCTCACCGCTGGCCATTTGGCTTGAGCTGACACTGGTTCTGCTGTCGGTCGCTTTATTGTAACCATCTGCTGAAAAGGAGGTGCCACCTGTGAAACACCTATCAACCTTGGCATTACTGCTAATGATGCTGGAGAAGCTTGCGGCATGACCGCCTTGGAGTCCATTACCAATCTCATGGCAATAGCTGATGCTGGTATTTGCCTCCATCGCACCAAGGAAAACGCCTCCATAGTGGGCAGTGATGTGACTCTTGACAACATAGCAATCGCGAATCTGGCCAGCACGGTGCTCATTATTATCCTCCATGAGCACACCGGCAAGTGTACCACAGCGTGCATCGTCGTCAATGGGCCAGGGGACGGTGATGCTCTCTACGCCCACGTTGTGGATGGAGCCGAGCACCTTGCCGAAGATGCCGACGGCAGGGAGGTTCTTATTGCCCGCCTTGCTGCCTATCTCGCCATTGCGGATGCAGAAGCCGCCACCGTCGTAGTCGCCCTCGAAGGGCAGGTTGTAGCCGATGGGGGTCCACTGGCTGCCACGATGGTTGGTTGTCAGGATGTTCGACAGCAGGATGTCGTCCTTTTGCTTGAAATAGACATTACGGGTGTTGCCGCCCTTGTTCACATAGTCGGCCAGCTCTAACAGCAGGCCATCCTCGATGATGAACGGGTCGGTCTTGGAGCCGAACCCTTTGGGGAAAATGTCCTTATAATCCTTCCAATGGGCGTAAAGGGTATTCTCGCCCTGCCGGATGATGTATGTATCGCCCGCCGTAGCCCATGAACTGGTGAAGTCGCTCTTGCTATTCCACTGCGACAAGTATTGGCCTTGCTTGGTAAGCCCCATCGAGTATGCCGACGGAATGAGTATGGTGATTTGACTACGACTTTCCGTTGACCGATAACCTGCACGGATGACTCTTTCATTCGGGCCATCCTTTGACTTGTGTACCTGGAAGTCAAGAAGGTACTTATAATTCAAGTCGCTTTTTCGGCTCGCAGCACCGCAACCGCCGCCGCTGCCGCCGTCCTTATACCAGGCTATTCCTTTACACCATTCTTCATCTTTAAATGATTTGTTGCCGAGAGGTACACCATCGATGATGGGTTCTTTTATTTCTGCGTCTGCAACGCTCCGCAAAAATGCGCCTAAGCCTTCGCTGGCTTCGGAGCCATCAGCATTGAGGCCACCATATCCTCCACGAGATTCGGCGCGGTAAAATTGATGATAGTTCTCTCCAACGCTACCACCAGAGCCGCTACCACCGCCGCCACCGCCAGGACCGCCGGTACCGACACCGCTGGCTGCGCCGCCGTAGCCGCCGGCACCACCGCCGCCGCCACCAGCGCAACTATAATTATAACTACGGGGGTTATGGAAGAACCCGTTTTTTCCTTGAAGGCCCCTTTTACCACTGGCACCGCGGCTGCCACCGTTGGCATCCAACTTCAAATCGATGCCAACATAAAGATTGCCCATAGCAAGAGCACTCTGCCCACTTGCACCCGAATTACCTGTGACGCCATATTCGTCAGCTTTCACTTCAGGCGTTCCAGCAGCTGAGCCACCGGCACCACCGTCGCCGCCACCTGTACCAATGCCGGCACCAGCGCCACCGCCACCATCACCACCGGCGCCACCGTTGCCGCCCCAGTAACCATTGTCACCGCGATGACCAGCATTGCTTCCTTGCTTTCCATCGCCGCCATTAGCAGCGTTGCCACCGGTGGCCACCACCTTTCCGTCGCCCTCTAAATAGAGCGTACTGCCAGCGGGGAGAAGGATGCCTGCACCGGCACCAGACTGTCCGGACGCATCGCCGCCTTTAGCCGTGAGCGTGACACCCTTGGGAACATGGATATACACGACAGCACCAGAGGCAATGGTGAGTCCGCTTCCTGTTGATGAGTTCGAAAAAGTAATATCTCTGGTGACATAATAGCGGCCCGACTCAAGAAGCTTTCCTGACGAGGATCCCCATTCCAATAGTTGCCATCTTTCGCCCGGCAAAGCCCGCTGGTCGCCAACATCACTACTCTCAAATTTCTTCGGTAGTGCAAGGCCACCGCGAAACACCCATGAATCGGCCTGTCCGCCATTCATCAGGGCTACCACTTCGTTCTGGTCAGTCTTATTATAATGGGCCACACGCCAGTCAGCCCAGGGTGTACTGGTAATGGTGAGACTACTCTTGTCATTCATCCCCCAGGGGGTAATATCACCATTGCTGGGGTTATAATCTACGCAAAAATATATTCTCCAAGCTACGGGCATGGCCGACGGACAGTTGTAAACACGGTTAAGGCTCCAACTGCCACCATCACACCATCCGATGATACACCCCGCATACGAGTTACCCGGATTGTTGTTGGTATTAATCGTACCGTCAAAACGGCAGTCGGTCATTTTCACTCGCGCATATCTTGAATGGCCGATGATGCCGCCACCATGGCTTCCCGCGACATCCACCCCGGTAGATACCCACACACGGTCGATAGTCATAGTGGGGGTACCGCCCTGAGCAGCACCAATCAATCCGGCAGAGTGATTACCGCCAGAAATATTACCCCTCACGTGCAAATCCATGATGGTACAATCGCCGGCATAGCAGAAGAGCGCGCAAGGTCTTCCGTCGCCACGCCTCATGTCAACCGTCACCGTATGGCCATTGCCATTGAAGGTGCCGCGATAGGGGGTGTCCTCGTATATGCCGATGAAACCATCGGTGGTGATGTCAGCCTCTAAAGAGGCATCCACCCAATACTGGCCGCGAGACCTTTGTACTGCGTCGCGGAACCTGTTCCAGTCATTGTTGCTACGGATGCTAAAAAAAAAGCTGTTCTGAGCCGTTGCCTGCTCTATCCATAACGTGCTGCCAAGGCTGAGGAGCAGCATCCATGCAAATAATATCTTTTTCATCGCTTAAAAACCTTCGACGTGTAACGTTAAACAAATCAGATTTACCGGTTGCAAAATTACATAAAATTTCTGAGATAACCAAGCCACCTCCCCCTGAAAAGTGAACGCTTGGTGATTTAGACATTCCTGCCACGGCAGTGATGCCAATGTCAAAGAGCTTTGCCTTTTTTCTGAATCTTGTCTGCATAAGTTAGGATTTCATGGGATATTAAGTGTTTTTGAATACTGTTTTCCCTTTAAACACAGTTTCGAGCACTTTGATATCCTGAATTTGGTCTGCGGGCGTGGTTTCTATATTACTGTCAAGAACAACCAGCTCTGCGGATTTTCCGACTTCGATGGAGCCGGTAACTTTTTCCAGATGTGCCTGATATGCCACATGGATGGTATGTGCCTGAAGCGCTTCCTTCAAAGATACACACTCATTGGGCAAGGCAGCGGGTAAATCCTTGAACAGCTCATAAGTCGGATCCTGCTTAACATGCCTTCGCGTCATAGCTACCTGAATACCTGCAAGACCGTAAGCGGCATTGACAGGGAAGTCGGAACCGTAAGCACACACCACACCATTGTCTATCAAGGACTTACTTGGATAGGTCTGTCTGACGACATCTTCACCCCACCAAGCTACCATGACAGGTTCTTCGGTGGGGTTGTCACTGAACCAACCGGGCTGATTGCTGGCTATGATATGGCTCTTGCCCATACGCACACGATCCGCTGGCTCTATGAATGTGCAATGCGCAATGATGTTTCTGATTTGGGGATTCGGGTACAACTGCTGCGCGTTCTCATAGCAGTCAATCACTCTGCGTATGGCATAACTTCCCATGGCATGTGTATGGATGTTGAAGCCTTCCTTGTTGGCAAGTGCCATCGACTCCTTCAGATGCTCCTCATCCCATAGAAGCGGTTCTCTGGTGCCTGGTTCTTTGTCGGACGCACGCTCTGTGTATGGCTCAATCATAGCGAGGGAACCATCAGCAAAGTATTTTACCGTATCCACCACAAAGAGCCCATCGACATCAAACTTCGTGCGGTTGGCGATGGCCTTTTCGAGATCCGACTCCCTTGTTGCATCGTTGACATTATGAACACCGGATACCCTGGCGGTAAATTCGCCATTCCTGGCCATTTCTGAAAGCACAGCATAAGAGGACTCTACCTGTTGGCAGTCGCATAAAAGTGTGTATCCGCTTGCGTTCAAGTCATTAAACGCTTTCCTTAAGCAGTCGTGATACTCCTCTGGCGCGAAATCATAGTTTGGAATCCTTTCAATGATAGGGCGGAATATGGCGGGTTCAGAGATATAGCCGCTGGGCGTTCCGTCGGCTTCCTTGACAATCAGTCCATGATGGTCATCCGTATCTTTTGTAACACCGGCAGCTTCCAGAGCCTTCGTATTCAGCAAGACAAGATGACCGCAGAACGACGTGAGAACGACTGGTTTATCAGGTATAACCGCATCCACATCATGTCTGGTAAACGGTCTCACAATGCCCTGTAGTACACCGGCAAACCACATTCTATCCCAGCCGAATCCTCTAATCACAGGGGCATTCTTGTGCTCTTCAGCATAGGTTTTCAGTTTCTCCTGAATCAGCTTGACCACACCGTCGGGGGTGTCAGTCTCAGGATTTGGTACGATATGGCTAAAGCTGCACGTGCCGTACTTCAGCACAGCTTGCGCATGATGCAAATGCGCGTCTCCGAGACCGGGAATAACGCTCTTCCCTTTGCAGTCAATGACCTCTGTGGTATCGCCAATCCACTCTGCGACACCGGCCTCATCTCCAACGTATGCGAATTTGCCGTCTTTGACAGCGAGTGCCTCCGCATGCGTTTCTGTTCCATCCAATGCAACGGAATAGACTTTTGCGTTCCTATAAACTTTGTCTGCTGTCTCTTTCATTGTTTTGCTGCTTTATTTGATGATTTGTATTCTGTTATGTTATGAGTGTAAAAATCGGGATCAAAGTCGGCAAATTGACAAAACATCTTTTTGGCACCGGCAATATCGATTGGTTCATATTTAAATAATTTTTTGAAATAGACATATGTCTTGTTTGTTACGATGATGTTTATTCGTCTATCTGTTAATAGGCGAAGCAAGCGCGAACGCGCCCCACCCTATTTGTTGATTTTTCGTACCAAGACGTACCATATCCTAACTGTGAGTATCGAATGCAAAATATAGCATGATCAAATGTACTACTCCAGTATATAGAATATTCTGTGTTAACCAAGTGTAGTTTCTCCCATAACTGCTCGATACTACCACAAGCACTAATCATCGCATCGAACTGTGCTTTCGACGGTAAGAACCAGTGGGCTGGTGTAGCGCCACCGGCAGGTATCGCTGCGCTGTATTCCCATGCTGCGTCTGCTGACTTAATTTGCCGTTCGCCATTTCTTAGTGTACTAGGTCCTATAAGATTGTTAGTATTTGAGTAGCCGCACATGTCACTGCCATACACCCCACTAGCATAATCAGAATCTCCCCAATCACACGAATTAGCGTCTTCAGAGGCAATGACCAGAATACGGCTACCGCTAATGTCTTTATCTACATCGCTGGTGCTGATATAACTGATGTAGCCAATCAACGTGCCGCTGACATTCTTTTCTGCTATATCACCATTGGAGTTCACCTCATAGCCAAGGTATGTTGAGCAGTCCGTACCCTCATTGACCAAAGCCTTCAGTGCAGTTAGTGTTGTCAAATTGGTCACCATCAGTGTATATGTAGTTGTTGGAGAAGCATAGGCATAATTAGCACCATCCGCTGCTGTGGCAGTAATGGTTGTAGTTCCTACGGCGACAACAGTGACTTCACCCGTAGAGGAATCGACCGTGGCTACGCCTGGATTTGAAGAGCTGTAGGTCGCAGTGCCGTCACCGACCTTGGTCAGCGCATTGGTGAAAACTTTACCGACTGCTTTGTGCACGTCTGCGTTTGCATAGCTGATGCTGCCTGCCGCCTTGCCGATGGTATAGGTGCAACTGGCAACCTTGCCTGCATAGACTCCGATACCAGAGACTATCAGCGTGGCTTCACCAGCGTTGGTGTTGTTATTGACAAACACGTCATAGTTGCCAGCAGCGATGTCCTCATCAGTGGCTGTCTTAACAGTGATATTGCCGGCATCGGGAACGATGGCAGAACCGGTGTAGGTATAGGTACCGCTCACGCTGACCGTCCAGTCGCCTGGAATGACATTCACCGTGCCTGCATCGGCTGCCCAGGTGATGGTGTTGGTAGTACCTACGGCAGCACGGTTTACAGTAAGTGCCAAGGCGTAGCGCTTGCCTGCCTCGTAGGTCTTAGCAGCAGCAAGGGCATAGGTGGCAGTGCCTTGGTCGGTCTCGATGTCGAGCAGTGCTCCGCTCAGCGACTGACTGGGGAAGACGATGGCTCCCGAGGCAGCACCAGACGTGCCTTCCTTGAAGAGTATGATGTCGGTGGCAGTGCCGCTGGCTGCGCCTACTTCGCCCGTAGTGCTGTCGAACGATACGGTGGGCTTCACATTCTTCACCTTCACGCCGGTGATGGTGGTGACGCCTGTGCCTGCCGTGATATTCACCACAAGTTTAGCCAGTTTATGCGTGAACTGCATTTCGACAGCATTCGCAGTCCTTGACACAGCGGTCAGATTGTTGCTATACATCAGGTCGCTGGCATTGAAAGCGTCGTTGGTTGACTGGTCGGTCTCGATAGTGAACGATGCTGCTGCATCAGAAGGGTGCCATGCGGTCAGCTTCACCGTACCCGCAGAGGGATAGTATGGCGGCGTGTCAGGTGCAGTCATGGCTCCGGCATCGCCTGCAGTATAGACGAAATCACCCGTGCTGCCACCCGTAGCTCCGCTATTGGGAGTCACTTTCACCGTAACGGTTCTGCCGCTGGTGATGTTCGCATCGTTCAGGTCGATGGCAGCTCCGGCACGGGTCTCCGCAACCGTCAGTGTGGAGTAAGTCAGGTTGATGGGTGTGCGCAATTCGCCATTCGTATTCTCTTCAGTACTCGAGCAGGCTGTCAGTGTCAGCGTTGCTGCAACGGTGTATAAAAGTTTTTGTAGTCTCATCGTTATATTGTTTTATGTTCAGAAAAAGATTTCGATTTCATCATTATTCTGTGGGTCATCCCCTTCCTGCCAGTTGCTGGTGTTCGTCATGTTCAGCTGATTGCTGCCTGCCAGCAAAGGGCACGTCGCCTGCACCTCCACGACCAGCGTCCGTGGCTGCTCATACGTTCGTTTTATTTTTCGTGTTGCCATATTTAAATTATTTTTTGGAATAGACATATTGTAGTCTTACGCTTGCAAAAGTAACAAAAATCCCGCAAGCCATGATGACATCATTGGCTTGCGGGTCAGATTCTTGCAGATTCCGTAACTTATTTTGCAGATTTCGTAACTTTAGGGTTCTCCAAGCTCTTCATCCAGGATCTCACCGATAGACCCATCTTGCGTTTAAAAGCATCGCTGAATGTGGTATAACTGCGGTAGCCACTCTCTAAAGCCAACTGCTGGACGGTGAAAGAACGCTGAGTGTCTAAAGCCTCGCGATAGAGGCCAACAAAATGGTTGATGCGCAAATCGTTGATATAGGTATTATAATTCATATCCAGACTGGAGAAATACTGGCTGAGATAGCAGCGGTTGGTGCCAACGGCCTTGGCAAGTTGCAGAAGGCTCAGGTCGTGCTGCAGGTAGAGTTGGGTGTCTATGCAGTGTCGTTGAAGCAATTGCTCAATGTTCTTTGTAGGCAAAGCGACCATGTTCGAGCGATCGAGAGTTGCTTGCGGAAGGTCTTTGGACGATTGACAGTCATTGACCTTGCCTTCGGCAGGAGCAACCTGGACGCCCAGGTCACTGAGCGTCTCCACCCGCCATAGGAGGAAGCAAACGAGTGCGACGCAAATCACCTGCATCGCGTACAGGTAGATGGTGCCTTCGCAGGTGGACACATAGATAGCGAATACCAGCAGCGTGATGCCCAGCACCAGTAGAATCTGCCACACCTCCTTGTGCTCCAGGTCGGCAAAGTTGTCGCGAAGCCAGTGCCCGTATCGGCGCGTAGCCCACACCATATACATGATGACGCCGATGCTCATCAGCAGGGAATAGGCATGCAACATAGGCATCAGGGCATAACTGCTGGTAGCAGCACTCAGCACAGAACAGACGACGACGGGCGCCATCATCACAACGACAGGCCACAATGGTCGCCGACTGTCCTGCAGCATGACGAACAGCACGATGATTGCCAGCGGGAAAAGAGTCACGCTATCGAGCAGTCCGCCGATAAGGTCGCATTGCGTGATGTCCTCGCTTGAGGTGAGGAAAAATATCGGAATATACCACGCATGGCTCAAGGCGATAGAGACAAAGAACAGTCCTGTCCACCGTCGCAGCCGTATGGGTGGCGTCACGTCAGGGGCAATGGCGTTGGACCGGCGGAACAGCAAATAGCAGCCAGCAATGACGGACATAGCCATCACTGCTCCGTAAAGCAGGATAAAGAGGGCATCGCCTCGAATCTGATCGTACATGTCTTTAGCAATTATATCTTTGACATTTGCAAAGATACAATAATCTGCTGACATAAGCAAAAGATTTGCCGAAAAAACTTGCGCATCTCTGTTGCCAAGGATTTATTGCGAAATATGAATTAATAATTTGGTAAAATGTAATTATTAGTGGCCTCTCCACGATCACCAGTGGCCTCTCCACGATCACCAGTGGCCTCT